>NZ_JBHJYS010000005.1:0-58911 GCF_042270245.1 Streptomyces sp. NPDC055955
GCCGCACGCGGACGGCCACGCTCCTCCCCCACGGCGCCGACCCTGTCCCCTGACACGCTGCCGAGCAGCCGGCCGGACGTGAAGTCGATCGCGTCGGCATGGGGCGGACCGGCCGCCGCGACAGTGGCCGATGTGCGGGAGGCCGTCGCGGGCGTACGTCTTCGGGTGTCCGCCGGCCGGGTCGCCGTAAGGCATGCCGAGCACCTTGGCCACAAGGGGGAACTTCTCAACTCCGTTGCCGGAAGGCGCCTTTCACGATCCTCTCGGTGAACTCGACGGATCGAAGCGAACCTTGCCCTGCCGGGACAGCAGCTTTCCGCCAAGGCCACTGCGAGTCCGCGGGTCGTCTCGGCGGACAACAGCGACCCGATGTCCGCCCTGGCCTTCGGGTGCCGCTCGCGAAACGGGGTGGCCGGCCGGCACGAGTCCGCTCCCCGGGTCAGTCAGCCGCCCGTGCGAAGTGCCGCTCACGGGCGAGCGCGAGCAGGTGTGCGAGTCGGCGCATGCGAGTCGGCGCAGCAGCATGCGGCGCTCCATGGGCGGTCGAGGGCCGGGGGTGACGACGGGTGCTCCCGCCGTGTCACACCCACGACGCGTAGCCGCCGTCCACACGGATGGTGTTGATGCCGCTGATGTGCCGCGCCCCGCAGCGGTCCTGGGGCAGCACGAGCTGGGGTCCGGCCCGGTCGAGGGGTGTGTCGTCGATGGTGACGGCGAGCAGGACCGGGGCCCGCCCGAAGTCCGGGTCGATCTCCGCCCAGGACAGCAGGGCGTGATGGCCGTCCGCTCCGGTCACCGCGATCAGGAACCTCAGCCGGTCCTTGCGGCGGGCGGGGTCGAAGCCGGGCCCGGCGTCATGCAGGACGTCGTGCAGCAGCGGGCCCGCGAAGCTGTGTTCCTGGACGCCGCTGGTGGCGCACTCGAAGCTGACCCGGGCCGTGTGCTGGGGCCACTCGAGCAGATCGGGCACCGTCAGCCGGGCCGGGCGCGCGACATCGCCGGTCAGGGCGAGCTCTGCCACCGGATCGGCGGCCGTAAGGGATTGACGCACGGACTACCACCTCCCGAATGACCGTACCCGGGCGGCGACGGCAGCACTCTCATACAAACGCACATGCCTAACCCCATCCACACATGATCCAGCTCATGCGATGCAACAAGAGACTTCCCCCTCGCATCTGCGGCAGTATGATCCGTGCATGCGCACCTACCGGATCGGGGAGGCGGCCGCCTTGATGGGCGTCAGCGCCGACACCCTTCGGCGCTGGGTCGACGGCGGGAGGCTGCATGCCGAGCGTGACGAGCTGGGCCGCCGGATCATCCCCGGAGCGGACCTGGCGTCCTACGCCCGGCAGCTGCACCGCACCGAGCGGACGAACAACGGATCCTCGGCGCGCAATCGCCTTTCCGGCATCGTCACCGAGGTGATCCTCGGGGACGTGTCGGCGCAGGTGGAGATCCAGGCCGGGCCCTTCCGGGTCGTGGCCATGGTCAGCCGGGAGTCGGCCGAGGAGATGGACCTGGAACCCGGTGTGCCTGCCGTCGCCGTGATCAAATCGACCAACGTGGTCGTCGAAAGTCCTTGAAGTGTCCGCCGGACGCTTCGCGGAGAATCAGCCCGATTCTTCCCACAAGAGCCCTAGGGAGTAACCCCGTGATGACCCGTTGCACGCGCCGGACCCGCCGGACCCTGCAGGTGACCGGCGTAGGCGTCGCCGCGCTGCTGGCGCTGAGCGCCTGCTCCTCCGGTTCGGACTCGTCGTCCAAGAAGGACTCCTCCTCGGCGTCCAAGGACTCCGCCGAGAAGATCTCGGGCACGGTGACCGTCTTCGCGGCGGCCTCGCTGAAGGAGAGCTTCACGACCCTGGGCAAGGACTTCGAGAAGGCCCACCCAGGTACGAAGGTGACGTTCAGCTTCGGCGGCAGTGACACCCTCGCCGCCAGCATCACCGGTGGCGCGCCGGCCGACGTGTTCGCCGCCGCCAGCCCCAAGACGATGGCGATCGTGACGGACAAGAAGGACGCGGCCGCGGCCCCGTCCACGTTCGTGCGCAACCAGCTGGAGATCGCGACCCTGCCGGGCAACCCCGACAAGGTCGCCTCCCTCAAGGACCTCACCAAGTCCGACCTCAAGGTCGTGCTCTGCGACAAGACGGTGCCGTGTGGCGCCGCCGCCCAGAAGGCGCTGGACGCCAGCAAGCTGAAGCTCACCCCGGTCTCGTACGAGCAGGACGTCAAGAGCGCCCTGACGAAGGTCGAGTTGAAGGAGGCCGACGCCGCCGTCGTCTACAAGACCGACGTGAAGGCCGCGGGCAGCAAGGTGGAGGGCGTCGAGTTCCCCGAATCCGCGAACGCCATCAACGACTACCCGATCGCCCTCCTGAAGGACGCGCCGAACGCCGAGGCGGCGAAGGAGTTCATCGCGCTCGTGCAGTCCGCCGAGGGCCAGAAGGTCCTGACCGCAGCCGGGTTCCTCAAGCCGTGACCGAGCTCGACAAGTCCGGTGCCGCGGCCGAGGTCCTCACGGGTGGCGACACCCGTGGGGCCGGGCCGCGGCGTCGGCGTGCCCGGCCGGGCGCCCGGGGCCGCGGGGTGCCTCTGCCGCTCCTGCTGCCCGCCCTCGTCGGCCTCGCGTTCCTGCTGCTGCCCCTGATCGCCCTGCTCGTACGGGCCCCTTGGCGCAGCCTGCCGGAGCAGCTGACCAGTCCGGAGGTCTGGCAGGCCCTCCAGCTGTCGCTCATCTGCGCGACGGCGGCCACGGCGGTGAGCCTGGTCCTGGGGGTGCCGCTGGCCTGGCTGCTCGCGCGCACCGAATTCCCCGGGCGCGGCTTCGTCCGGGCACTGGTGACACTGCCGCTCGTACTGCCCCCGGTGGTGGGCGGTGTGGCCCTGCTGCTGGCGCTCGGACGCAACGGCGTCGTCGGGCAGTTGCTGGACTCGTGGTTCGGGATCACGCTGCCGTTCACCACGGCGGGGGTCGTGGTCGCGGAGTCGTTCGTGGCGATGCCGTTCCTCGTCATCAGCGTGGAGGGCACGCTGCGGGCCGCCGATCCGCGATTCGAGGAGGCCGCCACGACCCTGGGCGCCTCCCGCTTCACGGCGTTCCGCAGGGTGACGCTGCCGCTGATCATGCCGGGCATCGCCGCGGGTGCCGTGCTCGCCTGGGCGCGCGCGCTCGGCGAGTTCGGCGCGACCATCACGTTCGCGGGCAACTTCCCCGGCCGTACGCAGACGATGCCGCTGGCCGTGTACCTGGCGCTCCAGAACGACCCGGCCGCCGCGATCGCCCTCAGCCTGGTGCTGCTCGCCGTGTCGATCGCGGTCCTCGCGGGGCTGCGGGACCGCTGGATGACGGCGTCATGACCGGCCCCACCCTCCCCCACCCGGTCCTCGCCGGACCGCACGACCACCGGAGGACCGCCTCATGACGCACATCGACCACGTCACCGGTGGCGCCCCCGCCCACGACATCCGCGCCGACGGCCTGGACGCCCACCTCGTCGTCGACCGCGGCACCTTCCGCCTCGACGTCGCGCTGCGCGCCGCCCCCGGCGACGTGGTCGCACTGCTCGGTCCGAACGGCGCCGGCAAGACCACAGCCCTGCGCGCCCTGGCCGGGCTCACGCCGCTGACAAGTGGTCATCTGCACCTGGACGGCCGTGCGCTGGACCGCACGGCGCCCGAGTCCCGGCCGGTCGGCGTGGTCTTCCAGGACTACCTCCTCTTCCCCCACCTGAGCGCCCTGGACAACGTCGCCTTCGGCCCGCGCTGCCACGGCGCGTCCAAGGCCGAGGCGCGTGAGCAGGCCGCGAAGTGGCTGGACCGCATGGGCCTCGCCGACCACCACGGCGCCAAGCCGCGCCGGCTGTCCGGCGGCCAGGCGCAGCGCGTCGCCGTGGCCCGCGCCCTGGCCACCCGTCCGCGACTGCTGCTCCTCGACGAACCGCTCGCCGCACTCGACGCGCGCACCCGTCTCGACGTGCGTGCCCAACTCCGGCGCCACCTGGCCGACTTCGAGGCCGTCGCCGTCCTGGTCACCCACGATCCGCTGGACGCGATGGTGCTCGCCGACCGGCTCGTCGTCATCGAGCACGGGCGCGTCGTCCAGGAGGGCGCCCCCGCCGACATCGCCCGCCGTCCGCGTACGGACTACATCGCCCAGCTGGTCGGCCTCAACCTCTACAAGGGTCAGGCCGACGGGCATGTGGTGCGGGTCGGCTCCGGGCCGGACATCGCGACCAGCGAGGAGCTGTCGGGGCCCGCCTTCGTGGCGTTCCCGCCGAGCGCCGTGACCCTCTACCGGGACCGGCCCGCCGGCACCAGCGCCCGGAATCTGTGGCGGTGTCAGGTCGCCGGGCTCGAGACGCACGGGGACCAGATCCGCGCGGACCTCACGGGTGAACTCACGCTCGCCGCCGACCTCACGACGGTCGCCGCCGCGGAGCTGAACCTCCACCAGGGCGCCCCGGTCTGGGCCACGGTCAAGGCGACGCAGACGCACGCGTACCCCGCCTGACACCACGCTCTGCGTCCCGGCATCCCGTGACGAACTGGGTGCCTCCGACCTGCCAGGCGCTCACTCCCCTTCACCTCGCAGATGCGATGGGCCTCACACCCGTCACACCCGACCCGGCTACGGTGAGGCCTACACAGGCGCAAAGCCTGACATTCCATACCTTTTCTGTGAGGCGTTCCGCATGAGCCTGAGCATTCGCAATCAGCTTCCCGGCAGCGTCACGGGCATCACCGCGGGTGAGGCCATGGCAACGGTCAAGGTCCGCCTCGACGGCGGCCAGGACATCACCGCGGCGATCACCCTGGACGCCGTCAAGGACCTCGGCCTCACCGAGGGATCCGCCGTACGCGCCCTGGTCAAGTCCACGGAGGTCTCCCTCGCCACCGGCACGGTCGAAGGGCTGTCCATCCGCAACCAGCTCGCCGGAACGGTCGCCGACATCGCCACGGGCGGCGCCATGGCCTCCGTCAAGGTCAGCGTCCCGGGCGGCGCACTGACGTCCGCCATCACCAAGGACGCCGTCACCGACCTGGCCCTGGCCCCCGGCACCCCCGTCGTCGCCCTGATCAAGTCGACCGAGGTATCGCTCGCGACCGCGTGACGGCCCGGCGTCGGTCAACACCTGACCGAGGAGACGTGGCCACCGGAGGGGGCGCCGCCCGGACGACCGTCACATGTTGATCATGTGCCCGGCCAGCCCGTGCACCGCCTCCTTCACGGCCTCGCCGAGCGTCGGGTGCGCGTGCACGTTGCGGGCCACCTCGTGGACGGTCAGATCCCACTGCTGAGCCAGCGTCAACTCCGGCAACAGCTCGGTCACTTCGGGACCGATGAGATGGGCGCCCAGCAGTTCGCCGTACCGGTTGTCGCTGATGACCTTCACGAAGCCCGTCGGCTCACCGAGGCCGTGGGCCTTCCCGTTCGCGGAGAACGGGAACTTCGCCACCTTCACGTCGAAGCCGAGCTCGCGGGCCTGTGCCTCGGTCCACCCGAAGCTGGCGATCTGCGGCTGGCAGTAGGTGGCGCGCGGGATCATCGTGAAGTCGACCTCCATGGTCTCCGCGCCGCCGATCGTCTCGGCGGCGATCACGGCCATGGCCTCCGCGGCGTGCGCCAGCATCAGCTTCGCAGTCACGTCGCCGATCGCGTACAGGTGGGGCACGTTGGTGCGGCCGCGTCCGTCCACGTCGATCGCGCCACGCTCGGTGAGCCGCACGCCGGTGTTCTCGAGCCCGTATCCGGTGGTGCGAGGCGCGAAGCCGATCGCCTGGAGGACCTTGTCGGCCTCGATCACACGCTGCTGCCCGTCCTTGGAGACGGTGACGCGCACCTTGGCCCCGGGGTCGCTGTCATCGATGGACTCCACCCGGGTCCCGGTGTGCACCTCGATGCCCAACTTGCGGTACTGGCGCGACAGTTCCTTGGACACATCGGCGTCCTCGGTCGGCACCATGCGGTCCAGGAACTCGACGACGGTCACCTTGACGCCGTAGTTGTGCAGGACGTACGCGAACTCGACGCCGATCGCCCCGGCACCGGCGATGACGATGGACTCGGGGAGCGTCTCGGAGAGGATCTGCTCCTCGTAGGTCACCACGCGGTCACTGAGGGCGGTGCCCGGCAGGAGGCGGGTAGTGGCGCCGGTCGCGATGATGCAGTTCCCGAAGGTGACGGTCTCACTCCCGCCCGCCGTCAGATCGACCCGCAGCGTGTGGTCGTCGATGAACATGCCGCGCCCGTCGTACTCGGTGATGCCGTTCTTCTTCATCAGGTAGTGCACCCCGGCGACCCTGCCGTCGGCGACCTTCCGGCTGCGCCGGTAGGCCTCGCCGTAGTCGAAGCTGACCTCTCCGTCGACGTGGATGCCGAAGGTCGAGGCCTGCTGCGTGAAGATGTGCGCGAGTTCGGCGTTGCGCAGGAGCGCCTTGGACGGGATGCAGCCCACGTTCAGGCAGACACCGCCCCAGTACTTCCCCTCGACGACCGCGGCACGAAGGCCCAGCTGGGTGGCGCGCACGGCCGCGGTGTAGCCACCGGGCCCGGCGCCCAGGACGACGACGTCGTAGTGCGTGGTACTCATGGAGCGTTCCTGCCGTTTCGGTGAGAGGCGAGTCTGGCCCTGACGTGCACGACGGTACGTCCGCGACCGGGACCCACGCAGATTCGCAACGCCAGCGCCGCCCGGGTCTCAGCGCCGTCACGCCCCTGGGGGCGAAGCTCAGTCCCGGCCCGAGCCGCGCTTCATCTACCTTTTGATCTTGGCCAGTGCTCCGGTATATACGCCGGGGGTGAAGGCCATCTCAGGACTGTTCTGACTCGCGGGTGAGCACGGGTCGGCACTGTTCACCTCAGCCCATGGGGCGCTTTTGGTTCTCGATGTATTGGCGGAGGACGGTCAGGGTCGCACCGTCGCAGCTTCCGGTGAGTAGGAGCGGACCAGGAGTGGCCGCCCTGTAGGTAGCGGCGGATGTGCGCGTCGTACTCCTGGCGCAGACGCCTGGAGGAGGCGGAGTTGACCAGCTTGGAGGACTGGGCCTGGGCGGGGTAGTGCACGAGCAGGTGCACGTGGTCCTTCTCACTGTTGAGCTGCTTGAGTTCGGCCTCGAAGTCCGTGCGCACCTCCCCGTATGCGGATCCGTCACGGTGACATAGACGAACTGTAGGATCGTGACCGTCATGGGTGAACTCGGTTGGGTGAAGCGGCAGTTCGGGCATCGTGCCCGGCTGGCACTGTCCCCTGCCGAGAATCTCCTCATCGACGAGCAGGCGCATGCCGCGCGCACGATGTGGAACTGCTTGCACGCGTGGTGGCAGATGATGCCGAAGGACAAGCGGACTCTGGTGAACGCGGATGCCGCGATACGCCAGGCCCGCAAAAGAGGTCGATTTCCTTGCCGTCCTTCCTGCGCAGGCCGCGCAGGCGGTGCTCAAGACGTACTTCCAGGCCTGGAAGAACTGTTGGGACGGCCGCGTGGATGCTCCGAATTTCAAGGGCCGGTTGCGGTCCGTGATGAGTGTGGACATCTCGCAGGGCCGTGACCTGCAGATCAAGCGGGTTCACCGCCGGTGGGGCATGGCCAACATTCCCAAGGTCGGCCGTGTCCGCTTCCGCTGGACCAAAGACCTCCCCGTGGGCAAGAACGCGAACGCCGGCAACCGGATCACCGGGGTACGGCTGGTCAAGGACCACCTGGGATGGCACATCGCCTTCCGCGTGCAGAGCCTCGAAACCAAGCCCGCACCCCACCAGGGAGCACAGGTGGGGATCGACGCCGGGGTGAACCTGCCCCTGGCCCTCTCGGACGGCAACCACCAGGACCACGGGCGTGCGCCACGCCTCCCGGACGGCAGCGCCGACCGTGACAAGTGGCTGAACACGCAGGAAAAGAGCAAACTCCTGCGCCTCGAGCGCCGGGCCGCCCAGCGCAAGGCTCACTGCAAGCCTGGCGAGCGCACCAGCCGCCGCCTGCACCACACCTATGACCAGATCCGGGGGCTGCGCGCCAAAGCCACGCGGCGGCACCAGGACTGGCAGCACAAGACGACCACCGCCCTCGCCCACACGTACGGCGTCATGGTGGTCGAGGCACTCACCATCACGAACATGGTCAAGTCCGCTCGGGGCACCATCGCCGAGCCGGGGACCGGCGTCGCCCAGAAGGCCGGACTCAACCGTGCCATCAGCCAGGAGGCGTGGGGCAGGACGGTCACGATGCTGGCGTACAAGGCCGGCCGGTACGGCGGCTCCCTGCACAAGGTGCCCGCCCCCAACACCTCCCGGCGTTGTTCCGTCTGCGGCTTCATCAAGCCGGGCAGTCGGGAGGACCAGGCCACGTTCGTGTGCAAGAACCCGGACTGCGGGTGGTCGGGCAACGCCGACCACAACGCGGCCCTAAACATCTTGCACCTGTACCGGACGGGCCACGCGCTCATCCCGGCTGCCGGGAGGGCAGTCGTCAGGCGTGACCAACGCGTCAAGCCCGCCACCGCAAGGTAGACGGGAATCTCCTTCCCAAGCTCGCGAAGGGAGGAGAGCACTTCAATCCACCTCGATGCCGAAGTCCTGGACGAGCTGCTCCAGGCCGCCCGCGTAGCCCTTGCCGCCCAGGACGAAGTCCCAGTCCCCGTTCGGTCTGCGGCGGAAGGAACCGAGCACCAAGGCGGTTTCGCCCGGGCGGCCGTCGGAGACCTCGAGCCGCCCCAGGTCGGTCAGGCTCGGGTCGAGCAGGCGGATCGAGGCGTCCGTGAAGCCGGAGAGGTCGGCGTCCGGGTTCGCCTCCGGGTCGATCGCGGCCACGAGCACGAACCGGTCGGCCTCGTCCGGCAACTCGTCGAAGGAGACGCAGACGGCGGCCTTGTCCGGTGCGGTCGGAGGCAGCACGCGTACGGAGCCGTCCGCTGTCTGGGGGTTGTTGTAGAAGACGAAGTGATCGTCACTGAGGATCCTGCTGCCACGGCAGACGAGAGCACACACGTCCAGGGCGACGCCTCCGGTCCACGACATGCCCAGGATGTTGTAGTCGTCGGGCAGTCGGAAGTCCGGGACCGTCGGAGTCGGCTGCGCTGCCGGCCGGCGGGCGCCGTCGCCCAGACGCCCTCGCAGTCCGTGCCGATGCAACAGGTCGACGAGTTCGGTGCCGGAGATCAGTTCCAGCGGCTTGCCGTTGGCGAAGGTGTGCGAGCCGGGGCCGAACCCCGATGTCGTCACGAGGACACCCTTGTTGGCGCCGGCGTCCTGCACGGTTCCGTACAGGTCGCGGACGGCGGTGGGCGGCACCGTGTTGCGGTAGCGCTTCACCTGCACGACGATCTTGCCGCCCCGGATCGGTGTCGGATCCAGAGCGTCGACGTCCACCCCGCCGTCGTTAGAGCGCTGCGTGGTGACCGCCTGCATCCCCATGGCCCGGAAGAGCTCGGCGACGAGATGCTCGAAGGCGATCGGATCCATGTCGTACAGGTCGGGTCCCTCGTCGCTGCCATGGGTGACGACGCGGTTTCCGACGTCCTGCGGCCGGCGGCCGGGCCGTACCGGCGTGAGCTGATCGGGGCGAGCGGAGAGTTGTCCGCGCAGCGCGTCGGACAGACAACTGCCGGCGTCCACCTGGGCCAGGTACAGGTCGCGGAACGTCGCTCTCGACGTCATGACGGTCGCCAGGTAGATGTGGCCCGGTCGGCCCGTCGTCGGGTCGTGCCCGTCCACGAACCCGTTCAGGGTCACCTCCTCGAGTGTGCCCGTCTCGTCCGCTGCGAAGAGTTCGTGCAGGACGAGGAGCATGCACTGCGCGAGGACCTCCCGGTACAGAGCCCGGCGTTGGCCCACGGGGCGGGCCGTCTCCTTGTCCTGGTCCACCCCGGACACGTACCGGACGGACTTGGCCTCGGGGACGACGGTGTAGGCGGGCAGCTCCCAGTCCAGCACCAGCCGGCGAGCCGCCGAGTCGTACGCGGCGGCCACCTGACGCGGGAAACCCTCCGGCCATGCGGTCGAGGCGTAGAGAGCGGCGGAGAAGTACTCGACCACGGCGTCGGGTTCGCGGCGCCCGACTGCTTCGGTCAGTTCTTCGATGCCTGCGTTGTGGCGGCGCGCATCGGCCAGTTGGGCATCGGCCCACTGCTGGTACTCCCGCCGGTACGCCGCCAGTTGTTGCTGACGTCGAGCCTCCGCCGCCTGGGCCGACTGCCAGTCCCTCTCGAACTGCGCCCGGGCCTCGGCCTGCGCCTGGGCCCGCCGTGTGGCAGTCCACCCGCTCTGCACCTGGTAGTGCCGGAAGTCCGGCATGGGCACGGGCTGCGCCAGGGGGCCGGGAGCGAAGGGCTGGACCTCTTCAGGGCGCATGAGAAGGAGAGCCCTGAAAGGCGGAGCCTGACAACCCGAGGCGAGAAAGCCTTGCAGCGACGTGACGTGCGCGTCCAGTTCCTCCGTGCGGCGCAGGGCCTCTGCCTGCCGGTACTCGCGGTGGTTCTGGATCGCTCGCCGTTGATAGGCACGTGCTTGCTGCGCTTCTTGCCTCTGCCGCCTGGCTTCGGCCTCCAACTGGCGCTGCTGTTGCCGCTGCATTTCGGCCCAGACGCCGACCGAGCCACTCGAGCGTCGACTCATGTCTCGCAGGCCCTCCCCAAGGCGCTCCGGTTGTCCCCACAACCAGTTGTAAAGGGACGACTGTATCGAGCGATACCCATTTCGCATATCCGGTCGTCACAGGCCGACCGCAGCGGGCTTCCTCGGCCGGGTGGCGGTCGGGCAGGCGCTCCGGTCGGACTTCACTTGATCATCGGCATATGCTGTGGCCGCCCGGAGGAGGGGCCATTCACGTGAGTGCACAGCGATGCCCCTGGTGCGGGTCCGAACCGGTTGCCGGCCGGCAGTCGGCGTGCGGCTGCGCGACGCCCGCACCGGCGGTGCCGGCGAACCCGGTGTTCGGGCAGGTGGCACCGCCCGGTCAGTCCGCCGGGACGGTGGCGCAGGAGGATCTGCGGCTCTTCGAGGGGCCGGTCGGGGACGGGGTGTCCGTCGAGGGCGTGTCGGTCCGGACTTCGGAGCAGGTCGTCACCGCGGGTCGTGGTCGTCGGGCACCCGGGCGCCTCAGGCGCCGATGGGTGATCGTCGGTACCGCGGCGTTGGGTGTCGGGACGGCCGCCGTGATGGCGGTGGCGAGTGGCGCCTTCAGCTCCGGGAACGCTCCGAGCCGGACCGTGTCGGCGGTGGACGACTCCGCCGTGCCCGCGCCGTCCGGATCGGCCTCGTCGCGGTCGGCCGCCCCGTCTCCCGAGAAGGGCGGCGCCCACGCGACCGCCTCCCCCAGCGCGTCGTCGTCGGCGGCCACCGGGACGGCGGCCGGCTCGGCGGCCCCGTCCGCGTCCGCCTCGGCGCCATCCTCCTCCGCGACGCCCTCCGCGCCGGCACCCACGGTGTCCTCCGCCGTCCACCCGGGATCCGGCGCCCGAGTCCTGTCCACCGGCAGCCACGGCGGCCAGGTCAGAGATCTCCAACGGCGGCTGGCCCAGATCAACTTGTACACGGGGCCGACCGACGGCAGGTACTCGGCCGATGTCGCCGACGCGGTCCACCGCTATCAGGTGGCCCGCGGCATCGACGAGGACGCCGGTGTGTACGGTCCCGAGACGCGGGCCGCGCTGGAGTCGGAGACCCGGCGCTACTGAGAGCATGGCCGTCCGTCGTCGACCCGTACCACGTGAGGAAGTTGACCCGTCATGTCGTTCGTGCCCGCCGATCCGACCGTGCTTCACCCGATGCCGGGGCAGCCGCGGGTCGTGCTGCTCAAGCCGCTTGTGACGTCGCCGTTGATCGAGGTCGGCGAGTTCTCGTACTACGACGACGCGGACGACCCGACGGCCTTCGAGACGCGCAACGTGCTGTACCACTACGGGCCGGAGAAACTGGTCATCGGGAAGTTCTGCGCGCTGGGCGAGGGCGTGCGGTTCATCATGAACGGGGCCAACCACCGCATGGACGGCCCGTCGACGTTCCCCTTCCCCATCATGGGTGGCTCGTGGGCCGACCACTTCGATCTCATCGGCGGGCTGCCCGGGCGGGGGGACACCGTGGTGGGGAACGACGTGTGGTTCGGCTACCGCACGACGGTGATGCCCGGTGTGCGCATCGGGCACGGGGCGATCATCGCCTCGGGTTCCGTGGTGGTCGACGACGTCCCCGACTACGGGATCGTCGGCGGCAACCCGGCCAAGCTCGTCCGTCGCCGCTACTGCGACGAGGACGTCGAGCGCCTGCTCGCCCTCGCGTGGTGGGACTGGCCCACCGAGCACCTCACCGAGCACGTGCGCACCGTCATGTCCGGTTCCGTGGAGGCGCTGGAGGCCGTGGCCCCGATGCCGCGGTGATCGGGGCGGCGGGCATGGCTTCCAGCACCTCCCGTGTGTGCGCCCAGTTCGGGTGCCGGCGTGCGGAAGGATCGCGAAATCGGCGAAGGGGCCGGCCGAGCCGAACACCTTGTGCCCGGGTTCGGCCCGCAGGCCACGGCGCCCGCCGGGTCGCTCCCTGCACTTGGTACACGCCAATGCCTTGACGCCACGAGAGGCACTCCTTTAAATCAAGAAGTGAAGGAAGTGCCTCAAGTGGCCGCCGTCGGCGTTCACTTCCGGATGCTTCGTTCGCTGTCTTGTCATGCACGCGACCCCCCACACGACCCCCCACGTGAAGCGATGTGATGACCGTGCGCTCATCCTGGCGCCGCCGCGCCTCCCTGTACGCCGCCTCTCTGGCCTGCTGTGCCGCGAGCCTGG
The DNA here is from genome assembly GCF_042270245.1 of Streptomyces sp. NPDC055955. NCBI lineage: Bacteria > Bacillati > Actinomycetota > Actinomycetes > Kitasatosporales > Streptomycetaceae > Streptomyces > Streptomyces sp. NPDC055955. Next base: position 12,779 of record NZ_JBHJYS010000005.1, read on the forward strand.
CGGCGGTGCCCACCGGCGCGTCCGCCGCCCCGGCACCCGTCGGCAGTCCCGCGAAAGCCGCCGCCGCGGCCACCTTCACCGACGATTTCAACGGCGCCGCAGGTTCGGCCGTCGACGGTGGCAAGTGGCAGATCGAGACCGGCGACAACGTCAACAACCATGAACGGCAGTACTACACCGCGGGCAACAGCAACGCCGCGCTCGACGGCCAGGGCAACCTGGTCATCACGGCCCGCAAGGAGAACCCGAACAACTACCAGTGCTGGTACGGGCGTTGCGAGTACACCTCGGCCCGGCTCAACACCTCGGGCAAGTTCACCCAGGCCTACGGACATGTCGAGGCCCGGATGAAGGTGCCGCGCGGGCAGGGCATGTGGCCCGCGTTCTGGATGCTCGGGAACGACATCGGCAGCGTCGGCTGGCCGGCGAGCGGCGAGATCGACGTCATGGAGAACGTCGGCTTCGAACCCGGAACGGTCCACGGCACGCTGCACGGCCCCGGATACTCGGGCTCGGGCGGCATAGGCGCGGCCTACACCCTGCCCGGCGGCCAGGCCTTCGCGGACGGATTCCACACGTTCGCCGTGGACTGGGCCCCGGACTCCGTCAAGTGGTCGGTCGACGGGAACGTCTACCAGACCCGCACGCCCGCCGACGTCGGCGGCAACCAATGGGCGTTCAACAAGCCGTTCTTCCTGATCCTCAACCTCGCGGTCGGCGGCTACTGGCCGGGCGACCCCGACGGCAGCACGAGCTTCCCCCAGCAACTCGTCGTCGACTACGTCCACGTCACCACCCAGTAGGCACGGGGGTGATGTCCCGGGGCGGCCGGTGTCCTACGGACCCGCCGCCCCGGGACACCCACGTTTGGTTCACGGTGCCGCGGTGCCGTACCCCGTCAGCTCGTCCGTCAGGGCCATCAGGCGCCGCCGCGCCTCCTTGTCGTAGGCCTGTTCATGGGCGCGCGCGTCCGTGAAACGGTCGAAGTACCGGCCTGTGGTGGACCCGAGTTCCGGGTCCGTGATCAGCCGCACCGTCGGCCGTACCCCCTCGTCGATTCCCGTCACCGGGGTGAGGCCGTACGCGCGCACTCCGGCCGTGTCCATGAGATGCGCCGGATGCAGGGCGTTGACCGTGACACCCGTGCCTTCGAGTTCCGCGCCCAGCTCGAACGTCGCCATGATCAGGGCGAGCTTGCTGCGGCAGTACGCCCGGAGCCCTTCGTAGTCCCGCTCCAGCATGACGTCGTCGAAGTCGATGCGGTCCTGCCCCATGGATGCCACGTTGACCACGCGCGCGGGCGCGGAGGCCTCGAGCAGGGGCAGAAGGCCGCGGATCAGAGCGTACGGGGCCAAGTGGTTGACGGCGAACCGCAGTTCGTGGCCCTGCGCGCTCAGCTCCCGCCGCAGCGGCTCCGCGCCGCCGCCGGCGACCGCGTTGTTGACCAGCGCGTCGAGACGGGGTTCGGCGTCGCGGATGCGGTCCGCCATGGCCCGCACCTGGCCGAGGTCCGCGAGGTCGGCGAGATACGTACGTACCGTGGCGTCCGGTGCGGCCGCCCGCATATCGGCGACGACCGCTTCGAGCCGCCCCGTGTCGCGCCCGTGCAGGAGGAGGGTGTCGCCACGCGCGGCGAGGTCGAGCGCGATGCCACGGCCGAGGCCCTGGGTCGCTCCGGTGATCAAGGTGATGCGTGGGTTCATGACACCCATCCTGGACGGCACCGCACCACAGAGGGAGGAGCGCGCCACGCCTGGCGTTCCCACCATCCCTCATCGATGCGCACGTCTGTCCTCCCGCCGTTCGACGACCGCCGCCGCCAGTTCCCGTACGTCGGGGTCCGGGTCGGACACCAGGCGGGCCAGGAGCGCGTCGACCCCGGGCGTCGACCAGCCGGCGACCGCGTCGGCGAGAGCCTCGCGCACCGCCGGCTCCGGGTGGTCGGCGAGCCGGGAGAGCCGTTCCACCGGTCCGCGCCGACGCAGGCCGAACCAGTGCAGCGCCTCGCACAGCGCCGTGGCGTCGCCCGGCTCTCCGGCCGCCTCCACGCGTCGCAGCAGGACCGGCGCCGGGGGCGGCGGGCCGTCGTGCGGGTGCGGCCTGCGCTCACGCAGCCGCCGGGAACCGTACTCGCCTCGCACCCGGCAGCCCGCGCACGTGCACGGCACGACGCCGTGCGCGTCGGGGAAGTAGCGCCAGCCGGTCACCTGCCGGACGGCGCGGACGCGCTGGACCTCGCGTCTGGCGACCGCCCGGGGGACGAACACCTCCCACCCGCGCGGGTCGTCCATCGCGGCCACGCGGCGCACCGCGTCCGCGGCCGTCGTCGCCAGCGGGTCACGGTGGTACCGGCCCACCGTGACCGGCTCGTCGTCGGGCAGCCGCACCTGGACGGCGACGAGCCCGCGCGGCCCCCCGTGCCGCGCCAACTCCCGCAGCCACTGGTGCGTGAGCGTGTACGACGCGAGCACGGGGAAGCAGAACACGCCGCGCCCGCCGTCGGGGTGCCGACCGGCGGCCCGGATACCTGCCCGCCTGATGCGCGCCGCATTCGCCCGGGGCGTCAGGTGCACGAACATGGCCATGGCCGCGATCCTAGGTCTTTCGTTTGGATCATGCCGGGCTCGCGGGTACCGGCATCGCGCCTCGTGGCGTTGTCGTCCGTCGCCGCCTTGCGACACACGGCATCGGCACCAATCGGCACCCGCTCCCTGATCCTGCCTGATCCAAGCGAAAGCCCTTGGGCGCCACCCTCCGCAGCACGGTGGCGCATCACTTGCCCAGTTCGGCGGCGCGGGCCGCTCGGCGGGCGAACACGCTGTCCTTCGTGTCCTCCATCTCGCGCAGCGCCGCCTTGCGTTCGCGCCGGGCGAGCCGGTCCAGATAGGTGCGGCCGTGGAGGTGGTCCGTCTCGTGCTGCAGGCAGCGCGCGAAGTAGCCTCGGCCTTCGATCACCAGCGGATTGCCGTCCATGTCTCGGCCCCGGACGACCGCGCGGTCCGGCCGGGCCACGAGTCTGTAGGGGCCGGGGACCGACAGGCACCCCTCCGACTCCTCGGCCAGGACACGCTGCGCGGCGGGCAGTTCGTCGAGGACGGGGTTGGCGATGTGCCCGACATGACGCACGCCCCAGTCGTCCGTGATGTCCCACACGAACAGCTGGAGGTCGACATCGACCTGGTTGGCGGCGATGGCCGCGCCCTCCGCGACGGCGTTCGTGGCGAACATGTCGTCGATCAGGCGGGCCAGTACGGGGGTTCCGAACTCCGTCACCTCACGGCAGCGGCGGTACAGGATGGCCTCCCCCACGACGGTGATGCGACGCACTGTTCCGCGGGCGACCTCCGGAGGAAGGGCCGGATAGGAGTCCACCGGCGCACCCTGCACCCGCACCCTGAGATCTTGTGATGTTCCGTCACTCAGTCGAATGGACATGGATGTTGACGCCTCCTGAGCAACCGGAGGAGGACCGGGAGTGCGCACCCGGCCCTGCTCGGCGGACTTGACCGACTTGACCAACCGCTTTGCAAAGTAGCACTCTTTGCAAAATGAGTGACCAGGAACGACCCACAGCGCCCGTCGCCCCCGACCCCGTCTCGGGCTCGGGCTCGGCCTCGGGCTCCGGCTCCGGCTCCGGCTCCGGCTCCGGCTCCGGCTCCGGCCCATGGGTTCCGCCGCACGGAGCGCGCCGCCCCCTGCCCGACCATCCGGTGCGCATCGCGCTCCTCGACCTGCTTGCCGAGGTCGGCACGGTCACGTCCACCGAGGCCGCCGCCCGCCTCGGCCACAGCTCCGGCCTCTGCTCGTTCCATCTGCGCCAGCTCGCGCGCTACGGTCTCATCGAGGAGGCGCCACCCACGGACGGACGGGCCCGACCGTGGCAGTTGCGCTGGGAGTCCGACCATCTGACGGACGAGGCGGGCGCAGTGGAGTTCACCGCGCCGGCCCACGGCCTCGAGGACGAGAGCTACCGGCGCCGCCTCGCCCACCTGGGCCAGGCACCGGCAGCCTGGCGCCACGACGAGTCGTTCAGCGCCGTGCTGCGCCTCAGTCCTGACGAAGTGATGCAACTGGCCTCGTCCATACGTCAGTTGATGACCGATTTCCAGGCGCGTCACGACGCGGCCGCGACGCGCCCGGCGGACACCGTGGCGGTCGCGGCCGTCGCGCGGCTGTTTCCTCTGCTCGACGAGGACGCGGCTCCCGCTCCACGGCAGACCGAACCCCCGACGGCAGCTAGCGGATCTTGAAGCTGTCCACGATCAGATAGCTGCCCGTCTTCATCACACCCTTGATCGTGTGCTCGCCCGGGGCCAGGCCCGACGTGCTGAACACGGTCTGCTGATGCCTGCGCGTGGGGCTCGCGTTGTCGATCGTGCCCGCCGGCTGCCCGTCCACGTAGAGGTCGACCTGTCCCTCGTCGCTGTTGGTCTGGGTGATGACGTCGATCGCGGTGCCGTTGAAGGTGAGCTCGAAGGAGTCGCCCTTGTTCTGTGTGGCGTGCACGTCGTCGGCCCAGCCGCCCGCACCGCCGCGCGAGGCGTGCTTCCAGTCCCAGCCCGAACCGGTGTACACGACCCCGGACGTGTTGTTGATCTGTTCGCCCGACTCGGGCTTGTGGACGGTGAGTCGAGTCGATGCCTGGTTGCGCCAGATCGCCAGCGGGAGGTCGGCGCCCGGGGCCGAGCGGTTGTAGACGCTCCAGAAACTGTCCCGGCCGGTGACCTTCTTGCCGTCGATCTCCCGGATGACGTCGTTCGTGCGCAGGCCCTGCCGGTACGCCTCCGACGTGGTGGGGACGGTGGGCAGATGCAGACCGTCGTAGTCGGTCAGCCCCGTGGCCGACTTGACCGCGTCGGAGTAAATACGTGTCGCCGACGCCCCGAGCAGCGGTTCCTGGAACGCGTCGAGCGTGTCGGTGGGGGTGTCGTCGACCCATTCGAGCGGGGGCGGCGTGGGGCTGCCGGCCTTTCCGAAGCCGTCCATGGCGAAGGGACGGAAGCCGAGGGCGCGCGCCGGGGAGTCCGCCTGGAGCGTGTAGTCGAGCTTCTTCGGGTCGGTGAAGGGCGAGGCTCCGGTGAACCCGGGGTCGGCCGTCACCGAATGTGTGTCGAGGCCGAGGGCGCGCCACGCGTCGGTGACGCCGGTGACCGGCCTGCCGTTGTTCCAGAACAGGTTGTTGTCGACGGTCGGCTCGCTCTTCGCCATGTCGGCCTGGATGAGGCTGTAGGGAGTGCCGGTGACGAAGATGTTCTTCTCCACCGTGTCGCCGCTGTCTGCGTACCAGACGTGGAAGTGGGCGCCGCCGTTGACGAAGATGTTGTTGCGCACGGTCCGGTGGAAGCCCTCGCGGAGCTTCACCCCTCCGTTGAGGAGGAGGTTGTCCTCGACGAGGTAGTTCGAGCTGCCGTCGTCGAGGTCGATGTCCCAGTGCGAGGAGTGGCGGATCCGGTTGTGCCGGATGACGGTGGTGTCCATCGCGTCGAGCTTCGCGTACGACTTCTTCGTCGCGTCGTCGGCGGTCAGCGGCCAGAACCGGTCGCGGCCCCAGGAGTTGATCGGACCGTGGTCGGAGGTCTCCTTGACGCAGTTGAAGATGTCGTTGTTCTCGATGACGTGTCCGCCCCAGGTGCCGTCGTTGATGTCGACGCAGGCGCGGGGTCCGTCGTGGATCGTGTTGCCGTCGACGGTGACGTGCCGGCTCATCGAGATCTGCACGCCGGAGGTCTGCTTCTCGAACTGGCCGTTGTCGTGCATGTAGTTGTCGCTGATGTGGATGTCGCGCGGGTAGTTCTCGGACTTCGGCCCGGGTGTGGTGTCCGTGATGGTCTTGCGCATGCTGTCCCAGGTGGACGGCTCGCGCACCGCGTCACTGTTGCCCACCACGGCGACGTCGGAGGCGCCCGAGTGGCTGAACTCGTTGCCGGAGACGGTGTCTTCTCGGTTGTAGCCGTCGACGAAGAGGGCGTTGCCGCCCACCTGGTCGAAGAGCGAGTCGCGTACGGCGACGTTCTCGGTGTTCTTGAGATGGACCGCCGCGGCGCGCGCGATCGCCCAGTCGCCGAGCTGGAGTTTCTCGTACGGCTGATCGAAGAGGGTCCGGTGGGTGCGGGCGAACGTGAAGCCGGAGAAGGCCAGATCGTGCACCGCGTCGTCCGGTCCGCCGCCCTGCACCCTGACGAGTTCGTCGAGTTCGGCGGTCTCGATGCGCGCCGAGGCGAGATCGGCGCCCTTCGGAGGGAAGAAGTAGAGCTTGCCGGCCGCCTTGTCGTAGAACCACTCGCCGGGGGCGTCGAGTTCCTCGAAGACGTTCTCCACCATGCGGTACGTGGTGTGCAGGCCGCTGCCGCGGTTGTTGTCGCCCACCCAGTCGAGTTGCGGGGTGCCGTCGGCCTTCAGCCCGGTTACCCGGTAGGAGTTGCCGCCCCACTCCCCCTGGTGCAGGCCGCGTACGAGCGCGGTGGTGGGGTTCTTCCAGCGGGCGACTCGCTGCGCCGAGATGGCGTCGGCCGCGTAGCCGCCCAGGATGGCGGTCTTGGGGTCGTAGTCGGGGTAGCGGGCGAGGACCTGGCGCTCCCCGTCCAGGAAGAGACCGTCGAAGTCGAGGCCCGCGCCTATGTCGGCGACTTTGACGCTGTCGTTGTACGAGTGCCACTCGGGCCGCAGCGATCGGCCGCCGCTGATGACGACGCGTTCACCGGGTGCCGCGAGGTAACGGACGGGGGCGCGGTGCGTGCCGGAGTCTTTCGGGCCGAACGTCAGCGTGCGGTCCAGACGGTAGGTGCCCGCGTGCACCACGACGTCGACGGGTCGCGCCCGCTGCTTGCGCACCTCCTTTCGGGCGGCTTCCTGGGCACGCTCCACTGTGCGGAACGGCCTGGCCGCCGAGCCGTTGGCGCGATCGTTGCCGTCGGGCGCCACGTGGAGGGTGACGGTCCTGCCGCCACCCGCGGCCGCCGACGCGGTGGGCGCGGCGGCGGCGCCGAGGCCGAGTGTGACACCCACCGCCGCGGCGAGCAGACCGGGCAGCGGGGATCTTCGGCTCTTGCGAAAACCTGGGACGGTATGCACGGGGACTCCTGAGGCCGGGCAGGTCGGGATTGACCATCGATCTACGGACCGAACATCCAACGTTTGATGGACAGTTGGCGCAATTGAGGAGCGTCTGGCCACGGAAGCTATAAATTCATCGGATGACTGTCAAGGGATGCTGCACGCATCGGATGACGGTCCGGGGACGCTGGACGCATCGGATGCCCGATGCCCCGTCCAAGGCGTCCGGGCGGGAGAGGTGATCAACTACCCTGCCTGCGACCGCTGCAGCAGCCCGGTCACCGCGGTACCCCAGCCCCCATGCTTCCCCGGCCCCAGTGGCACACCTCAAGAGATGCGGTCCGTCATGCGCGAAGGCACCCTCATTCACGCCGCCACCGGCGTTCATCTGGTCCACGGCAGCAACACGAACTGGGTCATCCTGAGCGAGGGCGACGCCGTCACGCTCATCGACTGCGGCTACCCCGGCGACCGGCAGCAGGTCCTGGACTCACTGGTCGCGGCGGGCCACTCCCCCGAGGCACTCACGGCGATCCTGCTCACCCACGCTCACAACGACCACCTCGGGTCCGCCGAACACCTCAGCCGCACCTTCGACGTCCCGGTGTACGCACACGCGGCCGAAGTCCCGCACGCCCGGCGCGAGTTCCTGCACCAGGTCTCGCTCGGCCGGGTCCTGCGCAACGGCTGGCGCCCGGGCGTCCTGCCCTGGGCCGTGCACGCCCTGCGCTCCGGCGGGACGACGGACGCGCGCGTCAGCCGGCCCCGGCCCTTCCCCGCAGAGGGCGCCCTCGACCTGCCGGGCCGCCCCGTCCCGGTCCACACCCCCGGACACACCGCGGGCCACTGCGCCTACCACCTCGGCGGCGCGGGCATCGTCATCTCCGGCGACGGCCTGGTCACCGGCCACCCGACCTCGCGCGCGCGAGGGCCACAGCTCCTGCCGACCATGTTCGACAGGGACCGTGTGCGCACCCGCGACTCACTGGACGTGTTCGAGAAGCTCGCGGGCGACATGCTGCTGCCCGGGCACGGCCCTTTGCACCACGGTGCGGTGAGCGCGGCCGCCAGGACGGCACGCGCACGGGCGACTCCGGCGCGACAGAGGCCGTAAGCCGCGCGGCAGAGGCCGTAAACAACGCGGGCAGTGGTCGTGAGCGGCGCGTCCGGAGGCAACCGGTCCGTCTCAGCCCCGTCAGCCGGAGCGGCGCCTGGCGGCGTACGCGCCCGCGCCCACGGCGCCCGCCACCAGTGCGGTGCCCGCCAGGAGCTGCGTGGCGTCGAGCCTGGAGAGGCTGCCGCCGTCTCCGGCCTCCACGCCCCTCGGCACGGTCGGCGTGCTGGGACGGGCACCGCCTGCGGCGATCGTCAGTTTGGCGGTGCCGCGCTCCCCCTTGCAGTCGAACGTCACGTCGTACTGGGCACCCGGCTTCGCATCGGGAGAGACCTTGGCGGTCGCCGAACGGCCCGCATTGAGCGTGACGTCGTCGAAGACCGGCGCCGTGACGCGCACGGTCGGCGTCTGGCACTTGGTGGCGTTGATCGTGACCGTCCCGCCGGGGGACACGGTCTGCGGGGACACTGTGTATCCGAACGAGGTGACGTCGCGGCCACCGCCGTCCGTGCGGCCGCCGGTACCACCCGAATCGGCACCCGAGTCGCTCGTACGGGAATCGGCACCACCGGAGTCGGCACCCGAGTCACTGGTACGGGAATCGGCACCACCGGAGTCGGCACCCGAGTCACTGGTACGGGAATCGGCACCACCGGAGTCGGCACCCGAGTCACTGGTACGAGAATCGGCACCACCGGAGTCGGCACCCGAGTCGCTCGTACGAGAATCGGCACCACCCGAATCGGCACCACTGGGATCGGCACTACCGGATTTCGTGACACCCGAACCGGCACCACCCGAATCGGCACCACCGGGATCGGCACTACCGGAGTCTGTGACACGGGCGTCGCCGCCACCCGAGTCGGTGACACCTGAGCCGGTAACCCCCGAGCTACTGGTAACCCCCGAGCCTGTAACCCCAGAATCGATACCGCCCGAGGCGACTCCGCCGTCGTCCGCCACGGAGGCCGGTGCTGTCACGGACAGAAGTGCGGCGGCGCCGAACAGTGCTGCCGCGGAAGCGAAACCTGTGGAACGCACGGTGGACCCTCCAGACGGAAATACCCCCGACTGTGGGAACGCTAGGTTCGGCGCAGGACCGCAGCGACCCGGGCGCCGCCGAACGGACCAGGTCCGCGGCGCTCGGCAGAGGTTCACGTTCAGTGAGCGGCGAAGAGTTCCGTCACGAAGGCGTTCGCGAACTTCCCTGCCGGGTCCAGCTCCTGCCGTAGCCGCTGGAAGTCGGGGGCTCGTTCGTAGAGCGCGGCGACGGTACGGGGAGCCGCCGTCGTCAGTTTCCCCCAGTGGGGGCGCGCCCCGAGCGGCAGCAGCCGCTCCTCGATGGCCCCGATGACCGGGAGTACGTCGTCGGGGCGGCGCACCCATGTGAAGTGGAGGGCGAGGGATGCGCGGCCGTGACTCGGGCTGAGCCACAGGTCGTCCGCGGCGACCGTCCGGATCTCGGAGACAAGGAGCACCGGGGCGATCCGCTCTCCGAGGTCACGCAGGGCCGCCATCGCGTCGGCCGCGGCCTCGCGCGGCAGGAGCAGCTCGGACTGGAGCTCCTCGCCGTTGCTCGGGGTGAAGTCGGGCCGGAAGTGGGGAAGCCGCTCGTGCCACGGTCCGGGGACGCCCCGCTGCTCGGTGCAGAAGGCCGGTGGCATGCCGGGGACCGGGTGGCGCGGGCCGTCCGCGAGGAGCCCGCCCATCCAGCGGTCTCCCGGGGTGCCGGTCGGCAGCCGGTCGGTGCGGCGCTTCAGCCACACCGTGGCGGTGTCCGCGCGCCAGTCGGTGAACGCGCTGACGCTGTACGCGGCGCCGAACACGGCGTCGAGGTCCTCGGAGATCCGGTCGAGCGGCACGTCGTCGTACACCCATTGGGCGACGTCGAACGCGGGCTCCACGGCGAGGGTCATGGAGACCACGACACCGAGTGCGCCGAGGTTGACGACGGCGCCGGGGAAGCGGTCCGGGTCGCAGGCGCGGTCCAGCGTCGACCGCGATCCGTCGGGGCCGATCAGCTCGATCCCGGTCACGGCGGCGGCCAGACCGCGCAGCGCGTCTCCTGAACCGTGCGTTCCGGTGGCGCACGATCCCGCGACCGAGATGTGCGGAAGCGAGGCCAGGTTGGCGAGAGCGAGACCGTGTGCCTGGAGTGCCGAGGCCACCTCCGCGTACCGCATGCCCGCCGAGACGCTCACGGTGGCGCGGTCCTCGGACACCCGCACCCGGCGCGCGAGCCCGTCCAGGAGGACCAGGTCGCCGTCCGTGTCCGCGATGCGGTTGAACGAGTGCCCGCTGCCGAGGACCCGTACCTTCTCGGCGGAGGCGACGGTCCGGCGCAGGTCGGCCTCCGATGCCGGACGGTGGACCCGCGCCGGGCCGAAGGTGACGTTTCCCGCCCAGTTCCGCAGCGGTGTACCGGTCGCCGGCATGCACATGTCCGTTCTCCAGAGGTTCGCGTCTCGTGACCCGAGGGGTGACGTCCCCAGTCTCAAGGAGTTCGCGTCTCTGCGAGTTCTCGTTCAACTATTTCGACGCCGATGACGCATGTTGCGAAAACCTAGAAGGATCTTGCCGGTGCGTCAAGGCGCGCAGGTCCGATGATCCTCTTGCCCCGTCTCACCCCCTAGAAGTTACGATCCGTACCGTGAACTCCTCAGCGGTGCAGAAGAAGCAGAGGCCGGCGTCCCAGGGGGCCTCCGAGGCCGGCACGGCGACGCTTGCCGAGATCGCCCGTGAAGCGGGGGTCTCCGCTCCGACTGTTTCGAAGGTCCTCAACGGCCGGGCGGATGTCGCCCCGGCCACCCGCGAGCGGGTGGAGGATCTGCTCCGCCACCACGGCTACCAGCGCCGCAGGGCCAACACCACGGCCATCCCCCTGCTCGAACTCGTCTTCCACGAGCTGGACAGCTCCTGGTCGATGGAGGTGATCCGCGGTGTCGAGAACGTCGCCCGCGAGGAGGGGCTCAGCCTGGTCCTGTCCGAGCACGCCGGGCAGCTCAGCATCGGCCAGTCCTGGGTCGACGGCGTCCTCGCCCGCCGTCCCACCGGCGTGATCGTCGTCCTGTCCGGGCTCGACGCCGCCCAGCGGGCGCAGCTCACCAGCCGCGACATCCCGTTCGTGGTGATGGACCCGGCGGGCGACCCCGGGGACGACGTGCCCGCGATCGGTGCCACGAACTGGCAGGGCGGCCTGGCCGCCACCCGGCACCTGCTGGAACTGGGCCATCGCCGTATCGGTGTGATCGCCGGCCCGGCGGGGATGATGTGCAGCCGTGCCCGGATCGACGGTTATCGGGCGGCCCTGGAGACGGCCGGGGTGGCGTTCGATCCGTCACTGATCCGCGAGGGGACCTTCCATCACGAGTCCGGCCACGCGGCCGGTCTCGAACTGCTCGGCCTGCCGGACCGGCCGACCGCCGTGTTCGCCGGCAACGACCTCCAGGCGCTCGGTCTCTACGAGGCGGCTCGCGAACTGGGCCTGCGGATCCCGGACGACCTCAGCGTCGTGGGCTTCGACGATCTGCCCCTCGCCCGCTGGGTGGGTCCGCCGCTGACCACCGTCCGCCAGCCGCTGGTCGAGATGGCCGAGGCCGCCGCACGGCTGACCCTCGACCTGGCGCGTGGCAAGAAGCCCCCGACGCCGCGCATGGACCTGGCGACCCGTCTCGTCGTGCGGAGCAGCACGGCGGCGCCCGCCGAGCGGTAGTTCTCGCCTCGACACTCATCACCCCGCACGCCCGACGGCGATCTTCGAAACTGTCGGCGCGCATCGTCCGCACGCCCTTCGGCGGCCAGAACCCGGCCGCCTCCTCGTCACGCCCTTTCGCCACAAGGGCATACCTGCGGCAGGCGCTCCTCCGATAACGCTTCGGAAACCCGCACTCCAAGGCTTGACCGCCTCCCCGGCGCGCCTTAGCGTCACACCGCCCAGCATATTTCGGTCTCTTGACCGACACTTTCGAGAGGCTTCAAAGATGAAGACACCCGCACGGATCTCCCGCGCCGTCGCCGCAGGTGTGGCGCTCGCCCTCGGGCTGACCCTGTCGGCCTGTGGCGGCGGCTCCTCCGACTCGGCAGGCGGCGGAGGCTCCGACAAGATCCACGTGCTGGTGTACGGGGACGCGGCCAACAAGGTCGAGAAGCAGCTCGTGGCCACCTTCAACAAGACGTCGAAGGTGAAGGCGGTCCTCGACACCATCCCGGGCGCCGACTACCAGCAGAAGCTGCAGACCATCATCAGCACCCCGCAGGCCCCCGACATCTTCTTCAACTGGGGCGGCGGCAGCATCAAGCCGTTCGTCGACGCCGATCTGCTGATGCCGCTCGACGACTTCATCAAGAAGGACCCGGCCCTCAAATCCAGCTTCCTGCCGTCGGTCTTCGACAGCGCGAAGGTCGACGGGAAGCCGTACGGGATCCCGATGCGCGGCACACAACCGGTACTGCTCTTCAACAACAAGAAGGTCCTGGCCGACGCCGGCGTCACGCCGCCGAAGACCTGGGACGACCTGCTCGGCGCGGTGAAGGCGCTCAAGGCCAAGGGCGTCACCCCGATCGCGCTCGGCGGCGGTGACCAGTGGCCCACGCTGATGTGGTTCGAGTACCTCTACGACCGTGTCGCGGGCCCGGAGGTCTTCCAGAAGGCGCTCGGCGGCGACAAGAGCGCCTGGGAGAGCGCGGGCAGCAAGAAGGCACTGGGCATGATCAGGCAGCTCGTCGACGCGGGTGCCTTCGGCACCAACTACGACTCGGTCAAGTTCACCGACCAGGGCTCGCCCACGCTGCTCGCCAGCGGCAAGGCCGGCTTCGAGCTGATGGGTTCGTGGGAGTACTCGACCCAGCAGGATTCCCACCCCGCGTTCGCCAAGAAGGACCTCGGCTACACCTCGTTCCCGACCGTCGCGGGCGGCACGGGCGACGCCGCCAATCTCGTCGGCAACACCAACAACTTCTACTCGGTGATGAAGAAGACGAAGCATCCCGAGGCCGTCGCCGCGTTCCTGAAGCTCCAGTACTCCGACGAGTTCGTGAAGGCGCAGCTGGGCATAGGCAACCTGCCGACCACGACCAACACGGAGAAGTTCCTCGGCACCTCCGCCAGTCCGGCGTACTCGAAGTACCAGCTCGACCTCGTGAAGAAGGCCCCCTCGTTCCAGCTCTCGTGGGACCAGGCCTACCCCCAGTCCGCGTCGACACCCATGCACCAGGCGGTCCAGCAGTTCGTCAACGGCGGGCTCGACACCGACGGCTTCATCAAGGCCATGCAGGCCTTGCCCACCGCGTGAGACCCGGCACCGAGATGACCACCACCGTCACCAAGGCCGCGGTCGTCGCCGAACGGCGACCCGCGAAGCGGCGCACGGGTGGAGTGGGGCGCCCGGGTTTCGCCTGGGCGCTGCCCGCCACCGTGTTCTTCGTCCTGTTCGCCGTCGTCCCGCTCGTCCTGGTCGCCGTGCTGTCCTTCACGAGCTGGAACGGTCTGGGCGCGCCCCGGTTCATCGGGCTCGACAACTGGACCAAGCTCTTCGACGACCCGGTGATGCTCAACAGCCTCTGGCTGAGCGTCCTGATCACCGTCCTGGGCGTGCTCGTCCAGACGCCGTTGAGCATCCTGCTCGGCGTCTGGGCGGCGGGCCGCCAGCGCAACCGCGCGATCCTGTCCGCGATCTACTTCGTCCCCCTGCTGCTGTCCGCCACCGCGGTCTCCGTCCTGTGGCGCACCCTGCTCGACCCCAACTTCGGTGTGCCGTCCCAGGCCAAGTGGCTGTTCGGCGACGGCAACCTGCTCGGTATGCAGAGCGGGGCCATCGGGGTGCTCGTCTTCGTGGGCGCCTGGCAGTTCACCCCGTTCCACACCCTGATCTACCAGGGCGCGGCGCGGGCCATCCCGCAGGTCCTCTACCAGGCGGCGCAGATCGACGGGGCGGGCACGGTGCGCCAGTTCTTCCACATCACGCTGCCGCAACTGCGCAACACCATGATCACGTCGATGATCCTGATGGTCGTCGGCGGCCTCACCACGTTCGACACCGTCCTGATCCTGACCCAGGGCGGCCCCGGCACGGACACCACCATCAGCGCCTACTACATGTACCAAAAGGCCTTCAAGAGCTTCGACTTCGGCGCGGGATCGGCCATCGCGCTGCTCCTGGTGGTGGTCGCGACCGTCATCTCGCTGGTCGTCGTACGGGTGTCGGGCTACGACAAGATGCGCAGCACGGTGGAGGGCCTGTGAGCAAGCAACGCCCCAACTACCTGGCCGGCCTGGGCTCCCTGGCCTGGCTGATCGTCGTCGGCGCACCGCTCTACGTCCTGGTCGCGGCCTCGGTGCAGTCGCGCGCGGACTACGGCGCGAGCGGACCGCTGAGCCTGCCGCGGCACTTCACGTTGCACAACTACGTCGACGACTTCTCCACCGGCTTCGGCCGGTACTTCCTCAACACGGTGATCGTGACCATGTGCGTGGTCGCCATCGTCCTCGTGGTGGTGCCGCCTCTGTCGTACACCATCGTCCGCAGCCGCGGCCGCGTCACGACGGCCGTCTTCCGCCTCTTCCTGCTCGGTCTCGCCATCCCTGCGCAGGCGGTGATCGTGCCGATGTTCTACGTCATCAGCAAGGCGGGGCTCTACGACAACCTCATCGGCGTCATCCTGCCGACCGCCGCCTTCTCGCTGCCCATGTGCGCCCTGGTCCTGACCGGGGTGATGCGCGACATCACCCCGGATCTGTACGAGGCCATGGCCATCGACGGCGCCTCGTCCTGGCGGGTGTTCCGTCAGCTCGTGCTCCCCCTGTCGCGGGGCGGGCTCTCGACGATCGCGGTCTTCTCCGCCCTTCAGGCGTGGAACGGCTTCCTGTTCCCCCTGGTGCTCACCCAGTCCGACTCCACCAAGGTGATCACCTTGGGGCTCTACAACTTCCGCACCCAGTACGGCATCAACGTCCCGGGGCTGCTGGCCGCCGTGGTCCTGTCCATGGTGCCCGTCCTGCTCGTCTACCTGTTCGCCCGGCGCACCCTGGTCCAGGGGCTCATGGGCGTGGGAGGAAAGTGACCCACAACGTGGCCGTAACGACAGAATCCACCACTCCTCTGTGGCGCGACACGACCCTCGACCACGAGACGCGCGCCGACGCCCTCGTCGCCGAGATGACCCTCCAGGAGAAGGTCGCCCAGCTGTTCGGCGTGTGGGTCGGGGCGTCCGACGAGGGCGGCGAAGTCGCCCCGTACCAGCACGAGATGGAGGAGGTGGTCGACCTCGAGGCGCTGCTGCCGCACGGGCTCGGGCAGCTCACCAGGCCCTTCGGTACCGCCCCTGTCGACCCCGCCCTCGGCGCGCTGTCCCTGCTGCGCACCCAGCGCCGCATCGCCGCGGGAAACCGCTTCGGCATCCCGGCCGTGGCCCACGAGGAGTGCCTCGCGGGCTTCGCCGCCTGGGGCGCGACCGCCTATCCCGTCCCGCTCTCGTGGGGCGCGACGTTCGATCCGGCGCTGGTACGACGCATGGCCGAGGCCATCGGTCAGGACATGCGTGCGGTGGGTGTGCACCAGGGCCTCGCGCCCGTGCTCGACGTCGTGCGTGATGCCCGGTGGGGGCGCGTCGAGGAGACCATCGGCGAGGATCCGTACCTCGTCGGAACGCTCGGCACCGCCTACGTCCAGGGTCTGGAGTCCGCCGGGATCGTCGCCACTCTGAAGCACTTCGTGGGCTATTCCGCCTCCCGTGCGGGACGGAACCTCGCGCCCGTCGGCATGGGGCCCAGGGAGCGCGCCGACGTGATGCTGCTGCCGTTCGAGATGGCGCTGCGGGAGGGCGGCGCGCGTTCGGTCATGCACGCCTACACTGACACGGACGGCGTTCCGTCGGCAGCCGACGAGCAGCTGCTCACCGGACTGTTGCGGGACACCTGGGGCTTCACGGGGACGGTGGTGGCGGACTACTTCGGTGTCGGGTTCCTCAAGACCCTGCACGGTGTCGCCGCCACGTGGGGCGAGGCCGCCGGAACCGCGCTGAGCGCCGGGGTGGACGTGGAACTGCCCACCGTCAAGGCGTTCGGACAGCCGCTCCTCGACGCGGTCGCGGACGGTCGGGTGCCCGAGGCCGTCGTGGACCGCGCGCTGCGCCGCGTGCTCGTACAGAAGGCGCAGCTGGGCCTCCTCGACGAAGGATGGGACGCGGTGCCGCAGGCACTGGCCGGTGCCGACCTCGGGGACCCGCGGGCGCTGCGCGGAACCGTGGCCCTCGACGCCGCGGACCGCCGCGCCCTCGCCCGGGAGGTCGCCGAACAGGCGGTCGTGCTGCTCCGCAACGACGGCACCCTCCCCCTGGCCCGGCCCGCCCGGATCGCGGTGGTCGGCCCGACTGCCGACACTGCGACGGCCGTCCTCGGCTGCTACGCGTTCCCGGTGCACGTGGGCGCCCGGCACCCCGAGGTGCCGGCCGGGATCGAACTGCCCACCCTGGTCGAGTCGTTGCGGGCCGAGTTCCCGGACAGCGAGGTCGTCACGGCGCCCGGGTGCGGCATCGACGACACCGGCACCGACGGTTTCGCCGAGGCCGTACAGCTGGCCCGCGGCGCCGACGTCGTCGTCCTCGCGCTCGGCGACCGCGCCGGCCTCTTCGGCCGGGGCACCAGCGGCGAGGGCTGCGACGCGGCCTCGCTCGCGCTGCCGGGCGTGCAGGAGCAACTGCTCGACACGCTCCTGGACGCCGGCACCCCGGTCGTGGTGACACTCCTGGCGGGGCGCCCGTACGCGCTCGGGCGTGCGGTACGGGAGTCGGCCGCCGTCGTCCAGTCGTTCTTCCCCGGCGAGGAGGGCACACCCGCGATCACCGGTGTGCTCAGCGGGCGGGTCGCACCGTCGGGACGGCTGCCCGTCAGCGTGCCGAACGGCCCGGGGGCCCAGCCGTCCACGTATCTGGCGGCGCGCCTCGGGCAGGTCAACGAAGTGTCGAACATCGATCCGACTCCGGCGTTCGGCTTCGGGCACGGACTGACGTACACGTCGTTCGACTGGTCCGATCTCACCGTGGAACGCACGACGGTCGGGACGGACGGCGAGGCCGAACTCGCCTTCACCGTGCGGAACTCGGGCGACCGGGACGGCACCGAGGTCGTGCAGCTCTATCTGCACGACCCGGTCGCCTCGGTCGTGCAGCCCGTCCAGCGGCTGGTCGGGTTCGTGCGCCTGGCACTCGCGCCGGGGCAGGCCGCGCGGGTCGGGGTGACGGTGCCCGCGGACCTCGCGTCGTTCACCGGGCGGGACGGTCGGCGGATCGTCGAACCGGGCGAGCTGGAGCTGCGGCTCGGCGCGTCCAGCACCGACCGCCGGCTGACCGCGAACGTGACGCTCACCGGCCCCGTGCGGACCGTGGACCACACCCGCAGGCTGCACGCCGGCTTCGACGTCACCACGTCCTGAACGAGCCGTGGCCCGTACCTTCCCCGGAAGGTACGGGCCACGCGTCACGGGCGCTTCACCAGATGCGCACGCGGTCCGCAGGGTCGAGCCACAGACCGTCACTGTCCGACGTGCCGAACGCGTTGTGGAACTCGTCGAGGTTGCGCACGATGTTCGCGCGGAACTCCGGCGGGGAGTGCGGGTCGATCGTCAGGTACTGCTGCTCCTGCTCCTTGCGCCGCTTGGTGCGCCAGCAGTAGGCCCAGTTGAGGAACAGGCGCTGGGAGCCGGTGGTGGCCCCGTGCTCCGGCGACGGCGTGTCGCCGAGGGAGATGACGTACGCCTTGTGGCCGATGGTCAGGCCGCCGAGGTCGCCGATGTTCTCGCCGACCGTGAGCGCGCCGTTGACGGTCTCGCCCGGCAGGTTGCGCGGCGAGAAGCCGTCGTACTGCTCGATCAGGGCCTTCGACTTGGCCTCGAAGGCCGTCTTGTCGGCGGCGGTCCACCAGTCGTTGAGGTTGCCCGCGCCGTCGTACTGGGCACCCTGGTCGTCGAAGCCGTGGCCGATCTCGTGGCCGATCACGGAGCCGATGCCGCCGTAGTTCTCGGCCGCGTCGGCGTCGGGCGCGAAGAACGGCTTCTGCAGGATGCCCGCGGGGAAGCAGATCTCATTGGTGCCCGGGTTGTAGTACGCGTTCACCGTCTGCGGGAGCATGAACCACTCGTCGCGGTCGACCGGCGAACCGATCTTGGCCAGCTCGCGGTCCGTCTCGAACGCCGCGGCCGCCTGCGCGTTGGCGAGCAGGTCGTCCGCGGTGACCTGGAGCTTGGAGTAGTCGCGGAACTTGTCCGGGTAGCCGATCTTGGGGCGGAACGTGGCGAGCTTCTCGTACGCCCGCTCCTTCGTCTCGTCGGTCATCCAGTCGAGCTGGGCGATCGACTGACGGTATGCCTCCAGGAGGTTGGCGACGAGCTCGTCCATCATCGCCTTGGACGCCGGCGGGAAGTGCCGGGCCACGTACTCCTTGCCGACGGCCTCGCCCATCGCGCTCTCGACGAGCGCGACGCCGCGCTTCCAGCGGGCGCGCAGCTCCGGGGTGCCGTTGAGCGTGCGCCCGTAGAAGTCGAAGTTGTTCTGCACGAACGCGTCCGAGAGGTACGGCGCCGAGGCGCGCAGCACGCGCACCAGCACCCAGTCGCGCCACTGCTCGATCGGGAACTCGGTCAGGACCTGGGAGAGGTGGGCGAAGTACGACGGCTGCCGCACGCAGGTCTCGGCGATGGTCGCGTCGGTGCCGCCGATCGCGGCGGCGTAGCCGTGCCAGTCGAACTCCGGCGCCAGGGTCTTGAGTTCGTCCAGGGAGGTGAGGTTGTACGTCTTCTGCACGTCACGGGTCTCGGCCCGCTCCCAGTGGCCCGCGGCCAGCTTGGTCTCGATGGCGAGGACCGTCCGCGCGGCGGCCGCGGGGTCGGCGTGCTCGGCGAGCGTCAGGAGATCGGTGAGGTAGGTGACGTACTTGTCGCGGATCTCGGCGAACTTGTCGTCGCGGTAGTACGACTCGTCGGGCAGGCCGAGGCCGCCCTGCACGACGTTGACGAGGTAGCGGTCGGAGTTGCGGTCGTCGGTGTCGACGTACGACCCGAAGAGGCCGGAGCCGCCGACGCGCTCGAAGCGGCCGAGGAACGTCGCGAGGCTCCGGAGGTCGGTGATGGCCGCGACCTCGTCGAGCAGCGGGCGCGCGGGCGCGAGCCCGAGGGCCTCGACGGCCTGCTCGTCCATGAAGGAGGCGTAGAGCGCGGCGATCTTGCGTGCCTCGCCGGCGTCGGCCGAGGTCGACTCGGCCCCGGCCGCGAGTTCCTCGATGATCGCCTTGACCTGCTCCTCGGCGGTGTCGGCAAGCTGCACGAAGGGGCCCCAGCTCGAGCGGTCCTCAGGGATCGGCTCGGTGTCCAGCCAATGGCCGTTGACGTGGCCGAACAGGTCGTCCTGCGGCCGGATCTCGGGGTTCATACCCGGGCGGGCGTCATCAAGAATGCTCATCGAGGCAGCTTATGCGAGGCGCGCCCGGGACGTTTCGCAATCCCGTGGGCCGGATCCACCGTGAGCAAGGACGAACATGTTCGTTAGGAACTTGTTCGTAACGAACATGTTCGTTACCTTGACGGAGAGGCTCCCGGAACGGCGGGCGCCACCCCCGTCCGAAGGAGCACGCCATGACCACCACGACCCACCACCCCATCGCGATCGTCGGCGCAGGCCTCGGCGGCCTCGTCCTCGCGCGCGTCCTGCACCTCGGCGGCGTCGAAGCGGCCGTCTACGACCTGGAGGCCTCCCCCGCCGCCCGCCCTCAAGGCGGCATGCTCGACATGCACGTCGAGTCCGGCCAGGCCGCACTGCGCGCCGCGGAGCTGCACGAGGAGTTCCTCGCCGCCGTCCAGCCGGGCGGCGAGGCCATGCGGATCCTGGACAAGCACGGCACCGTGCGCAGGGAGGAGAGCGACGAAGGCGGCACCGACGGCCGGCCGGAGGTCAGCCGGCACGATCTGCGCGACATGCTGCTCGCCTCGCTGCCGGCGGACACCCTGCGCTGGGGCGCCAAGGTCACCGGCGCCCGCCCGCTGACCGGCGGCCGCCACGAGGTGACCCTCGCGTCCGGCGAGACCTTCACGACCGACCTGCTCGTCGGCGCCGACGGCGCCTGGTCCAAGGTCCGCCCGCTGCTCTCCGACGCCCGCCCCGCCTACTCCGGCATCTCGTTCGTCGAGGCACACCTGGACGACGCGGACACCCTTCACCCGGAGAGTGCCGCGGTCGTCGGCGGCGGCTCGCTGTTCGCGCTCGGGGACGAGAAGGGCTTCCTCGCCCACCGCGAGAGCGACGGCCGGCTGCACATCTACTGCGCGCTGCGGGTGCCCGCCGACTGGTTCACCGCCGGCGGCATCGACTTCACCGACACCGAGGCGGCCAAGGCCCGCATCCTCACCTCCTTCGACGGCTGGGACGAGGCATTGCGCGCACTCGTCGGCGACGCCGACGGCCCGCTCGTCCCGCGGCCCGTCCACGCCCTGCCCGTCGGACACCGGTGGGACCGCGTCCCCGGTGTGACCCTGCTCGGCGACGCCGCCCACCTGATGTCGCCGTTCGCCGGCGAGGGCGCCAACCTGGCGATGCTCGACGGCGCCGAGCTGGCCGCCGCGATCCTGGCCCACCCCGGCGAGACCGAGAAGGCCCTCACCGTCTACGAGGAGGCGCTCTTCCCCCGCAGCGAGCACGCCGCGGCCGGATCCGCCGACAATCTCGACGTCATCTTCCACCCCGACGCCCCGCAGGGCCTGCTCGACCTGTTCGCGTCCTTCCGCGAGGAGGCCGAAGCCGCGGGAACGGGTTCATGACGCACTTGGTCGTCACGAACCCCGCTCGTTACGGTGAGCACGTGTCCCCCCAGCCCGCAGCACCCCGCAGTCGCCGAGAGCGTCCGGCCAAGCCCGCCCTGACCCGGGACGGCATCGTCGCGACCGCAGTCGCGATCATGCGCGACGAAGGCCTCAAGCGCGTCACCATGCGCCGCCTGGCGCAGGAGCTCGACACGGGCCCGGCCTCGCTCTACGTGTACGTGCGCAACACCGCCGAGCTGCACGCGGCCATCCTGGACGAGCTGCTCGGCGCCGTCGACCTCTCCCCCGCCACCGCTCCGGGAGACTGGCAGGACCGTCTGGTGCGGATCCTGTCCTCGTACACCGCGGTGCTGTTCGAGCATCCGAGCCTCGCCCGCTCTGCACTGGTGGCGATGCCCCGCGGCGAGCACTACTTCGACCTGCTCGAAGCCCTCCTCGCGCTGCTCTGCGAGGGCGGCATCCCGGACGCGCAGGCCGCGTGGGGTGTGGACGCCCTTCTGCAGTACGCCACTTCGACAGCGGCCGAGCAGTCCACCCGCGACCGGGACGAGGACGCCCAGGGCGACTGGGACGCGCTGACCACCGCGCTGCGCGACGTGTCCGCGACGACCCACCCGCGCCTCGCGGCGCTGGGGGACGAGCTGCTGTCCGGGCCGGGAGAGGCCCGCCTCGGCTGGGGGCTGCGGGTACTGATCAACGGGATGCCCCACACACCCAGGCCGTCCACCACCGACGCTCCGTGACCTCCCGACCAGCTGTCGCGGCAGGTCAACGCGTCGCCGTGACGTCCAGGCGCACGGTCATCCGACGGCCGGTCAGGCCCTTCGCGGCGGTCACACCGAACGCGTAGCGGTCCACGACGGCCGACGCCACCACCGTCAGACGGCGGCCCTCGACCGTCACGCTCTCGACGGTGACGTCGACCGGCCGACTGACACCGAGGACGGTCAACTCCCCCGTCAGCAGTGCCCCGTCGGCCCCGACCTCGACACCGTCACCACGGAACGCGAACTCGGGATGGGCGGCCACGTCGAGGTAGTCGGCCGACCGGACATGTGCGTCGCGGCGCGCCACACCCGACTCGAACGTGTCCGCTCCGATCCGCACGTCCACCGTGGACTTCTCGACAGGTCCGGCCACGTCGATCCGTCCCCGCGTGATCCGGAAGCTTCCCCGCACCGGAAACAGCCCGAAGACCGTGCGCATACGGAAGTTCACGCTCGATGCCACCGGATCGATCTCGTACGTGCCGCTCTGCGGCACAGGATGTTCTCCCACTCGTGATGCCACCATGGCCTCCGTCGGTCCCGACGCCGCCGATGCGGTCGTCGGCCTCAGCATGTCAGGCGGCGCACGGCACCCGGCAGAGCGAGATGTCGTCGCGCGGCCGGTACAAATGTCACCGCCGACGTCGTCGGCACATGCGCCACGTCCACCCGACGTGCCCAACCGGCACCCCACGCATGGGTGTTCCACACCCGTTCCCACGTGCCCGTAGCACCCCGCACGGCGCTGCATGGTGCCACCCCACCGACACTGCGCAGGGGCAATGCGCCGAAGGACCGTGCACAAAGGTGTGTGGTGTGAGTACCCTTCGGCACCAACACACAGCCCCACAACCACAGGAAGCGGGCAGTCATGTCGGACAGCAACACGCTCAAGTCCCAGTACTCCGCCCAGGTGGACGCCGACCTCGAGCGCAACGCCAAGGAACAGGAACGCGTCACCGCCGAGTTGGCCGCACTTCAGGAGCAGCTCCAGACACTCGACCACGACCGCACCCTCCTGGTGGGAATGCGCGACGCACTCACCGGACCGGGCGCGGCACCGGTGACCGAGGAGGCGCCGGTCGCGCCGAAGGCGGCACCCGCCGCCGCGCTCCCCAAGGCACGCAAGCCGAAGGGCGAGAGCGCGACGCCCAAGCAGCGCGCGAAGAAGGAGGCCGGCAAGAAGCCCGCCGCGAAGAAGGCACCCGCCGCCGCGCAGGCCCGCACCCCCGGCTCCCCCACCCTGCGGGAGCTGGTCCTGAACCTCATCACCACGAGCACCGAGCCGCGTTCGGCAGCCGAGGTCACGACGACGCTCGCCGAGTCCCACCCGGAGCGCAAGGCCGGCGGCACGGTCGTCCGCAACACCCTCGAGTCCCTCGTCGCCCGCGGTCAGGCCGAGCGCACCAAGCAGAACAAGTCCGTGTTCTACACCGCCCTGCCGGCCACTGCGGCCACCACTGAGGACAGCGACAAGAAGGACGCTCCGGCGAACGCCTGAGAGACATCCGGCCCCCGCACCGCACAACCACCGCTATCGTGCGCTCTCATGGAACCCGCCTCTGAGACCTACACCGCACTGGCGTCCCGCATCCTGGCGGCGCCGCCGCGGTGCGGACCGGTCAGACTCGTCGCCGTGGACGGCCCGTCGGGGGCGGGCAAGAGCACGTTCGCCGAGCGCCTGGCGGGGGCACTCGGCGGCGCGCGGATCGTGCACACCGACGACTTCGCCTCGTGGAACGACCCGTTGGGCTGGTGGCCCCGCCTCGAGGAGCAGGTGCTCCAGCCGCTGGGGACCGGGGTGGCCGGACGGTTCCAGCGCTACGACTGGGAACGCCGCGAACTCGCCGAGTGGCACGACGTTCCCGTCGGCCACACCCTCGTCCTCGAAGGTGTGTCGTCGGCACGCCGGGCCGTCGCCGACCGTCTCACCTGCGCCGTGTGGGTCGAGACGGGACGCGCGGTGCGTCTGCGCAGAGGACTCATCCGCGACGGTGAGGACGCGCTGCCGCTGTGGCGTACGTGGATGGCCGCGGAGGACGAGCACTTCACCGAGGACGGGACGCGCGAGCGGGCCGACGTGGTGGTCGACGGCGACCCGCACACCGCGCCCGCCGACCCGGCGCACACCTACATGTGCCTGCAGTAGACACCTACATCCGTAAGGGAGTTCAGGACCGCTCGGCATGTGAGGTGCGCCGCGCCAGGATGTCCAGGACGCGCTCGCCCCACCGGAGGTTCTCCTCCTCGAAGGAACGCCCGCGCATCAACGTCAGGTAGGGACCGATGCGTTCGGCGTCGCGCAGGTACGTGTCCTCGTCGCGCCCGTCGAGGAGCCGCTCCCGAAGGCGTTCGTAGCGGGCCAGTTTGCCGCGCGCCCACCCCATGCGCTCCTCGACGAGCGCGCGCACGGCTTCCGGGTCCGCCCCGTCCGACGCCTGGATCTTGACCATGAGTTCGTCGCGGATGGCGGTGGGCCTCGGCGGGGCGACGGCGAAGTCGTCCAGGGCGGCGCGGCCCGCGTCCGTGAGCGTGAACATCCGCTTGTTCGGCCTGCGTTCCTGCGGCACGACCCGCGCCTCGACCAGGCCGTCCCCGGCGAGACGTTCCAGTTCACGGTAGAGCTGCTGCGGGGTCGCGGACCAGAAGTTGGCCACTGCCACGTCGAACACCTTGGCCAGGTCGTACCCCGACGCCTCGCCCTCCAGGAGAGCCGCGAGGACCGCGTGCTTCAGAGACATCTGGACACGCTAACACCGGCACGATTAATCTCGTCCGCACCTATTCAACAAATTGACTATGGAGCGCGCGCATGCAGGCATTCCGCAAGGCCGTGGAAGCGAACGACCCCGACGCCATGGAGGCGCTCCTCGCCGAGAACGTCGTGTTCACCAGCCCGGTCGCCTTCCACCCCTACCCGGGCAAGGCGATCACCGCCGCGATCCTGCGGGGCGTCACACGCGTCTTCGAGGACTTCCGCTACGTACGGGAGATCAACAGCGCCGACGGCCGCGACCACGCCCTGGTCTTCGTCGCCCGCGTCGGCGACCGCGAGGTCAACGGCTGCGACTTCATCCACCTCGACGAGGACGGGCTCATCGACGACCTCACCGTCATGGTGCGCCCCCTGTCCGGCGCCGAGGCACTCTCCGAGGCCATGGGAGCGCAGTTCGAGCGCATCCGGCAGGAGGCCGCGGGCGCGTAGCCGCCGCCACGGCGTGGAGGCCGGCCGGAACTACCAGCCCCGGCCGGCCTCCAGGAGCCGGTCACGGACGAGGCCGATGTGCGGGTTGTCCGGCGTTCCGGGGCGCTGGACGACGTATCCCGTGTTGAACGGCGGGTCCTGCGGGTCGTGGAGGAGGACGAGCGCCCCCGCGGCGAGCAGCTCGCGGCACAGATAGCGGGGCAGCACGCTGAACCCGGCCCCGGCCGCCACGGCGGACACGACACCACGCAGATCGGGCACGGTGACGGCGGCCTTGCAGGTCAGGCGCCTGCCGAAGACGTGGCGCCAGTAGCGGCGGACGATCGGGAGTTCCTCGGCGTACGTGATGAGCGGGACGGTGTGCAGCAGCCCCGGCCCCTCGGTGGCGATCCGGTTCGGGCCGCCGATGCGGTCCGCCCAGGCCGGGGCGGCGACCAGGACGAACTCCTCGTCCGCGAGGGGGACCGACGTCAGGTTGCGGCCGCGGGGCCGGGCAGTGGCGATGACGAGGTCGTGCCGGCCGGTGCGCAGCTCCGCCAGGAGCGGGTCGGTCAGTCCGGTCGTGACACGCAGCCGCACCCCCTTCTCGACCAGGGGCGCCAGCGCCGGCAGGACGCAGAGGCACAGCAGCTCGGCCGGTCCCGCCAGATGGACGGGCTCGGCAGCGGCGTCCGTGCCGGGGCCGCCCTGTCCGGCGACGGCCGAGAGGGCGTCGAGCGGGTCGACCACGCGGGACGCGAGCTCGTCCGCGAAGGGGACGGGAGCGACGCCGCGCGGCAGCCGCTCGAAGAGTTCGCGGTCCAGCTGCCGCTCCAGCGCGCGGATCTGTGTGGTCACGGTCGGCTGCGACAGGCCGAGCAGTCGCGCGGCCGCGGTGAAGGATCCCGACCGGTACACCGCGAGGAAGGTGCGCAGCAGATTCAGGTCCAGCGGGCCCGCGTGCGCCGTCCGGCCTATTCCCTCAGACCCATTCGAATCCCTATTCCTCATATTGGCCACCCTATTGGATTCCTATGGGAGGCCCGCCCTACGGTCGGTGCCATCGCCACACACTGACGATCTGGGCACACAGCGTCAGAGGTTCCGCGATCCGAACCCGTCCTCCGGGCCCGCGGGCCCGCACCCTCGGAGCACTCACCATGTCGAAGATCCTTTTCGTAGTCACCGGCGCCACCCACTGGACGCTGGCCGACGGCACCCTGCACCCCACCGGCTTCTGGGCCGAGGAGGCCGTCGCCCCGTACGAGGCCTTCAAGGCCGCGGGCCACGACATCGTCGTGGCCACGCCCGGCGGCGTCGTCCCGACCGTGGACAAGGCCTCCCTCGCACCCGAGGTCAACGGCGGCCAGGCGGGCGCGGACCAGGTGGCGGCGGCCCTCGCCTCGTTCGGTGAACTGCAGCACCCGGTGAAGCTGGAGGACGTGAACCTCGACGACTACGCGGCGGTGTTCTACCCCGGCGGCCACGGCCCCATGGAGGACCTCTCCGCCGACGCCGACTCGGGCAGGCTCCTCACCCTCGCCCTGGAGACGGGCAAGCCCCTCGGTATCGTCTGCCACGCCCCGGCCGCCATGCTCGCCGCGATCAAGAGTGACGGCACCAACGCCTTCGCCGGGTACGAGGTGACCGGCTTCACCAACACCGAGGAGGCCCAGGCCGGCTTCGCCGACAAGGCGAAGTGGCTGCTCCAGGACCGCCTCGTCAACGCGGGCGTGGACTTCCAGGAGGGCGAGCCGTGGGCCCCGAAGACCGTCGTCGACCGCAACCTGGTCACCGGCCAGAACCCGTCCTCCTCCGCCCCGCTCGCGGCCGAGCTCCTCAAGAAGCTGGCCTGACGATGAGCGCGGACCGGCTCGACGAGGTCCTCGGCGCCGCCTACGACTGCCCGACCAGGTACGGCGTCCGGCGCACCACGATGGACGACATCGCTTCCACGATGGGCGTGTCCCGGTCCGCGGTCCACCACTACGTTCGCAACAAGGACGACGCCTTCCGCCGGCTCGCGGGGCGTCTGCACAGGCAGGCGCTGGACGGGAGCTGCGGGCGGCCGCCGCCGAGGACACCCCCGTGGCCGAGCGCGTCCGAGGTGTCCTGGCCACCAAGCCAGAACTGGTGCTCCGCCTCGCCGGGGACTCGCCGCGCTCCGCCGAGCTGCTCGACGCCGGGGCCCGGCTGTTCGGCGACGTCTGCCACACGTTCACCGCGGATCTCCGCCGATTGCTGACCGGCCTGTTCACACAGGCGGGCACCCCCGCCGCCGTGGAACCCGCCGAGGCCGCGGACATCCGCATCGCCCTGGTGGTCGGCCTGGAGTCGGTGTCAGACGCACCGCAGTTGTTCACCCCGCCACGGACGCGCTGCTCGCAGGTCTCCTCGGCAGCCCGATGTCCGCGTGCACCTCGCGGGTGACAAGGCCCGGCGGGGCGCCGCACGGATCCGCGACGCACCCCGCCTGACCGGCCACACTGTGCCGACCGCAGGCCACCGCCGCGCCCTTCTCTCCGACTTCCTGCTCGACACCCGCCGAGCACCCCCTCGCAGGAGACCCCTCGTGACCGACATCGAAGACCTCGTCGCCCGCCTCCACGCCGCCTTCGCCCGTGGCCGCACCAAGCCGCTCGCCTGGCGCAGGGAGCAGCTCACCCGGCTGCGCGCCATGTTCACCGGGCACCGCGGTGACATCGCGGACGCCCTGTACGCCGATCTGCGCAAGCCGCGCGCCGACGTCTTCGCCACCGAAATCGACTTCCCCGTAAGGGAGATCGACCACACCCTGAACCATCTCGACGAGTGGCTGCGCCCCCGGCCCGTGGCGTCCGGCGCCCTCGCGGGCCTGCCCGACGGCTCGACCGCCGCAACGCAGTACGACCCGCTCGGCACCGTCCTCGTCATCGCGCCCTGGAACTACCCGGTGCAGTTGCTGCTCGTGCCGCTGGTGGGCGCGCTCGCGGCCGGCAACGCCGTGGTCCTCAAGCCGAGCGAGGTCACCCCGGCGACATCCGCGCTGATCGCCCGTCTGGTGCCCGAGTACCTCGACAAGGAGGCCGTCGCCGTCGTCGAGGGCGGCATCGCGGAGACCACCGAGCTGCTCGCCCAGCGCTGGGACCACATCTTCTACACCGGCAACGGCACGGTCGGCCGTATCGTCATGCGGGCCGCCGCCGAGCACCTCACCCCGGTCACCCTCGAACTGGGCGGGAAGTCACCGGTGTTCGTGGACCGCGACGTCAATCTCAACCGTGTCGCCGAGCGCCTCGCGGGCGCCAAGTTCCGTAACGCCGGGCAGACCTGTGTCGCCCCCGACTACGTGCTGACCGACCCGGAGACCGCCCCCGCGCTCGCCGCCGCGCTCGCCAAGGCGGTCGAGGCGATGTTCGGCACCGATCCGCAGGCCTCGGACGCGTACGGCCGCATCGTCAACGAGCGGCACTTCGACCGGGTGTCGGCGCTGCTCGACTCCGGGACGACGGCCTTCGGCGGGCAGACCGACCGCGACGACACCTATATCGCGCCGACCGTCCTCACCGGCGTGAAGCCCGACGAGCCGGTCATGCGCGAGGAGATCTTCGGCCCCGTCCTGCCCATCGTCGAGGTGGCCGGGCTCGACGAGGCCATCGAGTTCATCAACGACCGCGACAAGCCGCTCGCCCTCTACGGCTTCACCGAAAGCGAGGACACCCGGCGCCGCCTCGCCGACGAGACGTCCTCCGGCGGCATCGGATTCGGGCTGCCCATGGCCCATCTCCGCGTCCCCGAGCTGCCGTTCGGCGGAGTCGGCGAGAGCGGTCTCGGCAACTACCACGGCCCGCACTCCATCGCGACGTTCAGCCATCGCAAGGCCCGGCTCGACGTACCGCTGGGCTGAGCCCGGCGGGAGAGACGGGTCCCGGCGGCCCGCCCCTCTCGCAGCCGCGAGCCGTGCGTCTCAACTGCCTCGCATCCGCGAGTGTGTGGCAGTCATGTGGAGTTTGCCCGCACCCTGTGCCCCGCCCGCCTCCCGCGCCCTAGGCTGCCCGGTTGATCAACTCAATCCGTGCGCCGGGAGGCACCCCCATGGCAGAACAGAGCCGTTCGCCACGCGAGCCCGTGGAAGAAGCCGCACAACCTGAACGTGCCGATGGTCCCGGTGGTCCCGGACGGCGCAGGGTTCTCGCGTACCTGCTCGCCGCGCCGACACTCGCCGTCGGCGCGCGCCTCGGCCTGGACGCCGTGGGCGGTGAGTCCGCCGAGGCCGCGGTGCCTTCGGTGCCGCAGCCGGAGGAGCTCTTCGACCTCGGTGACATGCAGACCCTGGCGGCGGCGCCCACGTCCGGTCTCATCTCCGTCCAGGTGCACGCGGACGGGACGGCGTCGTTCGCGGTCCCGCGCGCCGAGGTGGGCCAGGGCATGACGACGGCGGTCGCCATGATGATCGCCGAGGAGATGGACCTCCCCCTGGCGAAGGTACGGGTGTCACTCGCCGACGCCCGCCCGGAACTCCTGATGAACCAGCTGACCGGCGGCTCCAACTCGATGCGCAGCATCTACCTCCCGGTCCGCTCCGCGGCGGCCGTCGCCCGGCAGCGGCTCGTCGCCACGGCCGCGCAGCAGTGGGGCGTACCGGAGTCCGAACTGACCACACGGGACGGCGTGATCACGCACGGCACCGCGAAGAGCGCGACGTACGGCTCGCTCGCCGAGGCCGCCGCCAGCGCGCGGACCGTCACCGCCTCCGCCCACCTCAAGTCCACGTCCGACTTCACGATCCTGGGCACACCGCAGAACCGGATCGACGCGCGGGACATCGTGACCGGGCGCAAGAAGTTCGGCATGGACCTTCACGTGCCCGACGCCAGACCGACCATGGTGCGCAGGCCGCCCACGGTCAACGGCACGGTGGTCTCCGTCGCGAACGCCGACGCCGTCAGGAACATGCCGGGCATCACCGATGTCGCCACCGTCAAGCACGGCGTCGCGGTACGCGGCGAGACGTTCGGCCAGTGCATCGACGCACTGCGCGCGCTCGACGTGACCTGGGGACCCGGCACCGTGGACAAGGAGTCGGACGACACCGTCCTCGCCAAGCTCAGAGCCGCGGCGCTGCCCATGGTCGTGCCGCCGCTCCTCACGAAGAAGATCGACGCCGAGTTCACCTTCGCGTTCGCCAGCAACAGTCCGCTGGAGCCGGACAACGCGATAGCGGACGTGCGCTCCGACCGCGCCGAGATCTGGGCGAGTCTCAAGGTCCCCATCGTGGCGCAGCGGGACATCGCCGACCGGCTCGGGCTTCCGCAGACGGCCGTCACCGTCCATGTGGTCGAGGGCGGCGGCTCGTTCGGTCGGCACCTCTTCCACGACGTGGCCGCCGAGGCCGCCGAGATCTCTCAGAAGATGGGCAAGCCGGTCAAGCTGTCGTGGTCGCGTACCGACAACTTCCGGCAGGGCAGAACCCATCCGATGTGCGTCTCGCGGGTGCGCGCCACCTACGCGCTCGGCAACGTCGTCAGCTACGAGCAGCGCCACACCAGTTCGCAGACCGACTTCGGGCACGGGCTCGGAGAGATGATCACGTCGACGGCGGCGAAGCTGCCGGTGGCCGGCAACCTCACGTTCGCCGAGACCATCTTCCAGCTGACCCAGTCCACGCCGTACAACTTCGGTGTCACCACGCAGCTCCTCAACGAGGTGCCGCTGAAGTTCAACACCGGCAGCATGCGCAACATCTACTCGCCCAATGTGGCGTGTGCCCGCGAACTCGTCGTCGACCTGCTGGCCGCGAAAATGGGCAAGGACCCGGTCGCGTTCCGCCGTGAGTTCCTCAAGGAGGAGCGCCTGCGCGCCGTCCTGGACAAGGCGGTCGAGGCCGGGG
Source organism: Streptomyces sp. NPDC055955 (assembly GCF_042270245.1). Lineage (NCBI taxonomy): Bacteria > Bacillati > Actinomycetota > Actinomycetes > Kitasatosporales > Streptomycetaceae > Streptomyces > Streptomyces sp. NPDC055955. The sequence goes on from NZ_JBHJYS010000005.1 coordinate 43,569, forward strand.
AGTGGGGCAGGGCACTGCCCGCCGGTGTCGCGCAGGGGATCGCCCTGCACACGGAGTACCGCGGCGCGGTCGCCTCGCTCGTCGAGATCGACTGCCGGCCGGAGACGGTGAACCGCAAGGTCAGGGACGGCGTCACCGGTCCGCGCGTGACCCGCGCCCTGATGGTCGTCGACGCCGGGTTCGCCATCAACCCCCGTGGTCTCGAGGCCCAGATGATGGGCGGGATGAACGACGCGCTCGCCATGGCCCTCACCTCCAGCCTGCACATCAAGGACGGCATCCCGCTGGAGGGCAGCTGGGACCACTACTTCTACACGCGACAGTGGAACACCCCGCCCGACCTGCGCGTCATCGTCATGCCGTCCACCGGTGACAAGCCGTCAGGAGCGGGCGAGCTGGGCGTCGCGCCCGCGTTCGCCTCCATCGCCTGCGCCTACGCCCGTGCCACGGGCACGCTGCCGACGAGCTTCCCGATCAACCACGCCACCCTCTCCTTCGACCCGCTGCCGCTCGAACCGTCCACGCCCCAGTCCCCCACCGACGGTCTCGACCGCGCCTTCTGAGGAGCCCCGCCATGCCCAGTCACACCTTCACGCTCAACGGCGAGCAGATCACGGTCGAGGCCGAGGACGACGTACGGCTGCTGTGGGTCCTGCGCGACCTGCTCGGCGTCACGGGACCCAAGTACGGCTGCGGCCTCGGCGTGTGCCAGGCCTGTACGTCGCACATCAACGGCAAGGCGTTCAACCCGTGTTCGGTGCCGGTGTCGAAGATCGGCCCCGACGACGAGGTCACCACCATCGAGGGCCTGCCCGCCACCGTGGGCAAGGACCTCCACCCGATGCAGGAGGCCTGGCTCGACCTCGACGTCGCGCAGTGCGGGTACTGCCAGCCGGGCCAGATCATGACGGCGGTCGCCAAGGTCCGGCGCGCTGCCGAGGAGGGACGCGACATCACCGACGCGGACCTCGACGAGATCCGCAACATCTGCCGCTGCGGCACGTACACCCGCATCCGCGAGGCGATCAGGGCGGGCGCCAAGAACATGTGAGGAGCCGCAACGCCGCGGCCGGCTACGTCAGCGGCCGCGGCGGCGCGGGTCCCCTGCCGACGTCGCGCACGAGGTCCAGGCCGAGCACCCGGTCCACGTACGCGAAGGTCTCGAAGAGCGCTCCGGCCGGGGCGTCCCCCGCGTGCTCCAGGCGGTGCAGCGTGCGCAGCACCCCGGGCAGGTCGAGGTCGTCCTCCAGACAGTCACGGATGCTGTCGCGGGCGGGTGTCGGCATGGGCCGCGAAGGGCTGTCCGCCCAGGTGGCCACCGCGTGGCGCCAGCGCAGGAGCGTGTGGTGGGCGACGGACACCGACGCGGAGGCGAGGCGCAGCGTCTCGGTGCGCGGTGCGGTCAGCAGGGCGAGGCGCAGGGCCAGCGGGTCGTCGGCCCGGTCCGCGACACCGTCAGCGGCGTGCGCGTCGGCGACACCGAGCCGGATGACGTCCCCGTCCGCCGCCTCCGATGCTTCCTCGCTCCGGCTCAGACGGACGGCGAACGGCCCGCCCAGCTCACCCTCCACGCCTCGCTCGTCGCCATGGGCGGCGACCGGATGCATGCCGAGTTCGGCGGCCCGCACCTGGAGCGCGGCGCGTCTCTCGTCGGCGCCGTCCGGGCAGATCAGCCCCGTGTACGCGATGGTTCCCGACAGTTCGAGTACGCGGGTCAGCACGTCGGCGACGAGCATCGCCCGCACGTCGGTGAGCGCCTCGCCGCCCTCGGGAAGAGCCACGGGCACGCCGATGCGCACCACGCTCCGGTGCATCACCGGAGCGACAGGAAGACCCGAACAGGCATCGACGAGGCGCAGCATGGCGCGAAGCCTATGCGCAACTCCCTCCGCCCGCCGAGACGTGCGGCCGAATCGGGACCTCGCGCGTCGCGGATCGAGGGGCCACGCCCGGCGTTCAGGCTCAACTGTCCCACGTCACAGGCGCGTTGAGCGGACCGTCACGTGTGGCGGACCCTGAGACCGGTGACGGCCAGCAGGAGTACGGCCGCGGCCTGGATCGCGGCCACCACGGAGATCAGTACCGGGATCGAGACGTCGTAGAGCGCCCCCGTCAACGCCCCTCCGGCGAACGCGGCCACACCCACGACCGCGGCGAAGACGCCGTAGGCCGTCGCCCTGCGGCCCGGCGCGACGAGATCGGCCACGACGGCGCGCAGGGTGGACTCCTGCACACCGGTCGCCGCACCCCACACCAGCGCGCCGAGCACGACCGGCGTGAGGGAGTCGGTGAACGCGAGCGCGGGGACGGCCGCCGAGAGGACCGGCAGAACGATCAGCACACGGGGCCCGACCCGGTCGTACACCCACCCGGTCGCCAGCGCGGCCAGCGCGTCGACGGCCATGGCTGCCGCGTAGAGCAGGGGCACGGCGGCGGTCGGGACGAGCCCGCGGGCGACGAGGTGGAAGGAGAGCACACCGAAGGTGGCGAAGCCCGTCATCGTCGCGGCGGTGAAGGACGCGTACACCCAGAAGTCGCGCGGCAGTCGGGCGCCGGGGTGCGGCTGCTCGCTCCTGGGCGCGACCGCGCGTTCGTAGGCCGCCGGTTCGGGGACCTGGCGCCGCAGCCATACGAGCAGGGCGAGTACGGCGACGCCGGGCGCCGCGAGGACCGCGAGCGTGGGTCCGTAGTCGTCGCCCGTCAGAGCCAGCATCCCCGCCACCGTCAGCGGGCCGAGCAACGCGCCGACCTGGTCCAGCGCCTCGTGCACCGCGAACCCCTTGCCGAGACCGGTGGCCGCGGCCGCGTGCGAGAGCAGTGTGTCCTTGGCGGGTGAACGCACCGCCTTGCCGACCCGCTCGGCGATGACGAGCGCGCAGGCCGCCCACAGCACTCCGGTCAGGCCGAGCGGCGGGACGCTGGCGACGGTCAGCGCGTAGCCGGCGATCGCCCACCCCCAGAACCGGCCGCTGCGGTCGGCCAGCGGTCCCGAGCCGAGGCGCAGCAGGAGGGCCGCCGCCTCGCCCGCTCCCGTCACCGCGCCGACGACGGCCGCGGATGCGCCGAGCGAGGCGAGGAGCGGGCCGGTCACCGAGCGGGCGCCCTCGTAGACGAAGTCGGCGAGGAGGCTGACCACGCCGAACCAGACCACGAAGCGCCAGGGCCTCATCGCTGCCGCCTCTTGGGTCATCCGGCCTCCTCCCCGTCGTCGTTCGGGTGCGTCGGCGCCGCCCCCGGCCGATGATTTCGCGCCGCACGGGGAGTCTCCCCTTCGACACCCCACTCGAGAAGGTGGATCGATGACCAGCTTGCAGGACATTTTCGCGCCGCACGTCCGTGACGGTTCGCTGCCGGGGGCGGTGGCGCTGGTGGCCCGGGGTGACCGGGTGGAGGTGGAGACCGCCGGCTCGGCCGCCCTCGGTGGCGGCTCCCCGATGGCCCGGGACTCGATCTTCCGGATCGCCTCGATCACCAAGCCCATCACGGCCGCCGCGGTGATGATGCTGGTCGACGAGGGACGGATCGCGCTGGACGACCCGGTCGACCGGTGGCTTCCCGAGATCGCGAAACCGGTCGTGGTCCGCACGCCGGACGCTCCCGTCGACGACGTGGTCCCGGCGGCCCGGCCGATCACGGTGGCCGATCTGCTGACGTTCCGAGCGGGATGGGGCTTTCCGTCCGACTTCTCGCTGCCGGCGGTCCAGTCGCTGTTCGGTCTCCAGAAGCACGGCCTCTCCCCCCAGCTCGTCCCGCCGCCCGACGAGTGGATGGTGCGTCTCGCCCGTGTCCCGTTGCTCGACCAGCCCGGTGAGGCGTGGCTGTACAACACGTGCTCCGACATCCAGGGGGTGCTGATCTCCCGGGTGACGGGGAGCACGCTGCCGGACTTCCTGGCGGAGCGCCTCTTCGATCCGCTCGGTATGACCGACACCGGATTCGCGGTACCGCCCGGCAAGCTCGACCGGTTCACCACGTCCTATCGCCCCCGCCCGGAAGGCGGCCTCGAACGGGCGGACGCGCCCGACGGGCAGTGGAGCAGTCTGCCCGCGTTCCCGTCCGGCGCGGGCGGGCTCGTCTCGACCGTCGACGACTGGCACGCCTTCGCCCGGATGCTGCTCGCACAGGGCGTCGCGGGCGGCAGGCGGCTCCTGTCGTCCGAGGCGGTGCGGCAGATGACGACGGATCATCTGACGGCCGCCCAGCGTGAAGCCAGCGGCCTGTTCACCGAGGGGCAGGGCTGGGGCTTCGGCGGCTCGGTCGACGTGGCGCCCAACGATGCGTGGAACGTCGTGGGCCGCTACGGCTGGGTCGGCGGCACCGGGACCGCGGCGCACCTCGTCCCGTCCACGGGCGCGGTCGCCGTCCTGCTCACGCAGGTGGAAATGACCGGTCCGACCCCGCCCGCGCTGATGCGCGACTTCTGGCGGTACGCGGCGGCCGAGACCGCCTGACCGTCAGGCGCCCGCACGCGAGACGACCCCGACACGCGTCACGCACCGCTCGGCGAGCCCCCGGGCCGCACCCTCGCCCGGTACGGCGAGTGGCTCGCCTCGCGGTGACGGGGCGGACCTTCAGTGCGCGATCGAGTCGATCAGCTCGCGCGCTCCCTGGCGCAACAGGGCCACGGCGACCGAGGTGCCGAGGGTGGCGGGGTCGAGAGGGCCGGCCCACTCGTGCGCGTTGAGCACGGTCTTCCCGTCGGGGGTGAACACGCAGGCCCGCAGCGACAGGTCACCGCTGCGCTCCGCCCTGGCGAACCCTGCGATGGGACTGTTGCAGTGCCCCTGGAGTACGTGGAGGAACATGCGTTCCGCACTGGCCTCACGGTGCGCGTCGGGGTCACCGAGCCCCGAGATCGTGTCGATCAGATCGGTGTCGCCCTCACGGCACTGAAGGGCCAGGATCCCGGCGCCGATCGGCGGGCACATGACCTCGGCCGAGAGGACCTCCGTGATCACATCCGTACGGCCGATGCGTTCGAGGCCGGCGGCGGCGAGGAGGAGCGCGTCGGCGTCGCCGGCCGCGAGCTTCTCCAGGCGCCGGTTCGCGTTGCCGCGCATCGGGACGCACTCGAGGTGCGGGTACGCGGCGGCGAGCTGCGCGATGCGGCGCACGGACGAGGTGCCGATCCGCGTGCCGGCGGGGAGTCGGTCGAGCGTGAGGCCGTCCGGGTGGATGAGGGCGTCCCGGATGTCGTCCCGCTTGAGGAAGGCGGCGAACACCGTTCCGGCGGGCAGGGGGCGGTCGGCGGGGACGTCCTTGACGCAGTGCACCGCGAGATCGGCCTCACCGGCGAGCAGCGCGGCGTCGACCTCCTTGGTGAACGCCCCCTTCCCCTCGACGAGGGACAGGTCGCCCATCCACTTGTCGCCGGTCGTCTTGACGGGGACGACCGTCGTGCGGATCTCCGGGTGCAGGGCGGCCAGTTCGGCACGTACGCGCTCGACCTGGGCCAGCGCCATGGGCGAGTCGCGGGAGACGATGCGGATCAGTTCAGGGGCGGACATGGCCCCAGGATAGGGGGTCACGTCCGCCCCGCCCGCGTGACGTGTTCAGCCGGTGGGCGTGAACTTGTCACCCGTGACCGTGACCTGGCGCCCGGCCGGTGTGTCGGTCGACGTGCTGCTCAGGCAGCTGCCGGACGCGGGGTCGGTGACGGTCGGGAGGCTTCCCGTGTAGGTGTTGCCCCCTTCCGTCCCTACGGGCTTGCCGTAGGTGACGGTGACCTGTTGCGAGCAGCCCGCCGTCAGATACGGCTCGATGAACCCCTGGTCGGAGGGCTTGAAGCGGCCGGACGCCACCGGGAGCCTGAAACTGCCGATGTGCGCGACATCGGCGCCGGTCTCGGTGTTGACGACCTCGCCGTTCATCAGTTGCGTCGTGCCGTCGTCGCTCACCCGCGAGAGCTGGACGGCGTACATCGTGCCTTTCGTGTAGGGGAATTGGACGGCGCAGCTGACGCCCGCGCCTCCGTCGGCGCCGTACGTGCAGTGGCTGTCCGTGGTGGTGGCGTTGGCGTTGAAGGAGCTGAAGATGGCCTGGAGCGTGGGCTTTCCGTCGACGGCCGGCTTGGGCTGGAAGCCCGCGTACGGCCGGGTCCCGCTCTCCAGGGTGGTGTAGTACGCGAAGTAGATGCCGGACGCGTCGGGCGCCGACTCGAACGACATCGGCAGGGTCAGCTCGGTGACGGGTGTCGGTGCGCCCGTCGTCCAGCGGACGGTGGGCGTCGAGGCCCAACTCTCGCCCGCCGCACCCAACGTGAGCAGTACGGCGGCTCCGGCGGCTGTGGCCAGACGTAGCGGCTTCATCGTCTCTCCTCGGACTCGGTGGTGTGCGGGCTGCGCGACAGCATGTAAGCGTTTGCTATCCACTCGCAAGAGGGCTCGGAATGTTTCTGTCTTTTACTATGGCGGCGGCGATTTGACGGGTAGTAACCGCTCACATCGACAGGGCGGCCCGCACACCCCGCACCGGCACACGAAAGGCGAGAAGTCCGTGGACACGAGCCAGGTCCGGCACACCGACGGCGACATCACGGTCCGCAAGGGAGGAGCCGAGTTCATCGACCGTCTCGCGCCCCTGTGGCTCGCGCTGCACGCCCATCACCAGTCCGTGCAGCCCGGGTTCACCTACTTCCCCGACGAAAGCTCCTGGGAGCTGCGCCGCGACTGTTACCGGCGCTGGATCCTCGACGAGGGCTCGTTCGTCCTGCTCGCCGAGCGCGACGGACAGCCCGTCGGCTACGCCTTCGTGCAGATCGAGGAAGGCCCCGACGACACCTGGGTGAGCGGTGACCGCATCGCCGATCTCCAGACGCTGTCCGTCCTCCCGGCCGAGCGCGGCCACGGCATCGGCACGCGCCTGCTCGACCTGGTCGACGCCGAACTGGACCGCATGGGCATCACCGACCTGCTCATCGGCACACTGGCCGCGAACACCGGGGCCCAGCGCCTCTACGAACGCCGCGGTCTGCGGCCGGCGTTGGTGTACTACGCCCGGTTCGGCGCCGACGACGCGAAGCCCGCGTAGGGACTCATCCCTCGCTGGGCCGTGCCCGCACATGGAGCCGTTCGCCCTGGGGGCCGAACAGGGAGAGGAACTCCACGGGGTACGTACCGGCGTTGGCGAAGCCGTGCGGGGTGCGCGTGTCGAATTCGGCGGCCTCGCCGGCCGTCAGGACGAGGTCGTGCTCGCCGAGGGCCAGATGCAGGCGGCCGGTGAGCACGTAGAGCCACTCGTAGCCCTCGTGCGTCTTCTGTTCGGGCCGTACGCCCTCGCCGAGTTCGCGCACCGGCATGATCTGTTTGTAGGCGTGCAGGCCGCCGAGGTGCCGGGTCAGCGGGATGAAGGTGTGGCCGTGGCGGGTGATGGGGCGCGGGTGGATCCGGGGGTCGCCCGTGTCGGGGGCGCCGACCAGCTCGTCGAGCGCCACGTGGTGGGCCTTCGCCAGTGGCAGCAGCAGTTCCAGCGTGGGCTTGCGCTGCCCTGACTCCAGGCGCGAGAGGGTGCTCAGCGAGATACCGGTCTCCTCGCTCAGCTGGGCCAGGGTCGTGCCGCGCTCGCGCCGCAGGGCCCGCAGCCGCGGCCCCACGCCGGCCAGGACCGGGGTGAACTCGTCGTCGCTCATGCTCCGATTTTGCTCCTACGGCAAAGAACTTTGTCAATCGGACGGGAGTCGGCGCAGTCTCGGTGACGAATGGAGGAGATCCCATGAGTAGTCACCAGAGCGAGCAGACCAGCCGGCGGACGAGGCAGCGGACGGAGCCCACGATGAGCGTTCGGCCTTCGCAGGACGAGCAGACGTACGACGTCGTGGTGATCGGCGGTGGAGCCGCCGGACTGAGCGGGGCCCTGGCCCTGGGGCGGGCGCGCCGCTCCGTCCTCGTGATCGACGCGGGGGAGCCGCGCAACACCCCGGCCGACGGCGTGCACAACTACCTGGGCCGCGAGGGCACACCTTCCGGCGAGCTGCTGGCCACCGGCCGCGAGGAGGTGCGCCGGTACGGCGGGGAGATCGTGACGGGGCGCGTCGCCACGGCCGTGCGCGACGGCGACGGATTCCGGGTCGTGCTCGACGACGGCGGCGCGGTGTGGGCCTCCCGCCTCCTGGTCACGACGGGCCTCGTGGACGAGCTGCCGGAGGTGCCCGGCCTTGCCGCGCTGTGGGGCTCGGACGTCCTGCACTGCCCGTACTGCCACGGCTGGGAGGTCCGCGACCGAGCGGTCGGCGTCCTCGGGACGGGACCGGCCGCGGTGCACCAGGCCCTGATGTGGCGGCAGTGGACCGAGAGCGTCACCCTCTTCCTGCACACGGCGCCCGAGCCGAGTGACGAGGAGTACGAGCAGCTCGCCGCCCGCGGCATCAGCGTGGTCGACGGCACGGTGGGCGCGCTGGAGCTCGAGAACGGTCGGCTGGCCGGGGCACGCCTGCAGCGCGGGACGCTCGTGCCGGTCCAGGCGCTGGTGGTCGCGCCCCGGTTCACCGCGCGCGCCGGCTTCCTCGGCTCCTTGGGGCTCGAAACTTCGGAGCAGGAGATGAACGGCATGGTGATCGGCACCCGCATCCCCGTCGGCCCCACCGGTCAGACCGAGGTACCGGGTGTGTGGGCGGCGGGCAACGTCACCGAGCTGACCGAGCAGGTCATCGGCTCGGCCGCCGCGGGACTGCGTGCGGCCGCGGCCCTCAACGCGGACCTGATGGCTCAGGAGACCCGGGCCGCCGTCGAGGCACGGCGCGCCGACTTCTCCGACGTGTCAGATGCCGCCGGCCTGTCCGACTTCTCCCCGGAGGCCGAACGCCGGGTGTCCGAGCGGGTTCTCGGCACCCGGCGTCACGGCCTGTGACGCGGGGAGGCTTCCTCGGGCCGCACACCTTGAGCCGCCCTCCCGGCGCAGTGCGGCGCGCGTCCCGTCGTCCACGAACCCCGCCTCGACGGCGGCCCAACGATCCCGCCGGGCATCCCGGTGGCGGCGCGCCCTCGCACAGCCCTGGCAGGCGGCCTCGATCCTGGGAAGGCCTCCTCGGGCCGCACACCTCGAACCGCCCCCGGCGCAGTGCGGCGCGCGTCCCGTCGTCCATGAACCCGGCCTCGACGGCGGCCCAACGATCCCGGCGGGCATACCGGTGGCGGCGCCCCTCGCGCAGCCTCTGGCATGCGGCCTCGATCATGTCGTCGAGGCCGATGCCGGGCCGGACGTGGGTGGCGGGCGGCGATCAACCGGCCGTCGCGGTCTCAGGACGCCCGACGGGCTCCGCCCCATGGGCCGCACGGCGTGTCGGGTCAGCCGCCGCCCAGCCCGCCCTGCGCGGCCACCATCGTCATGCCGAGGCCGCCGACCGCCTTGCCCAGGCCGGGGGCCACGGCGTCGAGGCGTCCCGTCAGTTCCTCGATGCGTGCCTTGCGGGCGCGGGCGTCCGCGCGGGAGACGACCGACCGGATGCCGCCGGCGGCGGCCAGGGCCACCAGCGCGGCGTCGGCGGGCGCGATCAGCGGGGCGGGCTCGGTGCCGTGCAGGAGCCCCGCCGCCGTGGCCTGGAGCGAGGTGACGGCGGACGGGTCCCGCACCGTCACCGCGCGCCGTGACCGGCCGAAGGAGCTCTTCTCCTCGACGGCGAGCACCCCCTGGGCGACGAGCCGGTCCTCGACCGCGAGCAACGTCTCCTTGCGGTCGTGCCTCAGCCAGGACTTCCAACCGCGCCGGTCACGCGCGACATGTCCGAGCGTCAGGTCGAGGACCGGATCCCCGGTCGGTCCGGGCTTCGCGACGGACACATCGCCGTGGGAGGAGACGAGGTTCCCCCGGATCGCCAGCTCGGCCAGGACGGCGGCCCGCAGCAGGAATCCGGTCCTCGTACGGTCGTAGAGGTCGTGGGCGGGGGTGTCGTAGGCCATGAGGTAGATCCGGCCGTACAGGGTCTGCGTCATGACATCGACGCTACGACGCTCATGCGCGGGAGTGACCCGCCCGGCGGGTGGAACGCCGCCGGACACGACGGACGAGCGGTCCGGGCGTTGGTCCTGACGGGTGAGTCACGCCCGGATCACCGGCGGATGTCAGGCGCTCTCCTTGACGTAGGCCTCCAGCCGGTCCGCGAGCTCCGTCGGGTGACTCAGCGCCGCCAGATGTCCGCCCGGTACCTCGTCCGGAATGATGCCGAGCCGGTCCTCCGCCACCCGGCGCTGGAAGTCGGCGGGGAAGAAGCGGTCATCGCGGCCGACCACCACCCGCGTCTCCACCGCCGGCCACACGTCGAGGGTGAACGGTGTGGCGAAGACCGCCTCGGACTCGTCCTGGTCGTGCTTCGCCGACGCGTCGATCTGAGCCTGCGACAGGTCGTGCAGGAAGTACGTCTCCAGGTCGGTCTCCCCGTCGGGGTCACGGCCCTCGCGCGCGTCGTTCGCGCGGCGGGCCGCCTCCTGGCCGGTGTTGGCCCACCACTCCCCCGGTGTCTCGCCGGGCCTCGGGATCATCCCGTTGACCAGTACGAGGAGCGACACGGGCAGGCGCGGGCAGACCAGCGGCGCGGTGAACCCGCCGAGGGACTGCCCCACGACCACCAGGTCGGAGCGGTCTCCGACCGCGTCGACGACCGTGTCCACGTACTCCGGAAGGCCCGCCCGGTCGTCGTTGCCGGGGAGGTCCACGGAGACGACGTCCCGCCCCCGGCGGCTCAGTTCGTCACTGACCCCGTGCCAGTACCAGGCCGAGCCGCCGGCTCCGGGGATCAACACGTACGTGGTCATGGTGCACCCTCCACGATGGGACCGTCCGTCTTCTCTGTGACCGTCGCCGTGACGACCGCCCTCTCTCCGACTGTCGGTCCCCGCGGAACTCACCGCATGTCGACAGGCCTCTTTCCGGACTCGAACGGGAAGCGGCGGCGGAAGTCGTCGGCCGCGTCCTCCAGGGTGCAGAAGGAGACTCCGTCGTGGGCCGAGACGTAGTCGATGAAGCGTTCCAGCATCAGCAGCACCTGGGGGCGCCCCGACACGTCCGGGTGCAGGGTCACCGGGACGACCGCGTAGTCGAGCTCGCGGTGCACCCAGTCGAACTGGTCCTTCCAGTCCTGTTCGAGCGCGCGCGGGGACACGTAGCCGTGGCTGTTGTGGGAGTGCTTGTTGAACATCATGGGCGGGAGGTCGTCCACGTACCAGTTGCCGCAGAACTCGACGAGGTCGACCTCGTGACCGTGGATGAGGGGCTTCATCCAGTCCTTCGCCTCACCGGCGTAGTCGATCTTCGTCCAGGAGTCGCCGACGCGGGCGTAGAAGGGGGTGAAGTCGCGGTAGTTCTGGGAGTGGTCGTAGGAGAAGCCGTACTTGTGGAGCAGTGCGGCGGTGGACTCGGACATCTCCCACCAGGGGGCGACGTAGCCCTTGGGCCTGCGGCCGGTGAACTGCTCGATCAGCTCGACGGACTTCGCGAGGACGTCCTCCTCCTGCTGGGGAGACATCGCGATGGGGTTCTCGTGGCTGTAGCCGTGCGCGCCGATCTCGTGGCCCGCCTCGACGACCATGCGCGTCTGCTCGGGGAACGTCTCGATCGAGTGGCCGGGGATGAACCACGACGTGCGGATGCCGTGGCGTTCGAACAGCTTGAGCAGGCGGGGGGTGCCGATCTCGCCGGCGAAGACACCGCGCTGGATGTCGTTCGGGGAGTCCTCGCCGCCGTAACTGCCGAGCCAGCCGGCGACGGCGTCGACATCGACTCCGAGGGCGATCTTGATGTCCTTCATGGGTGGCGGCTCCTAGTTCACAGGGCGGTACGGATACGGGCGACGGCGTCGTCGAGCGCGGCGGTGTCGGTGGGCGTCCAGTCGCGTTCGGCCGTGCTGTGGACGGAGATCCAGCCGGTCATGGCTCCGGCGGTTTCCACGGGCGCGAGCATCTGGGCCCGCACCCCGTAGACGTCGATGAGGGCCTGCGGCGGGTGGGGGTCGGCGTGGAAGTGGGGCTGGATCAGGGGCTGCCTGTGCTGTTCGAGCCACACGACGGTGTTCAGGTTGCGCTGGTCGAGCGAGGCGTCGCGGCGGATCGGGCGGACGCCGGGGCGCAGCGCCTCTCCGGCGGTGAGGTCGACGTGCAGGCCGAGCTCGGGCAGGTCGACGCGGAACGTGGTGCGGTCGGCGCCGGTCGCAGCGAGCAGGCCGGTGAGGGTGTCCTGGATCAGGGCCCGCAGGCTGCCCGAGCGGAGCAGGTCGCCGTGGCCGGTGAGGCGGGGTGCGACGCCCGCGAGGTCGAGGGCCTTCCAGAGGGTGACGGTGACCGAGTCCAACACCGGTATGCGCAGGGCCTGTTCGAGGCGTTCGGCCGCCGGGGCGCCGTGCACGTTCGTGCAGAGGACGGCCACCGCGTGCGTGTCGTCCTCGGCGGCCCGCTCGATCTGGCGGGCGACGTCGGCGGCGGGGATCCGGGCGAAGGCCTCGTTGTCGTCCTCGCCGAACGGCTCCGCGAGGGAGCAGGTGATCCCCTCCTTCGCGTACGTGTCGACGATCCGCTCGCACACGTCCCGGGTGTAGGGCAGCGCGAGTCCGAGCCGGGTGACGCCGTACGCGGCGCAGGCGTCGAGGAGGGCGAGCGTGGAGGTGGTGGCGGGGATGCCGGTCTCGGCGGTGACGGCGGCGGCGAGTGCGCGGTCGCGCTCGATGCCGAGCCAGGAACCCGAGGTGCCGTTCCACGCGATGACGTCGACCTTGGCATCGGCGAGCTGCCGTGCCGCGGCCAGCATCGGGCCGGGGTCGAACTGGGCGTCGCTGTCCCCGTCCAGGGCGATCCGGGTCACCGGAACGCGCGCGAAGTGGGCGGTCGCGGCGTTCGTGCCGTGCAGGAGGGCGTAGGTCTCCGGCTCCAGGGCGGTGTTGGACGACGGTGTGAGCATCCCGAGGCGGGGCGGTGTGTGACTGGTCATCGGGTGGCGAGCCTCCTGGAGTAGTCGATGACGAGGGACGAGACGGTGAACAGGACTCCGGCGCCGACGAAGTAGAGCAGCGCCCAGGTGTAGGAGCCGGTGCCGCCGACGATGAACCCGACGGCGATGGGCGTGACGATTCCGGCGATGTTGCCGGAGAGGTTCATGGCGGCGCCGACGACGCCCGCGTTGGCCCGGCCGCCGAGGATCGAGGGCAGGGACCAGTAGAGGCCGGCCCAGCGCAGGAAGAAGAGCACGACGGAGAGCAGCGCGACGGCGGTCAGGGCGTCGGGGACGAGGACGACACCGAGGAGCCCGGCGACGACGGCGGCGCCGGCGATGCCCATCAGGGTGCGCATGACGCGGTTGGCTCCGGCGCCGGTGGCCTGCCAGCGGTCGGAGATCCAGCCGCCGGTCAGCTCGCCCACGAAGCCCGCGCCGAAGATGGCGAGGGTGGACCAGCCGATGGTCTTGATGTCGAAGCCTTTGGTCTCCGAGAGGTAGAGCGGGCCCCAGGTGAGGATGCCGTAGAAGACGCCGTTGAAGCCCATCCAGCCCAGGCACATGCCCCAGAACGAGCGGTGCTTGAGGTAGGCGCCGAGACGGGCGCGCCGGTCGGTGCCGGCGGCTGCGTCCTCGGCTTCGTGGGCGCGGTCGATGTAGTCGGCCTCCGCGGCGTTGACACGTCGATGGGCGCGCGGGGTGTCGCGCAGGAACCACAGGGCGAAGAAGCCGATGGCCGCGGTGAGGACACCGGCGACGACGAAGCTGATGCGCCAGCTGCCGGTCCAGGCGATGAGTCCGGAGATGGCGATGCCGCCGAGTGCGGAGCCGAGCGGTGCGCCGCCGTCCATGAGCACGGCGCCGCGGCCGCGTTCCTTCGCGGGCAGCCAGTTGGCGTTGAGTTTGCCGCCCGCGGGCATGACCGGGGCCTCCACCGCGCCGAGGAGCAGGCGGAACCCGAGGAGGGAGCCGACGCCGGTGGCCGCGCCGGTGAGTCCTGTCGCGACGCCCCAGCCGATGCAGGCGCCGCCGGCCATGTAGCGGGGCCCGAAGCGGTCGATGAGCCAGCCGCTGGGGATCTGCATCAGGGCGTACGTCCAGAAGAACGCGCTGAGGACGAAGCCGGTGACCTCCTTGGAGAGGTGGAGGTCCTCGGTGATGAGGGGCAGCGCCACGGAGACGGATCCGCGGTCGATGTAGTTGAGGGCCACGACGGCCAGCAGAAGGACGAAGACTTTCCAGCGGGTGCGTGTGGGCCGGGCGGCGGGGGCGGGCCCCGCGTCGGCCCCGGTTCTTTCATCTGTGCTGTGTACGGGGTTGACCTGCGACATGGCGGACCCTCGATTCGGCAGACTTCGGGTACGTGCTGACGTGCAACTTCCGCGCTATGGCATACCAAACAATGAAGGGAACCCCAGGGCCCCGTCAAGCGTTTGGTATACCGTAGGGGCAACTTTTCGGGGAGGACACATGACACAGGGCCAGACCCGGGACGCCACGTCCCCGACCGGAGCGGGGTGGTTGCGCGACCAGGTCTGCGAGGGGATCCGCGACCAGATCATCGGCGGCAGGCTCAAGCCGGGCGACCGCCTCGTCGAGCGCGACGTGGCCGAGGAGTTCGGCGTCTCCCGCATCCCGGTGCGCGAAGCCATCCGCATCCTGATGAGCGAGGGGTTCCTCCAGGCCCTGTCCCCGCGGCGCATCGTCGTCAAGGAACTGTCACGCCAGGACGTGGCGAACCTCTTCGACCTGCGCGAGGCCCTGGAGGTCCTCGCGGCGCGCCGCGCGGCGGAGAACGCGGACGAGGCTCAACTCCGGCAGATGCAGCGCCTGTTGGAGAGCGCCCGCAAGGCGACTCTCGCCGGGCGCCCCGAGCGTGTGTCGCGCGCCAACACGGCGTTCCACCACCACATCGTCGAGATGGCGGGCAACGACCTCCTCGCCGCGACCCTCGAACCCCTGGAGGGCCGGCTGCGCTGGCTGTTCCATCAGATCGACGACCCCACGTCGGTGTGGGAGGAGCACCGACGCCTCTACGAGACGATCGCCGCGGCCGACCCCGAGGAGGCGGCCGCGTGCGCGCTCCGGCATGTGCGCCACTACAGGGAGGTGGCGCTGCGCCTCCTGTTCGACGCCCCCGACACCTACTGATCAGCGTGGCCGGCCGGCCACGGGTCGGCCCGCCGCGGCATCTCCTCGAGCCCGGATTGGCGCACAGGACTTGGGGGTCGCACCCCTCGGGAGGGATGCCGCGGCGGGGCGCAAGCCCCCCCCGACCGCCCCGCCCCGCCCTCCCCCGGCCCCCCCCGCCACGCGACCCCCGCGCGCACCGCCCCCCCCGGCCCCGGCGCCCGCCCCGCCCCCCCCCCCCCCCGCCCCCCCCCCCCGGCCCCCGCCCCCCCCCCCCCCCACCCCGCCCCCCCGGCACGAC
>NZ_JBHJYS010000005.1:58921-443510 GCF_042270245.1 Streptomyces sp. NPDC055955
GGTCGCCCCCCCGGCGTGGGGGGTCCCACCCCGGGGGCGGCTGCCGGGGGGGGGCCCCACGCCCCACCGTTCGGCCCGCCGCGGCATTCCCTCGAACCCGACTTCGCCGCGCAGGACTTGGGCGTCGCGACCCTCGGGAGGGACTCAGAAGGCGCGGGCGGTCAGTGTCCCGCGAGGAGCTTCACCCCCACCACTCCGAGCCCGATCACCGCGTCGACCACGGCCGCCAGGCTCGACGCGATCAGACCGCCGCCCATCCGGCGGCCACCCTCGAAGCCCCAGGCGGCGAGGCCGGCGACGCCCACGCCTGCCGCGATCCACAGAGCGGTGTCGAGGTCGAGGGCGCCCGTCGCGGACAGCGCGTCCATCACCAGCGGGCCGGCCGCGGACGACAGGAGAGGGCTGCTGACGTACAGCATGTGCCGGGCCTCGGCGCGTCCCGGGAACCGCTTGTGCACGACGCGGTGCGACTGCACGTCCGCCACCAGCGTGGCCAGCCACAGGCCGACCGCCGTCCCCGTCACATAGGCGGCAGCGGTCCAGTGCCCGGTGTGCGGGTTCTGCGCGAGGCCCACGACCACCGCGAGCATCGTGATCGCGGCGTAGATGCGCTCCTTCAGCCGCTCACGGAGCGTGTTGAGCAACTCTCCCTTTTTCTCCACATTCACTGCCATGCGCGAACCATAGATGCAGCGCCCGTCGGGAGGTCGCTCCCGCCGGACGCTGCATCGGTGTCCGCCGTGATGCGGCTACGGCTTGCGCGCCACCACGGCGTAGATTCCGCCGTCCTCCGCGCGCGGGGCGACCGTGTCCCGGAACCACTCCGTCGCCGTCACCAGGCCCGGCTCCACGATTTCGAGCCCCTCGAAGAAGCGGCCGACCCCGTCGCGCGAACGGAAGCCGAGCTGGATCCCGCCCTTCGCGTACTCGGCCGTCACCTGCGCGGAAAGCTCCGGGAAGATGTCGGACGACGCATGCGACAGCACGAGATAACTGCCGGACGGCAGTGCTTCCACCAGGGTGGAGACGATGTCGTACGGCTCCTGCTCACCGGGCAGGAAGTGCATGAGCGCGATGAGCGAGAGCGCGATCGGCCGGTCGAAATCGAGCAGCTTACGGGCGTGGTCGAGGATCTCCCGGGGTGCGCGCACATCACCCTGGACGTAGTCGGTCATGCCCTCGGGGCTGCTGACCAGCAGGGCCTCGGCGTGCCTCAGCACGATGGGGTCGTTGTCCGTGTAGACGACGCGCGACTCGGGGCGGATCCCCTGGACGATCTGGTGCAGGTTCGGCGCGGTCGGGATCCCGGTGCCGATGTCGAGGAACTGGTCGACGCCGGTGCCCGCCAGCCACGCGACGGCGCGGTGCATGAACTCGCGGTTCTGGCGCGCCGCGTCCCGCGCCTGGGGAGGCAGTTGCTCCCCCACCTCCTCGTCGACGGGATAGTTGTCCTTGCCGCCGAGGAGATAGTCGTAGACACGGGCCGGGTGGGGCTTGCTGGTGTCTATCCGGGGGGTGGATGGTGTCTCTGCCGTCATGGCCACGCAGTCTGCCACAGCAACTCGGTTGTCAATACGGACGGTTGGCAGGCGACCCGCGGTCGGTCAGCTCACACCGACCGATGTGTCGTCGACGACGAACGACGTCTGGAGGGTGGACCCTTCGGTGCCGGTCAGTTTCAGGGTCACCGACTGCCCCGCGTACGCCCCCAGGTCGAACGTCTTGAGCGCGTAGCCCGAGGCCGCGTCGAGGTTGGAGTACGTGGCGAGCGTCGACAGGACCGTGCCGCCGCTGTTGAGGACCTGCACCTTGAGCGTGTCGTACGCCGTGCTGGTGGTGGTCTCGGCCGTGTCGATGTGGAGGTAGAGGCTGAGGCGGGCCCCGCAGCCCGTCGGGATGTTCACCGACTGCGACAGGGTGTCGGTGTGGGCGGAGCCGTAACCGTTCATCCAGGCCTTGTAGGTGCCGGTGCGCGCGGGTTCCCCGGTGTCGTTGGTGATGACCCCGCTGGAGGCGGTCCAGGCGGTGCCGCCCGATTCGAAGCCCGGGTTGCCGAGGAGCTGGGCGGCGGTGCACGTGCCACCGCCTCCCCCACTGCTGCCGGTGGCTCCGGAGAGCCACTCGGTGGCGTTCAGGGCGAGGGTCGCGTTCGTGCCCGCCGGGTCGTTCCAGCCGTCGTAGAGCGTGTTGCCGGACTGGCCCGTGCCGTCGTCGATCGGGGAGCTGTCGCCCCAGAACGCGACGCGGCCGCTGCCGAACGTGCTGGTGGCGAAGAAGGCACCCGTGTTGCCGGAGGAACCGGTGCGGTAGACCAGGCCCTTGACCGAGGAGTTGTCGGCCGGCTTGAGCGTGGCCGTCGTGCCGCTGCGGATGATGCTGCCGCCGACCTTGCCGAACGACCCGTTGATGACCGGGTCGGTGGTGGAGGTGATGGCCTTCGGGTTGTCGGTGCTGATGCTCAGCGTGTCGACGGAGAAGCCGAACGGGTCCGTGGAGTCGACGGAGTTGCCGGTCATGAGGTCGTTGATGACCTCGACCGCGTCGATGCCGTCGTTGTTGCGGTCCGCGCCGGTGTGGTCGGAGATGAGGAAGAGACCGCCGCCGTTCTGGACGAACTTCATGACGGCGGTCTTCTCCGCCGCGCTGAGCAGCACGTTCGGCTCGGGCAGCACGAACGTGTCGAAGTTCTTGAGGTCCAGGGCCGACGAGGTCCCGTACGTGATGGTGTTGCCGGACGGCAGGGTCTTGAGTGCGTAGTCGCCCGTCTTCTGAAGGCCCACGCCCCAGGCGGAGAGCGCGCCCGTCCAGTCGTTCTCGGCGGACGGGGTCGCGTCCTGGCCGAGCGGGTCGGGCTGGCTCGTGCCGATGATCCAGTCGGCGTTGCCGGCGGTCTCGGCCTTGGTGTTGTCGAAGAGCACGCGATGGGGCGTCGCGGCGGCGGCCGGGGTGGCGGCGGTGGCTGCCTGACCTGCCGTCACGCCGGCGAGAAGCATTCCGAGGACGGCGGCCGCACAGGCGACGCGGCGGCGGGGACGTCTGGATCCGAGCATCCGTCATACCTCCGTGAGGGGTGGGGAGAAGGCGGTGCGGGTGTCGATTCTGCGCGCGTAGAACACCGACCGGGAAGAGGGAGGACCACGCGTGATTGAACAGTACATGGCAAACCGGTGCCCCGACAGGGCATCGCGGGCCGACCGTCCACGTCACCGCGGTCGGATGCCCCGCGTCACTGCAGGCCCATACGCCGCGCGATCTCCTCGGTGTGCCGCAGGCGCACCGGCGCCTCGTCGCCGAGGGCCGCGACGACTCCGGCAACGACGGTCTCGACCACCGCGAGGGTGGGCACGAAGCTGTCGTACGGCGACGGCGTCGTGACCAGGCTGGGCAGCACGACCTCGGCGTGCGCGGAGACCGGGGACAGCCATCTGTCGGTGAACAGGATGACCTTCGCGCCCTGTTCCAGGGCGAGTTGGGCCATGGTCACCTTGTCCTGCTCGTAACGGCGGTAGTCGAAGACGATCAGGACGTCCCGGCGGGTGAGCGCGCCGAGCACCGCGGTCCGCTCGACGTCGCCCGCGGGCAGGAGCCGGATGTCACCACGCAGTTGCATGAGGTGCAGCCCGAGATACTGGGCGAGGAGATGGGTGAAGCGGCCGCCTGCCAGCGTGATGCGCCGCTTGCCGTCGGCCAGCAGCGTGACGGCGTGTTCCAGGTCGTGCGACGGGAGTTCGGTGAGGGTCTGGGCGACGGCGGAGCTGAACAGCCGGCTGCTCCGGCCGAGGAGGGACGCGTCGCCGCCCGCCCTCTCGTCGGTGCCGGCGCGGTCGGCGGATTCGTACAGGGACAGGGGCGACGCGTTGCGTTCGTCGAGTTCCCCGCGCAGGGCGGTCTGGAAGTCGGGGAAGCCGCGGTAGCCGAGCCGGCCGACGAAGCGGATGACGGTCGGGGCGCTGACGCCCGCCCGCTCGGCGAGGACGGCGACGGTCTCGAAGCCGGCGGAGGGGTAATTGGCCAGGAGGACGCGGGCGACCTTGCGCTCGGCGGGGCTGAGGTCGCCCAGCTTGTGCCGGATCACGTCGGCGAGTGCGCCGGAGGCCATCGCGGGTTCCTTTCTCGGTCGGCGGGCGTGGGCCCGCGGGCCGAGCCTAATGCCGATCTCCGGACCTGTGGTCCCGGCTGTCGCCGCGCCCCGGGGCCACGACGGGTGCTCCCGCACCGGGCAACGGCGCGGTGAACCGGTGCGGGAGCGTCGGGGGCAGCGTCAGTCGCTGCGGCTGTCACCCAGGTCGGCGATGAGAGAGGCGAGCAGGGCGATCCGGGCGGGGACCGTACTGACGTCGAGCCACTCCTCGGGGGTGTGGTCGGCGCCGCCGACCGGTCCCAGGCCGTCCAGGGTCGGGACCCCTGTGCCGGCGATGGTGTTGGCGTCTCCCACGCCGCCCGTCGCCGTGGCCCCGAAGGACAGGCCCAGGCGTACACCGATGTCCTTGGCCCGGTCGAACATCCGGCGGGAGGCATCGGTGGCCTCCATCGGCGGGCAGGATGCGAGTTCCTCGACGGTGACGCGGGTTCCGGGGACTACGGTCCGCGCGGCGGCCTCCTGGATGGCGGCGGTGGCGGCGCGCATGCCGCTGTCCGTGGCCGAGCGGATCTCGACGAGGAGTTCCGCGTCCGGGCAGACGATGTTGAAGCGGCTGCCCGCACGGACGACGCCGACGTTGAGGGTGACACCCTCCCACGTGCCGTTCAGCGCCTGGATCGCGATGACGAGGTGGGCGGCGGCCAGAGCCGCGTTCGCTCCGCGTTCGGGTTCGATGCCCGCGTGCGCGGCGCGGCCCGTGACGGTGAGCCTGAAGTCGGCCACACCCTTGCGGGCGATGACCAGGTCGCCGTTCTCCCGGGCGCATTCCAGGGCGAGGGCGTAGTGCGCCCCCTCGGCGGCCCGCCGGGTGACCGGTCTGCTGGCGGGTGAGCCGATCTCCTCGTCCGGCGTGGCGAGGAAGACGAGCTCCGCGTAGTCCTCGACCCCGGCCCGGGCGAGGATCTCGAGGGCGGCCAGTCCCGCGACCATGCCTCCCTTGTCGTCGCTGACGCCGGGGCCGTGGGCGAGGGATCCGCTGAGGGAGAAGGGGCGTTCGGCGGCGGCCCCGTCGTCGAAGACGGTGTCCATGTGCGCGGCGAGCAGGAGTCTGCGGCCTCCGTCGGCGACGGCGAGGCGACCTTGCCTGCGTCCGATGAGCACGTCCCCGATGCGGTGCCCGTGGGCCGGCGGCAGCGGGACGCGTTCCACGGAGAAGTCCAGACGCTCGAGACGGGCCCGGACCAGGTCGGCGACCCGGTCGACGCCGGCGGAGCTGTAGGAGCCGGAGTCGATCGCGACGAGTTCGGCCAGGTCTTCGAGGTACCGCGGCCGGTGTTGGTGGGACAGGGCCAGCAGCGCCTGGTCGAGTGGCTGCCGGCGGGGCGGGGCGCTCACAGGACCTTCGACAGGAACGCGCGGGTGCGCTCCTGCTCCGGTGCGGCCAGGACCCGCCGGGGGTCACCGGATTCGACGACGACGCCTTCGTCCATGAAGACGGCCAGATCACCGACTTCGCGGGCGAAACCGATCTCGTGCGTGACGACGACCATGGTCATGCCGTCGTCCGCCAGCCGGCGCATGACGTCGAGGACGTCGCCGACGAGTTCGGGGTCGAGCGCCGATGTCGGTTCGTCGAACAGCATCAGCTTCGGCTTCATGGCGAGGGCGCGGGCGATGGCGACGCGCTGCTGCTGGCCGCCCGAGAGCTCGGCCGGGTAGTGGCCCTCCCGGTCGGCGAGCCCCACCTGGTCCAGCAGGGCCCTCGCCTCGTCGCGGGCCTGGTCCCTGCCGACGCCGGCCACCTTGACGGGGGCTTCCATGACGTTCTCCAGGGCCGTCATGTGCGGGAAGAGGTTGAACCGCTGGAACACCATGCCGATGTCGCGCCTCCGGGCGGCGACCTCGCGCTCACGCAGCTCGTGGAGGCGGGTGCCCTGCGGCCGGTGGCCGACCGGCTCGCCGTCGACGGAGAGGCGCCCCGCGTCGATCTTCTCCAGATGGTTGATGCACCGCAGGAACGTGGACTTGCCGGACCCCGAGGGCCCCAACAGGCAGCAGACCTGGCCGCGTTCGACCGTCAGGTCGATGCCCTTGAGGACCTGGAGCTTGCCGAAGTGTTTGCGCACGCCCTCGGCGTGCACCATGGGCGCGTTCAACGGCCCGCCTCCTTCTGTGTGCGGCCGCGCAGGGCCGTGAGGGATCCGGCGCACAAGCGCCGCAGCGGGGAGACCGCGGCGCCGCGGGCCGTGCCGCGCCCGTAGCGGCGTTCGAGCCACGCCTGCGGGACGCTCAGGACGCTGACCAGGGCCAGGTACCAGAGGGACGCCACCACGAGCATGGGGATGACCTGGTAGTTCTGCCCGTACACGTCCTGGATGTTGGACATGAGGTCGTGCGCCGCGATCACCGACACGAGGGCGGTCATCTTGAGCATGTTGATCGTCTCGTTGCCCAGCGGCGGGATGATCACCCGCATCGCCTGGGGCAGCACGATCCGCCGCATGGTGAGCGCCGGGCGCATGCCGAGCGAGTGGGCCGCCTCGGTCTGTCCGGCGTCGACGGACCGGATGCCCGCGCGCACGATCTCGGAGGCGTACGCGGCCTCGTTCAGGCCGAGCGCGAGCAGGGCGGCGACAGCAGGGGTGAGCAGCGTGTTGGTGTCGGCCTGGAAGAAGGTGACGCCGGTGAACGGGATGCCGACCATCACGTGCTGGTAGAGGGCTCCGGCGTATCCCCAGAAGATGATCTGTACGAGCAGCGGGGTGCCGCGGAAGACCCAGACGAACAGCGACGAAAGGCCGTACAGGACCGGGTCGTCGGAGAGCCGCATGACGGCGACGAGGGTGCCGAGGACGAGGCCGAGCGTCATCGCGGCGACGGTCAGCCACAGTGTGGTGGCCAGACCGTCGAAGATCAGCCCGGCGAACAGGTAGTGGCCGACGACGTCCCAGTGCAGGTTGCCGTTCTTCGCGAGCGAGCCGATGAGCCCGGCCAGCGCGGCGACCGCGACCAGCGCGGAGACCCAGCGGCCCCAGTGACGGACGGGGACGATCTCGAAGGCGTCGGATGCGGAGGGCTCACCCGTGCGCGGCGTGCCCATGGGGGTGGTGGTGGCCATCTCTAGTCCACCGCCGCGTTCTTGGTGGCTTCCTTCACGGCGATGGAGGCGACGCCGTATTTGTCGCAGATCTTGGTGAGGGTGCCGTCGTCGATGAGGGCCTGGAGCGCCCGCCGGATCGCGTCGGTCAGTTGCGGAAGGTGTCTGGACACCGCGATGCCGTTGGGTGAGGCGCGGTAGCCCGCCGGCGCCTTGGGGTCCTCGGCCAGGTCGAAGGCCTTGCCGCCGTCGGCGGTCTTGGCCGACCATCCGGCGGCGGGTTTGGTGACGACCTCGGCCGTCACCTTGCCCGAACGCAGGGCGAGTTGGGCGTCCGAGTCCTTGGGGAAGGTCTGGATGTCGGCCGCCTTCCGGCCGGCCGCCCGGCACTCGGCCTGGTGGGCCTCGAGCAGCTTGTACTGGTTGGTCGCCGCCTGGACCCCGACCTTCCTGCCGCAGAGGTCGTCCAGCGTGCTGATCTTCGCCGGGTTGCCCTCGGCCACCAGGATGCCCGAGCCGGAACGCGAGTAGTCGACGAAGTCGACGACCTTCTGCCGCTCCCTGTTGTCGGTCAGGGCCGACATCGCGGCGTCGAACTTGCCGGCCTGGAGCGCGGGCACGATGCCGTCGAACTTCGTCGGGGTGAAGGCGAACCTGACGCCGAGCTTCGCGCCCAGGGCCTGGCCGAGGTCGTAGTCCAGGCCGGTCAGTTCGCTCTTCCCCTCGGTGACGAACATCGCGAACGGCGGGTAGGGGACGTCCGTGGCCACGCGCACGGTGCCCGCCTTCCTGATCTGCTCGGGCAGGGCCTCGTGCAGCGCCGCGTCCCGCGTGACGGTGACCCCGGCGATCTTGCCCCGTGACGCCGGCTCGGCCCTGCCGGAGCCGCCCGCGCCGCAGCCGGAGACCACCGCCAGAGCCGTGCAGGCCAGCACGGCAGTCGCCCCGCGGCGGGGCACAGAGATGTACATCAACGTCGTTCCCTCTCGGACGTCCGAAGCGCACGGAATCACCTCCGGCGACGTCCCAGAAGTTACACATCAATGCCGACAATGGCTAGATGTAATAGGCGTTACATGCCTGAACGCGCTCGGACAGGCATCTGCTCCATGTCTCGTCGACGGAAACGAGGCCCGACGCGCCCTCCCTACCGGGGCGGGCGGACGTCATGACCGAGGCCGGCCTGCCGGGCGTACAGGTCCGACGGTGCTCTACGCGGCCACGGAGGCCGGCACCGGAGCGGGCGGGCGGACGTCCGCCATACGGCGCTCAGGGCCACGCCTCCGCAGCACCAGATGACCGACGAAGGCGGCGGGCCCGAAGAAGATCTGCGCGGGCACGATCGCGGGAAGATGCCCGGTGAACGCCTCGACCGTGACCGGTGTCAGGGTCGGGAGCAGCGCGCCGAACGCCGCGACGAGGCACAGAGCCATGGCGAGACCGGACCGCCCGTACGCCTTGTACGCGACGGTGCTGTAGAGCGCGTACACGAGGAGGTCCCCCATGCCGAGCACCGCGCCGAGATCCCCCACCCGCAGGCCCGCGGAGGGCGCGAAGGCATAGCCCTGTACGGCCTCGAAGAGCCGCTGTGTGATGGGCACGGCGGTGGCGAAGAACAGGTCGTACGCGGCGAGGGCGAGCGCGAACCGGGCGACGTGCCGCAGACGCAGACCACCCTGGGCGTTGAGGTTGGCGGCACCGACCGCCATCAGCATGATGACGGTGCTGTTGATCAGCCAGTACGCCGGCGCGTGGGTCGGATCGTGTTCGGCGGTGCGCGCGGCGAACCAGTCGGCCGCGAGGAGCGCGATGATGAGGAGCCACCGCAGCCGGGCGCTTCGCACCACGGGACCGTAGGCGACGGCGAGACCGCCCGCCAGCGTGAGGCCGAGGACGGGCGGCAGGAGCGCGCCGGGCAGGGCCAGGTAGAGGAACGGCAGGGCGATGACGAAGCCCATCATGATGACCATGTCGTTGCCGTTGAAGGCGCCGACCGCCGGCCTCGGCAGGGTGACGAGCCGGAAGTACGCGACGCCGGCGAGCGAGACGCCCAGGGCGATGCCCAGCGTGACGAGGGTGAAGAACACGGACTGTGCGGCGCTCACGAGGCCCTCCCGGCGAAGCTGTGCTCGACCAAGTCGCAGCGGTACCGCCGCAGTCGGTGTCCTTCGGCGTCGGTGAGGGCGACGGTCGCGTCGATGCCTGCCGCGGCGAGGCGGCCGGCGATGTCGGCCGGGCTGTTGTCCGCGGCGCACGCGGTGGCGAGTTCGAGCCGTAGGCGGCCGTCGGTGACATCGGTCCGGTAGCGCATGGGCCACCGGGCGCCCGGCAGCGCGTCGAGGACCTCGATGATGTCGCGCGGCATCACGGCCCCGGCACGGGTGCTCAGCACGTGGTCGGCCTTGCCGAGGATGTGCGAGGTGGCCGGGACGTTCGCCATCTCGCAGGTCAAGGGCTCGTCGGGCAGGCGCCGTACGAGATCACGGGTGTCGTAGCGAAAGAGTGGCATGCACTCCCGGTACGGGTAGAAGGGGGTGGCGACGATGGTGCCGAGCGCACCGGGCTCGGCCGGTTCCCCGGTCTCCAGGTCGCACACCTCGACGAGACCGATCCCGGCGTCGATGTGCAGATGCCGCTGCGCGCAGATCGCCCCCGCGACCGGAGTCACCTCGGTCATGCCGTAGCCGTCGTGGACCGGGGCACCGAAGGTCTCCTCGGCCGCCGACGCCAGGGCAGGCGACAGGACTTCGCTTCCCACGTTGATGCGCCGCAGCCGGAAGTCGGCGGGCCCGAGGCCCCGTTCACGCGCGAGGACGACCAACTGGCCCAGGTAGCTCGGATAGGTGACCATCAGGGTCGGGGCGGGGGCGTCGGTGCCGACGGTGAGGTCGAGGGTCTCGGCCGGGGGCACCAGGCCGACCATGCGGATCGCGGCCCCGGCCATGCGGGCCACCTGCATCTCCGCGTACGCGGTGCCGGTGGCGCGGGAGCTGACGTTGAACTGGACGAGGTCCGTGGTGCGGACATTGCCGCGCAGGACCTGCGAGAGAGCCACCAGAGCGGGCCACAGCCGCTCCTCGTAGCGGGAGTACCAGACCTCGGCGGGGCGGCCCGTCGTGCCGGTGGTGCGCGAGGCGAGAAACGGCTCGCCGCACAGAAAGTCGCGGGACCGCTTGACGAGGTCCGTCTTCGTGGTGACGGGGACGCGGCCCATGGTGTCGACGGTCAGCGTGGCCGGGTCGACGCCCGCGGCCTCGAAGTGCTCCGCGTAGAAGGGTGACTTGTCGGCCAGCCGCCTGGCGGTGCGGCGCAGCGCCTTGTTCGTCAGGTCGGCGCGCAGTTGCGGGTCGGCGGCCGCGCCCCGCAGGAGTTGCTCGACGTCCTCTCCCGGCGAGCCGAACTCGGCGATCGTCGCCAAGGCGTCCTCGACCAGCCGCTCGGCGGACCGTACGTCGATGGGGCGGCCGAGCACCATCGCCAGCGCCATGCGGAACTGCCGGATCCCCGCGTCGAACATGGTTCCTCCCCCGCCTTCGACACATCGCGCACCGTGAACCGTGAGCCCCTGGATCGAGGCAGAGAGACGGGGCGGGCGGCAGTCGCCGCCCGCCCCGTCGCCGCGTCAGCTGGGGCAGTTGGTGAAGAGCACCGCCGCCAGCGAACCCATGACGTACTTGGTGTGCTTGAGCGTGGAAACGATCGCGGACATTCGTAAACCCCCTCCATCGTTCGGATGACCTTCACCGGCCGGTGAAAGCACAACGATGCTCATTGCGGCAAACTCTTCTGTCAAGAACGCGCCCAACGATCCATTGTCCGCACCGAAACATGCAATCGGGCGAGATCGTCCCGTCTCCGGCCTCTCCCGCGCCCACGCGACGAGTGCCGGCGCCGCTCACGGTCATCCACGGAGCAGTCAGGTGGTGGCGATGGAGGCAATGGAGGCGATGACGGCTGCCCTGGACCTCGACGCCTCCTCAGGGCCCCTGCGCCGGACCGGCCTCGGTGTGCTCCCTCTACGATGGCGGTCCACCGCCGCTCATGTGCCGGCGGGCCGCCGGTCGGGAGGGGCCACCAATGATCATTTTCGGTACGCGGGGATATCTGTACCAGCTCGCCATGCTCACGTTCGTCTGTGGCAACTGCGGCAATCCCGCGGCGCACGCGCTGCGCAAGTACGTCACGAAGTTCACGCTGTTCTTCGTGCCGCTGTTCCCCATCTCCACCAGGTACCGCTCGCAGTGCACGTTCTGCGGAATCGAGCACCAGGTCGCCAAGGAGCAGGCGGAGGCGCTGCTCGCGCAGGCCTCCGCCCCCGCCCCTCACCCGGCGCAGGGCCAGCAGCAGCCTGGCCAGCCGCTCGGCCAGAACCCGTACCAGCAGTAGTCGTTCAGGGGCTGGCGGCGAACGGCGCCGTGAGGCGCAGCCGCCAGTCCCCGTCGGTGCGGACCACGAGATCGACGCGCCAGGCCGCCACGCGCAGCGGGAGCAGCGGCCGCACCCGGTCCCGCACGAGCTCCGTCTCCTCGTCCGTGGCCCCGGTCGCCAGCGTGACATGGGGCTCGGGGCGCTCCCCGAACCGGCCGCCGTACGGGGCGATGTGCGGCCAGCGCGCGCAGAACGCTTCGGCCACGGGCTGCAGCGCGGGTACCGGGACGGCGACGAAGCGCGGCGCCACCACGAAGTCCTTCAGATCCGTCTCGACCGCGGGCAGTGACGACGCGAGGTCGCGCACCTCGGCGTCGACGTCCGCCGTCAGCTCCGCCGCGGTCAGGAACGGGTAGAGCAGCGAGACATGGGCGGGCAGGCCCTTTCTCACCAGCGCGGGGTTGACCTCCGCCGCTGCTTCGAGCAGCGGGTTCGCCATGGGCAGGGTGATGACCAGAGCGCTCCGGTCCTCCGGGGCGCGCCCCTCGCCGACGGCCGTCATGGCCACCTCACCTCCGTGCTGGGACATGCGTGCGGGGGCGGACCAGGAACGGCCCGCCCCCGCACATGGTCTCAGCCCTGAGCGGCGCCGCGACGCTTGCGCGTCGCCCACACGAGGCCGCCACCCGCGACGATCACCACGGCGGCCGCACCGGCGATGAGCGGCGTGGCGCTGGACGAGCCCGTCTCGGCGAGGTCGCCCGAGTCGGCGCTCGGCTTGGACGAGGGCACCGCGGCAGCGGAGCTCGTCGCCGTGCTGGGCTTGTCGCTCGGCGTGGGAGACGCCGTGTCGGCCGGCTTGGACGGCGTCGGAGTCGGCTTCGGAGTGTCCGACGGCTTGGGCGTGCTGCCCTCGCACACCGGGGCCGTCTTCTCCTCGTCACGCGAGTACTGGTCGCCGTCGCCGGCCTTCACGACGAGGCGGACCGTGAGTTCCTTGCTGTGCTCGGGCAGGTCCAGCTGCTTGTGGAAATCGTTCTTGAACGTCTCGGTGGGCAGGAGGTCCTTGCCGTCCACCGTGACGGTCACCGTGTTCTCGGACCGCGACCCGTAGTTGGTCAGGTCGAGGCTGACCTGGGAGCAGGTCACCTCCCACACGGGGGTGTGCGCCTGCGCCGGGCTCGCGAAGAGCCCCACGCCGAACGCACCGGCCGTGGCGGCCGCTATGAGGGCGCCCGATGCCCGCCACGTCTTCTTGTTCTCAACCACAGAATTTCCTCCGCGATGTGTTCACCCCGTTTGACAGTGCGCGCACCCTACTCCTGACGCACCATAGGCTCACAACCGCCTCCCCCTTAACCTGCGCCCCCTGGTTCACAGGGAGTTGGGAGCGTCCCCGAAGTCCGGGATGTCCAGACGTGCACCCCCACGCAGGGCCGATTCGTGGGCGACGATGCCGGGCAGCGTGTAGCGGGCGGCCACCCACGCGTTCACCGACGGCTGGGTCCTCGTGGCGACGGCGGTGACGAAGTCGTCGACGAGGAAGTGGTGACTTCCCTCGTGGCCGTTGGGCATGTGGTCGAACTCGCGGGGCAGCCGGGCGCGGTCGTGCACGGGCGCCGAGCCGGACGTGAACGCGTCCCTGAGAGCGGGCGCGATGTGCTGGAGCGAGGGGTCGTCGGCCGCCAGCGTCGGCTTGGGCCGGAGGAGTTCCGAGATGTCCCGCACCCCCTTCTTGTCCTGCCAGAAGCTGACCGTGGCCAGCTGCTCCATGCTGGCGTCGGTGCCGAAGAACCGGAACCGCGATTCGCGGATGTGTGACGGATAGCCGACCCTGCGGAACTCGTTCGTACGGAACGAGCCGCCGCCCGCGACCTCGAAGAGTGCCGTCGCGTTCGACAGGTCGTTGCCGAACTGGCTCACCTCCTTGTCGAAGACCCCGTCCCCGCGCTCGTCGGGCACACCGATCGCGGAGACGCTCACGGCGTGGGTCTGCCAGGCTCCGAGCACACCGCCGACGGAGTGCGTCGGGTAGAGCAGGGGCGGATAGCTGGCGGTGGCCTTCCAGTCGTCGCCGCCGCTGTACCGGTAGGCGTCGTAGAAGCCGAGGTCCATGTCGTGGACGTAGTCGCCCTCGGCGTAGAAGAGCCGTCCGAAAGCGCCGTCGGCGATCTGGTTGCGGGCGTGCACGGTCGCCGGGTTGTACTGGCTGGTCTCGCCCATCATGTACGTCAGCCCCGTGTCGCGCACGGCTTCGATGATGGCGGCGATCTCGTCCTCGGTGATCGCCATCGGCACCGCCGAGTACACGTGCTTCCCGGCGCGCAACGCCCGCAGGACGAGCGGGCCGTGGGTCCAGCGCTGGGTGAAGACCGCCACGGCGTCGACGGCGTCGGACTCCAGCATGGCCTCGAACGAGGGGAAGGTTCCGGCGAGCCGCTCGGCGGCGACGAGCTGTTCGGCGCGCTCCGGCAGCAGGTCCGTGACGTGGATGTCGCCGACACCGGGGTGGGCGCGGAACAGCTTGGCGAACTGCCCGGAGAACTGCCCGGCGCCGACGATGCCGATGGAGAACGTCATGAGGATCCCTTCACAGACTGGACTTCACTGGAATTCACGGAACTGCACTGGGAGAGCAGGAGGTTGATCTGGCTGTCGGTGCGGTCGAGGCCGCCGACGGGCGCATCGTTGGCGTAGATGTCCTGCATGGCGGGCCGCATCAACGCGTACACGTCCGCCGCGTAGTTGGCGATCGGGAAGGAGAGGGTCGTCCTGTCGGCAACAGGCTCGGTGAACGCCGTGACGTCGATGCCGTCCTTCTTGTACGCGGCCACGGCCGCCGCCGTGCCGTCCTTGGTGGCGGGGAACACGATCCCGTGCTCGCCGACCGTCCGCCGTCAGGCGTGGGAGGCGAGGTGGGCCAGCCACTTCTCGGCGCCAGGAATCCGGGCAGCGCCGGGGCGATGAAGACCGCCGCGAGGGCGCCGTCCCCGCCGTGTCCGCCACCGTCCCGCTCCCTGATCCGTTCCTCGGTCTTCCGCCTGGCCGTTTCGGCACCAGGCAGCCGCACTCGGGTGGGCGGGCCGCTTGAGGCGACAGTCATCCGAGACTCCCTCGTCCGCGACTCGTCCTCGCGCCGATTACTTTTGACGCGGAACAATCCTGGCGTCAAGGGGCCTACAGAGACCTTCTGGATTGCACTGCCAGCGAATTCGGCCTTGATATTGCTTCCGCCGCGGAATAATTCTTTGTCACAGGCTGTGACAGACTCAGGCCGCAGGCAACCCCCTTCACCGACCGGCGCGAGGAGCCCATGAGCGCACGTACCGCGAGCTGGCTGCCCCTGAGCCCCGGTGAACGGGCGGTGGCGATCGAGGTGTTGACCCATGGCCCGCTGTCCCGCAGCGAGATCGCCAAGCGGCTCAGCCTGTCCCCGGGCAGCCTCACCCGCCTGACCAAGCCGCTCATCGAGTCCGGTCTGCTCGTCGAGGAGGCCACGACGGCGGCTTCACTACGCCAGGGACGCCCCTCGCAGCCCCTCGACATCGTGGCCGGGTCCCAGAGCTTCGCCGGGTTCAAGATCACGGGTGACGCGGTCTACGGGGTGGTCACCACCCTCAGAAGCGAGATCGTCGCCCGCCGCTCCGAACCCCTGGACACGCACGACCCGGAGGAGATCGCCGACCTGCTGCACCGGATGACCAACGGTTTCCAGGAGAACTTCCCCCGCCTCGCCGGGATCGGCATCGGCGTGGGCGGCGACGTCCGGAACCGGGCGACCGTCGTCACGAACACCTTCCTCGGCTGGGCGGAAGTACCGCTCGGCGAGATGGCCGAAGGGCGCACGGGGCTGCCCGTCGTCGTCGACAGCGACGTGGCGGCGCTGATCGAGGCCGAGGCCTGGTTCGGCGCCGGCCGCGGCCTCGAACGGTTCGCGGTCCTCACCATCGGGGCGGGCATCGGCTACGGCCTGATGCTCGGCGGGCGCCTGGTCCGCACCGGAGAGGACGGCCACGGGGTCGGCAAGCGCTGGATCATCGACCCCAACGGCCCGCTCACCCCGGAGGGCGAACGGGGCAGCGCCATGGCCCTGTTGACCATCCCCAGCATCTGCTACCAGGTCCGCGCGGCCACCGGACGCGACGTGACCTACGAGGAGATCCTGGCCGCCGCCGCGGCCGGCGACCCGCTCTGCTCCCGCGTGACCGGCGAGGCGGCGCGAGCCCTGGGCACGCTGGTCGCGCAGATCGCCAACTTCGCGATGCCGGAGAAGATCCTGCTGGCGGGCGAGGGGGTGGGCCTCGCCGATGTCGCGGGCGGCACGGTCCACGAGGCGATCCTCGCCAACCGCCACCCCATGGCGGACCCCGTCCATCTGGAGACGAAGGTCTCCGACTTCCACGAGTGGGCCCGCGGCGCCGCGGTCCTGGCCATCCAGGTACTGGTACTGGGGACGAACGAGGAGTGAGGGGCACACCGGCGGGGGCCAGGGCCTCTCGTTCGGATCAGGCCGGACCAGGGAGCGGGTCCCGGCGCCGTACATCGCAAGGCGGACGAAGGAGCCCAGGCGGAGCGTCGGCGACCGACGACCACGCCGCGAGGCGCGGTACCGGCACCCGCGGGCCCGGCAAGATCCAAACGAAAAGCCCTAACGCGTGCCGAGCAGAACGCGGGCGATCAGGTCGTGGACCAGGAACTCGCCCGGCCCGCAGTTCTCCTTGAGCCGGTCCAGATCGGCGGCGCCGAACCAGCCGTACGCGGAGTGCTTGGACCACTCCAGGGCGGGCCGGTCCAGATCCCCGTCGACCTCGACGACCCAGTCGGCCTCGTGCCGTCGGCCGCCACCGTCGTCGCCGGTCCACGTCGAGACACCGAGGAACGCGCTCACCCGCCGCAGGCGCCACCCCGTCTCCTCCTCGATCTCGCGGGCCAGCGCGCCGAGCAGGCTCTCGCCGGGCTCGACATGGCCGCCGACGACGTCCCACGTGTCGGGAAAGAGGCGCCGGTCAGGGCTTCGCCGCTGCGCGAAGGCCTGCCCCCGCGCATTGAGGATCACGGCACCCACGGTCCACACCTCACCCGGCTTCATCACGGGAGGTTCAGGTGTCACGGCGATCCGTTCGTCACTCTCGCGCGGCGGCATGGCGCCACTCTAGAGCGATGCCGACGCGCCCTGGCAGGGACGGCGGGAGCAGGGGCTGACAAGGAACCGACAGCGTCTGTGCGCCACTGGTCGCAAGGGTCCCGGTAAGTGGCATCGTGGAAGGTGAGCGCACCGCCGTCCCGCTCCGCGTGAGCGGCCCGTACGGCGGCGCGCACCGCGGAGCGAAGGCGGTGACGGCTGTGGCAACCACCCTCAAGGCCGGAGGGAGCCGGTTCAAGGCCGACCGGCAGCTGACCGCGCGCATGCTGGTCACCGTGTTCCTGCTGGGCCTGCTGTACGTGGCGTTCATCGCCGCGCTCCTGGTCCTGCTCAAGTCGACGCTCCTGGTCGTCGTGATCGCCGCGGGACTCCTCGGGTCGCAGTACTGGTTCTCCGACCGGATCGCCCTGTACGCCATGCACGGGCGCATCGTGACCCGTGAGGAGGAGCCCCAGCTGCACGGCGTCATCGACCGGCTGTGCGCGACCGCCGACATGCCGAAACCGCGGGTGGCCATCGCCGGCACCGACCTGCCGAACGCCTTCGCCACCGGTCGCAACGCCGATCACGCGGTGGTGTGCGTGACCACGGGCCTGCTGCGCCGTCTGGAGCCCGACGAGCTGGAGGGCGTCCTCGCGCACGAGCTCTCCCACGTGGCGCACCGCGACGTCGCCGTGATCACCGTGGCCTCGTTCCTCGGTGTGGTCGCCGGTATCGTCGTGCGCTTCGCGTTCTACTCCGAGCTGCTCGGCGGCCGCCGCAGGAGCGACCAGAACACGCTGGTGGTCCTCGCGGTGGTCATGGGCGTCTCGATCGCCGTCTACGCGATCAGCTTCGTCCTCATCCGGGCACTGTCCCGGTACCGGGAGCTGGCCGCCGACCGGGCCGCGGCACTGCTCACCGGCCGGCCGTCGGCGCTGGCGTCCGCGCTGACCAAGCTCGACGGGGACATCGCCCGCATCCCGAGCAAGGATCTGCGGACGGCCCGCGCGTTCAACGCGTTCTACTTCATCCCCGCGCTGTCGAAGAACGCCCCGCTGCCCCGGCTCTTCTCCACGCACCCCTCGCTCGAACAACGCCTCGCCCAGCTGGCGGCGATCTCCGCCGACCTCGGCCGCCCGGCCTGAGCCCGAAGGGATCCACATGGGCTTCCTGGACATCCTGCTCGGGCGCACCAGGCCCGCCCCGCCCGACCTCGACCGGCTCTTCGCCCTCCCGTCGGCCGCGATCACCCTGGAGGCGGCCGCCGGGTTCACGCCGACCGGGCTGGGCTCGGTGTGCTTCACGACCGTGGAGGGAACGGCCTTCGACACGATCCGCGAGGACGTGGGGGACCTGCTGAACGCCGATACGCAGCGTGGCGCCACGGTGGAGTTCAGCCGGGACGAATACGGCTACACCTGGCTGCTCTCCCGACGCTCCCCCTCGGATCTCCCGGCACTGGTCGGCGATCTGCACGCGGTGAACTCCACACTCGAGGGCAACGGCTTCGGCCCCCAGCTCCTCTGCTCCCTGGCCGGCTTCCGCAATGCGGAGGGTCACTCGCTGGCGCTCGTCTACCTCTACAAGCGGGGCACGTTCTACCCCTTCGCGCCGCTCCCCGGAGAACGGCGCGACAACGCCCTGGAACTGCGCGTACGCGCGGTGATCGGCGACGACCTCCACATCGAACCGGACCTGGAACGCTGGTTCCCGGTGTGGGGCGCACCCGGCCTGGAGGAGTCCAGGACCTGACGCGACCTCCCCGACCACGACGAGAACGCCCGCCGTCACGCCCGCAGAGCGACGACCGCCTCGTCCGTGTACATCAGGAAGGTCAGCGTCTCCTGGAAGTACAGCTCGACGCCGGTCGCGTCGTGCGAGGTGTAGCCGATCGAGAGATCCTGGCCGATGCGGAGTTCGTAGTCCCCGCCGCGGGTGGACAGGACGAAGGCGCCGTTGATCGCGGGTGCCCAGATCAGGTCGCCGTCCAGGAGCCGGGCGATGTGGCCGGACACGGGAAATCCGTGGTCGGTGGTCTCGCTGACCGCCGTGTACGCCTCGGCGCCGAGCAGCAGCGAGTAGGGTCCGTCGACGC
The DNA here is from genome assembly GCF_042270245.1 of Streptomyces sp. NPDC055955. Taxonomy (NCBI): domain Bacteria; kingdom Bacillati; phylum Actinomycetota; class Actinomycetes; order Kitasatosporales; family Streptomycetaceae; genus Streptomyces; species Streptomyces sp. NPDC055955. The sequence continues at coordinate 77,688 of NZ_JBHJYS010000005.1, forward strand.
CGGCGAGGCGCAAGGCTGTCAGGGCCCTCGCGATGGTGTCGGGGTAGTCGCGGGGTTCGGCCGGCAGACTCAGAACGGGGTTGGACGTGCGCTCGCGGACGCCCTCGATCTGCGCCGCGGCGTAGCCGTCGAAGATGGCCTGGTCCTCGGCGAACGCCATGGTGCGGGCCGCGTCCTTGACCGGCTGCCAGTCGGAGTCGTTCGAGCCACGCGCGACGTCGTCCACGGCCTCGCGGCTGACGGTGAAGGGGACGCGCAGTTCGACCAGCGGCTGGGCCTCGCGCAGCCGCGCCATGACTCCCGGTGCGGGCGGGGTGACGGACCGCAGATGCCCGGTGCCGACGGCGGCGAGTTCGAGCCCGTCGGGGCCGGTGACGTCGAGGACGCGGCGTCCCGCGACATGGCGCTGGAACGTGCGGCCGGCCTCTTGCTCGATCTCCGCCCAGGCGGCTTCGCTGATGGGGGCGAGTTCGCGGTGCAGATTGTTCATGACGCGGGGGCTCCTTTGAGGCCGCCGATGCCCAACGAGCCGTCGGGCGGGGCGACGACGGGCTGCGGTGACGCGGCAGGGGCGGGAACTTCGCGTGCGGCGTCCGGCAGGGCGGGCGGGTCCGGCAGGTTGTCGAGGAAGTCTGCGGCGGGAACGAAGAACAGGTTTCCCGTGACGGCGGTGGAGAAGTCGAGGATCCGGTCGGTGTTGCCGGGAGGGCTGCCGATGAACATGTTCTCGAGCATCTGCTCGGTGACCGCGGGGGTCCGCGCGTACCCGATGAAGTACGTCCCGAACTCGCCACGTCCCAGGGTCCCGAACGGCATGTTCTGGCGGACGATCTTCCGCTCCTCGCCGTCCTCGGTGATGGTGTTGAGGGCGACGTGGGAGTCGGCGGGCTTGGTCTCGTCGGACATCTCGATGTTGTCGGCCTTCGAACGGCCGATGACCTTCTCCTGCTCCTCCGTCGACAGGGCGTTCCAGGCAGCCATGTCGTGGAGATACTTCTGCACCACGACGTAACTGCCGCCCGCGAACGGGGCGTCCTCATCGCCGATGAACACGGCAGAGCGTGCCGCGTCACCGGTCGGGTTCTCGCTGCCGTCGACGAACCCGAGCAGGTCCCGGTCGTCGAAGTAGTTGAAGCCGTGCACCTCGTCGACGACGGTCGCGGCGTCGCCGAGCTGCCCGACGATGTGGCCGGCCAGCTCGAAACAGAGGTCCATGCGCCGTGCCCGCAGATGGAAGAGCAGATCCCCCGGAGTGGCGACGGCCCGGTGCCGATCGCCGTTCAGCTCACGAAAGGGATGCAGTCCGGCGGGCCGCGGCCCGCCGAACAACCGGTCCCAGACAACAGAACCGATGCCGACGGTGCACGCCAGGAACGAGTCGGGAGAGCGGAACGAGACCGACCGCAGCAGCCCGTTCAACCCACCGAGCTGGTCGCGTACGCGGGGTTCGGCGCCGGGTGCAGTGGTCACCACGAGAAAGAGGGCCGCTGTCGAGTACGGCGCCAAGACGGGCTGCGTTTGCGTCACTGGCTCTCCCGCAGGGGTGCAATGCAGTCGGCTGACTTCCGTCACACTAAGCCGGGCTCACCTCTCCCGCACGGTCAGTCGGTGACCCGCCGCGGGTCACGCCCTCTGCGGACGTCCTCCACGAGGTGCATCGCGGCCTCCTCGGCTGACGCGGCCGCACCGTCGATCCCGACGTCCTCGGCGAACAGCTCGCCCTCCTTGTCCTTGCGCACCCCTTCATCGGGCGCCACGAGCCGACCGGAGCGCTCGGCACCCACCTCGTCGTCGAGCGGTTCGCCGTCGGTGTCCCAGGTGTCGCCGATGCCGTCGTCCTCCGGCACGACGAGGTCGGGGACCTCCTCCGAAAGACGCTCGTCGAGCGTCTCGCCGAGCCGCTGCTCCGTGCAGGTGACACCGGTGTGCTCGACCCCCCAGGGCCGCTCGGGCGGCGAATAGCCCTCGTCGAGCGGATCGGTGACGCCGCCGCCGAGCAGGGTGTCCTCCTGGTCGAGGAGACCCTCGTCGTCCTGGACCTCGGACCCGTCGGGCTGGTAGACGTCGTCTCCCCGCCCTTGATCGTCGATGTCCACGTCGCCTCCTTCAGCGGTGGCCTCTGCCTCCATTGTGTGCGGCGAGAGGGCGGCACGTCCTGCTGAAGGATCCCGGACACGAAGGTGCCCCGACCGTGACGGGGGATCACGGCCGGGGCGGTCCGGGTGGGCGCGGATGGCGGTCGCCTCGCGGCGGGGGCTCCACAAGGCATCAGCCGAACGATCGTCCTTGCAGGCGAATGAGATGAGGCCCGGGGACACAGCTCCATCCACGTCCACGCCTGAGTCAACGACGAAGCACCCCCGGGAATTCCCCATTCCGCACCCCGCTCCATGAACTACGTCATGCCCCACCCCACACGCCGAACAGGCCAGCCAAGAAAGGAAGCCCACCGAGCGATGGGCCGCGTACGAGACGCGGCCCGGAAAAACAGCGAGTCCCACCGGCGATCAGCCGCTCACAGACGGGAGGGGACGTGGGGGCATGTGCGCGCGCAGCCACCAGCACCACGTACCGGCGATCAGCTCGCCGACGTGCATCCGTAGAACAGCGAGCACGTACATGCCCCCGCGGCCCCGCACCCAAAAGCACAACGGTCAAAGCCGACACGCACCGAACTGGACACCGGCACCCCCACCCACCCGTCCGTCACGGCGACGCAGCCACGTTCTCCAGCGCCGAGATCCGCCGGCCGATCGCCTCGAGCGCCCCGGGCCGCCGCCCGGGAACCGCACGCCGCAACCGCGTGAGAGACGCGGCAAGCGCACGGGCCTGCGCGGGATCGCGCAGCTGCTCCCACTGATGATGGGCGCGATCCACGGCGGCCTCGACATCGTCCGAATCCGTCGCCTGCCCGCGCGCCAGCCGAGCCTCCGCCGCAGCCGTCCACAGCTCGCAACTACGTCCGGGATCCTGCGCGAGCCGGGCGAGATCCGCACGCACCTCGAGCCAGTGGAGCGCCTCCGGCGACCCCGCGCCACGCGTGCGCAGAGCGGTGCTCTCCCACATGGCGGCGAGGGCCGCGGCCTCACCGTGCCGCCCGGACTGCGCGGCGGCGAGGATCGCCGGGTGCGGATCGGCATCGGGGCGAGCCTCGACGACCGGCGCCGCCTCTTGCCGAGGGGCCGGCACGGGCGACTGGGGAGCCATGGCCACGCTCCCCGGCCCACCGTCGACCGCGAGGAACACCGCGTCGCCCGGACCGGCCTCCCCGGCCGCCTGAGCGTGCAGGTGCGCAAGCGGCGGACGGTGCCCGTTGCGCCATGTCGACGCATAGGTCTTGAGATAGCCGGGCACGGCAGTGGAACGCCGCGGAGGCGGGGGCGAGACCCGCCCGAACAGCCGAACCCCGGGCCCCACACCGAACCCCCCGTCCCGCACCTGCCCCCAGGCGTCACCGTCGGCCACCAGATCGAGGACCACAGTGGTGGTGTCGGGCCGCCGCAGCGCGAGTTCGCCGGTGAGCCAGTGCCAGGGCAGGGCCGTGTACCGCAGGGTCGACGGCGTCGTACGGGCCAGGGCGAGATGCAGCAGACGCTGACGGTGATCGAGATGGAGCTGCCCGGTCACGTACAGGACGAGGGGGCCGGGCGCGGCGGCCGCGGTACGGATGCGGGTCAGGACGGTCTGCGGGTCGACGGGGTCGGCGAGTTCCACGACGGTCGCGGCGGCGGTGCCGGTCAGCACACCGGGCGGTACGGCCGCGAGCGCGGGAAGGACGGACGTCGCGTCGATGAGGCAGCTCTTGTTCGCCGGAGCGGCCGCAAGGAGCAGCGCGGTCCCGGTCACTGCCTGTTCCCCGTTGTCCTGCTGAGTGATCACCACAACAGCACCGTAACTGGTCCTTCTCTGTCACGGGTGACCGGTGGCAAGACCTCGACTGGGGTCAATACAGGGCGATTTGGACGCAATCGGGAAGTGGCCGCCGCACGCGTGAGGGTTACGTCATTGTGGGCGGAACGAGAACGAGCCACGCCGCCCCGTTCCGCCCCGCGGCCGACCGCGACGCACGCCACGCGTCCGGCCCCGGTGCCCTGTGCGGGTGCGGAGCCGATTCACGTCACGGAAGCTGAGGACTATGGACGAACCTGAAGGATTTCCCCCTGTGATCGTGCACGCCTCCCAGCCCGGCGGCCGCCGGGTGACCATCCGCGGCGAGGACGCCGGGCTGGCGACCGGACAGGAGGACGTGCTCGAGTTCCTGCGGCGAGCGGGCCTGGAGGACGCACGGCTGGACGACCCCGAGCTGGTGGAGTGGCGGGGCGGCGGTACCAAGGTGTGGCCGGCCCAGATCTGAACACGAAGGTGTGGCCGTCGCAGATCTGAAAGGCGCCACCGAACCCACGCCCGACGCCCCACCGGACCCCACACCCCTCCCCCGGACCCAGACCCAGACCCAGACCCAGACCCAGACCCCAGCGTCAGCGGTAAGAGCTCGCGTCAGCCGGCTTGCCCGGGTCCTGTACCTCGACGAGATAGCGCCAGGCGTCGGGCCGGCTCCCGTCGACATCGGTGAAGCCGTACACCTGGGCAAGCGCCCCGCTGGACGTCGACTGCCCGTTCCAGCGGGCCACTTCGGGGTCGGCGGCGAGCGCGGCGACGGCCCGGCCGACGTAGAACGGGGTCTCGGAGATGGCGAAGTGCGGCATCTGTTCCAAGGCGTCGCGCCAGTTCTCCTCGGTGACGCCGAAGTGGCCGAGCATGATCTCCGACCGGAGCCAGCCCGGGGTGAGGGCGAGGGCTGTCGCGCCGCGTGGGCCCAGTTCGTGCCCGAGGGCGAAGCCCATGCGCAGGACGGAGCTCTTGGCCAGGTCGTAGAAGAACGAGACGCGGTAGTTGTCGCGGTTGTACTCGGCCGTGCCGTCGGTCACCTCGACGACGAGACCACCGGGGTTGCGGAGCAGGAGCGGCAGCGCGTGGTGGCTGGTGATGGCGTGCGTGTCGACGGCGAGGCGGAGCAGGCGAAGCCCGTCGTCGAGGTCGTGCTCCCAGACGGGGGTGTCCCAGGCGAAGAGGTTCTCACCGCCCCAGATGTCGTTGACCAGCACATCGAGCCGCCCCTGTTCGGTGGCGATGCGGTCGACGAGTGCCCTGACCTGGGTGGGGTCGAGGTGGTCGGTGGGCACGGCGACACCGCGCCCGCCGGCCGCGGTCACCAGGTCCGCCGTGTCCTCGATGGTCTCCGGCCGGTCGTACTCGGAGCGCCGGGCCCGCGTGGTGCGGCCGGTCACGTACACCGTGGCGCCGGCCGCGCCGAGTTCCACGGCGATGCCTCGTCCCGCGCCACGGGTCGCGCCCGCCACGAGGGCGACCTTGCCGTCCAGCCGGGCACTTCCGGTCCCGGGTTCCTGCGTCATGGAGCCGCCTCCTCGCTGCTGCCGGACGGACCGCCGCGGCCCGCCCCCGGTTCGAGCATGACCCGAAATCACGACACCGAGTGTCGCCATTACTGAGCGGATGACGGCCACGACACGCATGCCGCTGATGCCGCGCAAGCCCTGAATCAAGCGGATGCCGCGCATGCCGGCCAGGACGAGGATCGCGTTCTCGTCCATCCGTCACATTCCAGGGCCGGCCCGTGTCATAACAGTGACCAGGGAATCCGCCCGATGCGACAGGGAGACGCCGATGCCACCCGCCCGGACCGCGAAGCAGCGCAAGCAGGACACCCTCGACAGGCTCGAACGCGACGAGGACGTATGGGTGGCCACGGCCGACGAGGAGAGCGCGACGCCGTATCTCGTACCGCTGTCGTTCCTGTGGGACGGTACGACGCTGCTGCTCGCCACTCCGGCAGCCAGTCCCACGGGACGCAATCTGCGGGCCACGGGGCGGGCCCGGCTCGGCGTCGGCCCGACGCGTGACGTCGTCATGATCGAGGGCACGGCGCAGACGCTGACGGCCGCCGAACTCCCGGACGACGTCAAGGACGCGTTCGCGGAGAAGACAGGCTTCGACCCGCGCACGCTGAGCTCGGAGTACCTCTATTTCCGCGTCGCACCGCGGCGAGTCCAGGCCTGGCGGGAGGCCAACGAGCTGGCGGGACGGGATCTGATGCGGGACGGCGAGTGGATCGACGAGTCAATCACCTGGGACTGAAAGGTCCCGGGCTTGCACAACGGGCGCCACTGGCTGTGGCGCTGCGTTTGCGTCCTGTCCCGCGCCCGTTCTTCGGGGGCGGGACTGGGGCGGTTGACTGCGCCCCGCGTCGCCACAACTCTTCCGCACGGTGGCGGATGTTGCGGGAGCCTCCCCCAAGCTCTCAACTACGTTCGAGCAGGGGGTACCCCCATCGGTCTGCGTGATCAACGAATCCGCAGGACCGGCACACGAAACGGGCCTGACTGGCCCGGTTCGCCTTGTCGATGTACCCGCACTCGGCGCAGGTGCGCGAGGTGTACGCCGGATCGACGTGCACCACCGGCACCCCCGCCTTGCGGGCCTTGTACGCGATGAAATCTCCGAGCTGGGCAAAGGCCCAGGAGTGGAGGGTGGCCCGTTGGGGCTTGCGAAGCCGTACCCGCGCGCGGATGCCCGTGAGGTCTTCCAGGGCGATTCCGCGTCCGGTGCGTTCTGCCTCGGCCACCACATGCTTCGCGATCTTATGGTTGATGTCCCGCGCCCGCCGCGCCTCCTTACGACGCCGCCTCTTCAACCGGCGTTTGGCGGACGGGGTGTTCTTGCGCTGGAGTTTGTGCCGCAGGGTGCGTTCGCGCAGACGCCCGCGGTTCAGGCGGCGTCCGGCCATGATCTGGCCGTCCGAGGTGGTCGCGATGTTCACGATCCCCAGATCGACCCCCAGAAACTGGGTGACGCTGGTGTCGAGTTCGGTCTCGGGGACCTCGCAGGTAGCGGTAAGGAACCACATCCCGTCGCGGAACAACAGGTCCGACTCGCCCTTGCGGTACAGGGCCAGACGGGCCAGATGTTCGGGGGCGGCGGTGAACGCCACTTGCTTCATGCGGCCGGACAGGGTCCAGATCGACACCGTGCGCTCCGCGTACTGCCAGGACAGCATCCGGTCGTCATACGGCTGCCCGCCCGTCGGGCGGAAAGCGATCGGCTTTTCGGTGGCCCGCCGGTAACGCTGCGAGCCCGGCTTGCCGAGGTGTCCTGCCGTCAGGTTCGCCTTGAGCGTGGTGTAGGCGTCGCAGGTCTTCTTGATGACATGCTGAGCAGCCTGCGCACCCAGGTTCCACCGCTCCTTGACCTGGCCGTAGGTGTGCTCACGCAGGGCGAAGTTGCGCTTGATGCCCTTCTCGAACGCCACGGACGACACCCAGGTCGCGGCCTCATTGCAGGCATGCAGGGTTTGCTCAAGTGCCGACGCCTGCACGGGCGTCGGCAGGAGTTTCACCTGCACGGTCAACTTCACGACCGTGACGCTACCCGCCGCCTGGCGTACCGGCATTCGAACAGTGCACATTCCTCACCGGGCACTGGGGCCCGGTTTCTTGCGTGCGCCGCGCCCGTTGCCGCGGCTATGCTCCGCATCGCCGTCATCGGATGCGATTCCTCCCGGGGGTGAATCCCCGGGGTTCCTCGCAAGAGCACGCTGAACCACCCGCACCGATGGCCGAGTTGAGAGCAGACCGCGGATCCGGCCACAAGCCGAGCCCCACAACGGCAGCCCACCCAGCACAGCCGCACGACCGCACGACCGCACGACCGCACGACCGCACCGGACAACGCGGAACGCGCCCGCCGAAGAGACCTCCGACGGGCGCGCCCGGTGCCACACACTCGGCCGGGTCTAACCGGCTCAGCCGGCGGCAGGCTCCAGTTCCTTCTCCTCACCGCCCGGCCGCGCCGTCTCGTTCTCGGCGTGCCAGTCCTCGTTGTCGGCGAGCGGCTTCTCCTTCAGGACGAAGGCGAGGACGAGACCGACCGCGAAGACGGGCACCAGGTACAGGAAGATCGGAACGAGTGCCTCCTGGTACGAGGAGACGACCGTGGCGCGCAGGTCGGCCGGCAGGGCCCGTACCAGCGCGGGCGTCAGCGAGTCGCTGTCGCCGACCTTCGATGCGGCGTTCGCCGGCAGGCGCGTGGCGAGCTGGTCGGTGAGGCGGCTGGCGAAGACCGCGCCGACGACAGCGGTGCCCAGGGTGGCGCCGATCTCGCGGAAGAAGTTGTTCGCGGAGGTGGCGGTGCCGACCTCGGCGCCCGGGAAGTCGTTCTGCACGGCGAGTACGAGCGTCTGCATCATCAGGCCGACACCGGCGCCCGCGAGTCCGACGTACAGGCAGACCAGCCAGACGGGGTCGTTCACGTCGAGGCGGGACATCAGGAACGCGACGAGCATGATGACGACCGTGCCGACGATCGGATAGATCTTGTAGCGGCCGGTCTTGCTCATGATCGCGCCGGACGGCAGCGCCGTGGCCATGATGCCGACGACCATCGGGATGAGCAGCAGCCCCGACTCGGTGGCCGTCTTGCCGTAGACCATCTGGAGATACGTGGGCATGTAGCCGACGATCGCGAACATGCCGAGGCCGATCACGATCATGCCGAGGAGCGTGGCGACGTTGAAGATCGGGCTGCGGAAGAGGTGCAGCGGGATGACCGGCTCGGCGGCCCGCTTCTCGGCGACGAAGAACAGCACCCAGGCGACGACCGCGCCGATGCCGAGCCCGATGACCAGCGGGTCGGACCAGTCGTACTGCGTGCCGCCCCAGCTGGCGAACAGCACGGTGCAGGTGACGGCGGCGGCCATCAGTGCGGTGCCGAGGTAGTCGAGGGTGACCTTGACGGCCTTGCGCGGCAGCTTGATCGCGACGGCCGCGACGAAGAAGGCGAGGACGCCGAGCGGCAGGTTGACCCAGAACGCCCAGCGCCACGAGTGCTCGTCGGTGAACCAGCCACCGAGCAGCGGCCCGACGACCGAGGAGAGACCGAACACGGCGCCCATGGGGGCCATGTACTTGGCGCGTTCCCGGGGCGGTACGAGGTCGGCGATGATCGCCTGCGAGGTGATCATGAGGCCGCCGCCGCCCAGGCCCTGGAGGGCGCGGCCCGCGACGAGCGTGCCCATGTTCGGGGCGAGCCCGCAGACCACGGAGCCGACCAGGAAGAGCGCGATGCCCGCGAGGAATATGTTCTTGCGGCCCATGAGGTCGCCGAGCTTGCCGTAGACCGGCATGCCGATGGTGGCGGCGAGGATGTACGCGGTGGTGATCCACGCCATGTGCTCGATGCCGTTGAGCTCGCCGACGATGGTGGGCAGGGCGGTACTGACGATGGTCTGGTCGAGCGCGCCGAGCAGCATCGTCAGCATCAGCGCGCCGAAGATCAGCCCGAAGTTGTGCGGCTTGTCCATTCCGTCCTCAGGGGCCGGATCGGTGCCCGCCGGTGCGGGGGCGTGGGTCATGCTCAGGTCTCCGTACGTGAAGGGATGGAATGCGCGGCGCGCGAGCGGTCGCCGCCCGGGGAGTTCGGGGAGTCTTCGGGGCTTTGGGGTGGAAAGTCGCTGGGGGCCTTGCGCGGGGAGCGCTCGCACCGGCGCCGTGGGGGCGGCGGCCGGGTCGCGCTGCGGGAGCCGCGCCTCAGGCCTCCCGCTCGGTGGTGGCGTGTGGGGTGTGCGCCGGGGCGAGGAGGCCGCGCAGAGCGGTGAAGGAGTCGCGCACCGAGGCCGCGGGGCCGTCGGGATGCCGCGCGTCGCGGACCCCTCGCATGAGGCCGTTGCGTACGGCGGTCATGGCGATTCCCGCGAGCAGCGCGACGGTCTGCCCGTCGGGGGCGTCTCCGGTGCGGCGGGCGATGGTGCCGGCGAGGTCCCGTTCGAGCGCGTCGCACTCGGCGAGGAACGCGCCGAGGGCCGAGGGCACCTTCTCGACGACGGCGAGGACATCCTCGAACACTCCGGCGCCGGGCGGCATCTCGTCGACGTGCGTGGCGAAGACGTCGCCCAGGTCCCGCAGCACGGCGTCGGGGCCGCGGCCGGGCGCGGAGACGAACTGCTCCGCCTCGGCCTCGGTCAGGCCGCCGGGCCAGGCGAAGAGGGCGGTCTCCTTGGTGCGGAAGTAGTTGAAGAAGGTCCGCGGGGAGACCCCGGCCTCCTTGCTGATCATCTCGACCGTGACGTGTTCGAGGCCGTGTTCACGGGCCAGGCGGACCGTGGCGGCGTGCAGTTCGGCCCGGGTCTGGCGCCGTCGCCGGGCGCGCAGCCCTTCGGCCGGCGCCTGCTCGCGGACCGCCGACGCCGCGGTGCCTGATGTCATCACGCCGAAGATTCTTGCACACTCTGCAATGTTTGCGCGCACTGCATTCGGGCGGCCGTCACACCCGGATCCGGGCGCCCGCCACACCTCGATCCGGGCGCCCGCGAACCCCTGCCCCCGGCGGTCTCGTCAACGGCGCGGGCGCCGACGTGGGCAGACGCGGCCATTCGAGATACGCTCCATAAGCGTTATTTCGGGTGAAATGCGACAGCCACTGTCCGCCGGGAGATCAGACTGATGCTCACTCGCACCGTCCTTGCCGCCTCCGCCGCCGCGCTGCTGGTGTCCGCCACCGGGGCCGCCACCGGCGTGGCCGCCGCCGCGTCGACCGACATCCGCCCCACGCACCCCGCCGCGGCACCGGCCGCCGCCCTCAAGCCCTGCGCGGAGAACGCGCTGACGTTGAAGGCTGCCGCGTCGGGTCAGGACCACGTCCTGCGCCTGAGCGTCAAGAACCACTCCTCGCGCGCCTGCCTCGTGGACCGCGTGCCGCTGGTCACGTACGGCGATCTGGACGGGGCCGCCGTCCCGTTCCCGCTCTCCGGCAGCTCCACGTACAAGCTCGACGCCGGGAAGACGGCCCACGCCGTCGTGCGGTCGCTGTCCGCGAGCGGTGACAGCGACTCCGCGAGCGGTGACAGCGACGTCCGGTCGGTCGGCTACGTCGTGGTGGCGACGAATCCGGAACACGACGGCAAGAAATTCACCGCCGCCTCACTCTCCGAGCCGGGCGGGCTGCGTGTCTGGATGCCGGTGACGACTCTGTGGCAGACGACCCCGGCCCGCGCGGACGAGGCTCTGGCCGAGTCCGACGGCGCCGGGATCCTGCAGGTCTGACCCCTCGCCCGCCCGGCATCAGGCCGCGGCGCGCACCGCGAGCAGCGAGGCGTCGTCCTGGAGCCGGCCCTCCGCGTGGCGCAGCAGGTCGGCGGCGAGGGCGTCGGTGAAGTCTTCGAGGGCCGCGTTCCCCAGGGCGGCGGCCCGCTCGGCCAGCGGATAGAACGCACCGCGCGCGTCCCTGGCCTCGCTCACCCCGTCCGTGTAGAGCAGCATGCACTCCCAGGCGGTGGCCGGCACCGGCTGGGCGGCGCACCATCCGGAGTGGAGGTCGAGCAGGCCGAGCGGCGGCGCGGGCGCGGGGACCGCCGCGTGGACGGCGGCGCCGTCGCGCAGCAGGACGGGCGGCGGGTGTCCGCAGCAGACCAGTTGGGCGGATCCGTCGGACTCGACGCTGAGCAGGGTCGCCGTGACGAAGCGGTCGGGTTCGTCCGAGTGCGCGACCAGCGAGTGCAGCCGTACGGCGATGCCCTCCAACCGTGCCTCGCAGGCGGCGAGATCACGCCAGGCGCGTAAGACGTTGTCCGCGATGCGCGCGAGCGCGCCGCCTTTGCCCATGACGTCACCCATCAACAGACGGGTGCCGTAAGGGGATTCGACGGCTCCGTACACGTCGCCGCCCGCTCCCCCGGGGCTTCTCTCCACCGGCGCGACGGCGGCGTTCGCCAGGTGCCGGGCGCTGACGCGCAGCGCGCCGACCCGCTCGGGGAGAGGAGAGACCGGCTGGGAACGGGCAGTCATGCAGGGACCTTCCGGGGTGCGGCCGGACGAGCTGCCCGACGTGACGTGCCGCGCAAGTGTAGCCAGTCGAGCGCGCCCGGTAACCGATCGTCACCGAATCCACCCCATCGGATCCCGCCGCCCCGAGACCGTCAACTCGGCTCCGGCACACTCCAGTTCACCTCACCGCACCGCGGGCCCCTCAGTCGGTGAGGTCGGCCCGCAGTGTCAGCAGGTTCGTGCCGAGGGCGCGCACGGCGGCGCTGTTGTACCGCGGCAGGTCCTTCAGCCGCGCGCGGGCGTCGTCCTCCGGAAGCGGATGGGCCGTACCCGTGTGCCAGCGCCCCTTGATCCGGACGCGGACCTTGGGGTCGGCCCGGATGTTGCGTACGTACTGCGACTTGTCGCCGTACTCGGACACCCACCAGAACTCACGGCCGACCAGGCGACCGCCGACCGGTGTCCGCCGGGGCAGCCCGGACGTGCGGCCGGTGGTCTCCAGCAGGATCTGGCCGGGGAGCCGGGAGAGAAGGGGGTTGCCGATACGCCGCTGGAACGACGTCACGGCCCTGAACTTGAACTCGCGATACCGCGACATACGCGTCCTTCCACCGACACTGTGACCACCCGCCGCACTCTAGGTGACCCGGCGGGACCGGGTCAGGCGAGGCGCCTTTGCTGCGGCCTCACGCACGGCCACGCCCCGGTCCGCGCGAGCCGCTGCCCTGTTCCCCCGTGGTCGGCCGGTCGGAACTGGGCGGCGCAGCCCCCTGGTTCGTCACCGAGATCCAGGGCGACGCACCGGGACCGCGCCGCGGAGAACACCTGACAGTCCGCCACCCAGGAGGACACCGGCTGCCGGGGCTGGACGCCCGAGGGCCTTCCGTCCGGATCGGACCGGACCGGACCAGGGAGCGGGGCATGGCGCCGTGCGTCGCAAGGCCGAGGAAGAAGCCGTGCGTCGCAAGGCCGAGGCAGCAGCGGAAGCGGAGCGTCGGCGACTGACGACAACGCCGCGAGGCGCGGCATCATGCCCCTCGACCCCGGCGTGATCCAGATGAAGGGCGCTGGGTGCGCTTCGCGGGCGGCGGCAACTACGAGGCCGAGGCGGGCCTGTTGACGCCGGGTTCCTGCACCTGTGCACACACCTGCGCTCCCGTGCCCTGCGGGCACGCCGACCCCGCGGCGCACCAGGGGTGGACCCGAGTTGCCCCCAACCCGCCTTCGGCAACCCCGGTTCGACAAGCCCGCCCATGACCATCAAGACTGAGGATCATGCGATTCGGCGTGAACCTTCTCAACTTCGGCTCCGGCACGACCCCGCGATCCCTCGAGCGCCAGGCGACGGACGCCCGCGCGCTGGGCTTCACATTCGCGATGATCTCCGACCACATAGCCGTCACCCCCGACGTGCACGAGGTGTACCCCGCCCCGTTCTACGACCAGTTCGTCCTGGCCGCGCATCTCGCGGGGCGGGTCCCGGGGCTCCGGCTCGGCACGACCATCACCGTCATCCCGTACCGGCACCCGCTCCAGACGGCGCGGCTCGCGGCCAACATCGACCAGCTCAACGACGCCGGTTTCATCCTCGGCGCGGGCGTCGGCTGGTCGGCCGCCGAGTACCGCGCGCTGGGCGTCCCGTTCGAGGAGCGCGGCGCCATCACCGACGAGTACCTGGCCGCGATCCGCGCCGCCTGGGCGCAGGACCCGTGCACCTTCGAGGGGCGCTACGTCTCGTACGAGGGCATCCGTACGGCCCCCGCACCCTCTGCCGCGCAGCTGCCGGTCTGGGTCGGCGGCGACTCGCCCGCCGCGCTGCGCAGGGCCGCGCGCCTGGGCGAGGGATGGCACCCCTTCATGCCGACCCTTCAGGGCCTGCGCGCGAAGCTGCCGGTCGTGGCCGCCGAGGCCGAGAAGGCCGGCCGGCCCGTGCCGGAGCTCGTGCCGCGACTGCAGATCGCGCTCGAGGAGCGGCCCGACACCGATGACCGCCCGCTCGGCCACGGCAGCGTCGAACAGGTCCGCTCAGACCTTCACATGCTGGCCGAACTCGGCGCCACGCACGTGCTGTTCGACACCTACCCGGGCGGCCCGGCCGCACGCGCCACGGCCGACGAGGACCGCCGCGTCCTGGAACTCCTCGTGGAGAAGGTCGTCGATCCGGCCACGGGCGACGTGCGCTGACGTCAGGATCCGCAGGCCGTCCGGCCGCCCCTCGGCGGACGGAACCCGGGCCCAGGGCGCCTGTCTCCGCGCCCTGGGCATCCGTCACCGACCTTACGCAAGCAGACTGCAATTCTTGCGCTAATCTTGCGTTCCATGACACGGAGACTTGCGCAGGTGGCACAGAAGGTCGGCGTCAGCGAGGCGACGGTCAGCCGGGTGCTCAACAACAAGCCCGGCGTCTCGGAGGCCACCCGGCAGGCCGTGCTCACGGCCCTGGACGTCCTGGGCTACGAGCGGCCGACCCAGCTGCGCGGCGAGCGCGCGCGCCTGGTCGGGCTCGTCCTGCCGGAACTGCAGAACCCGATCTTTCCCGCGTTCGCGGACGTGATCGGCGGCGCGCTCGCCCAGCAGGGCCTCACCCCCGTCCTGTGCACCCAGACCAACGGCGGGGTCTCCGAGGCGGACTACGTGGAACTGCTGCTCCAGCAGCAGGTGTCCGGCGTGGTCTTCGCGGGCGGCCAGTTCGCCCAGGCGGACGCCCGGCACGAGCACTACCGGCTGCTCTCGGAACGCAAGGTCCCCGTCGTCCTCGTGAACGCGGCGATCGAGGACCTCGGCTTCCCGTGCGTGGCGTGCGACGACGCCGTCGCGGTCGAGCAGGCCTGGCGGCACCTGTCCTTGCTGGGTCACGAACGCATCGGGCTCGTGCTCGGCCCGGACGACCATGTGCCGTCGAAACGCAAACTCGCCGCCGCGCGGAGCGTGGTGCGGGCAGCCGGCGGGACACTGCCCGAGGACGCGGTCGAGCGGGCCATGTTCTCCCTGGAGGGCGGCCAGGCGGCGGCTGCGCGCCTCATGCGGCGCGGCATCACGGGCATCATCTGCGCGAGCGACCCGCTGGCGCTCGGCGCGGTGCGGGCCGCGCGGCGCGAGGGGCTGCGGGTGCCGGACGACATCTCGGTGGTCGGGTACGACGACTCGGCGTTCATGAATTGCACGGAGCCGCCCCTCACCACCATGCGCCAGCCGATCGAGGCGATGGGCCGGGCCGCCGTCGAGCTGCTCGTCACGCAGATCCAGGGCGGCTCGGTGACGCCCGGTGAGCTGCTGTTCGAGCCCGAACTGGTGGTACGCGGCTCCACGGCACAGGCCCCGTCCGGGACAACCGAGGCATAGTCAATTTTTTGCAGAGTCTGCACGACATATTGCGGGCACCTGTTCGCGGTGGTTGAGTGTGCCGCGCCCCGGCTGCGCGGCAGCCGTGGGCGTTCCTGCGGTTGTCGTCAGCCGTGGGCCCTCCATGCTCATGCCCGAAGGGGACCACCGATGAGAAGCTCCTGGTTCCGCCCCACCCGCCGTAGCTCCGCGGCCGCGGTCGCCGCCGTGCTCACCCTGACCTCCCTCGCCGCCTGCGGCACCAGCAGCAGCGACGACAACAGCGGGTCGGGCGGTGGCTCGAAGGCCGACATATCGGCCCCCCTGGATCCGAAGACCAAGGTCACGCTCACCATCGACTGCATGCCGCCGGCGGCGAAGGCGGCCGAGCTCAGGGAGTGGAAGGAGGACGTCAAGGAGTTCAACAAGAAGTACCCGAACGTCACGATCAACGGGAAGTCCACGCCGGGCCAGTGCGAGGAACCCGCCCGCTTCACCGCCCAGCTCAAGGCGAAGTCCCAACCGGACGTCTTCTACACGTACTTCACCGATCT
Organism: Streptomyces sp. NPDC055955; assembly: GCF_042270245.1. NCBI lineage: Bacteria > Bacillati > Actinomycetota > Actinomycetes > Kitasatosporales > Streptomycetaceae > Streptomyces > Streptomyces sp. NPDC055955. The sequence continues at coordinate 93,397 of NZ_JBHJYS010000005.1, forward strand.
CCAGCAGGTGCTCGACAACGACGGCGCCGCGGACATCACCGCCTACGTCACGCCCAAGACCGTGCCGGCGCTGGACTCCATCGACGGGAACGTCCTCGGCGTCCTCAAGAAGGACGGCAAGCTCTACGGTCTGCCCACCAGCAACTACACGATGGGCCTGCTGATCAACCGCAAGCTCTTCGAGCGCGCCGGCCTCGACCCGGACAAGCCGCCGACGACCTGGGAAGAGGTCCGCACCGCCGCCAAGAAGATCGCCGGCCTCGGCAACGGCATCTCCGGTTACGGCGAGTACAGCGCGGAGAACACCGGCGGGTGGCACTTCACCGCAGCGATGTACGGCCTCGGCGCCGACGTCGTCTCCGCCGACGGCAAGAAGGCCGCGTTCAACGACGCCACCGGCAAGCAGGTCGCCCAGCAGCTGCACGACATGCGCTGGAAGGACGACAGCATGGGCAGGACGCAGCTGCTGAAGTGGGGCGACCTCCAGAAGCAGATCGCCTCCGACAAGCTCGGCATGTTCCTCGCCGCCCCCGACGACATCACGTACATGGTCCAGCAACTGGGCGCCAAGTACGAGAACTTCGGGATGGGCCCGATCCCCGGTGGCAGGACCACGCTCTTCGGGGGCAACGACTACATGATCAAGAAGGGCTCCTCGCCCGACAAGATCAAGGCGGCCGTCGCCTGGCTCAACTTCAAGACCCTCACCCCGGGCAAGGGCCAGTTCCAGTGGGACCGCACCAAGGCGGACAAACTCCCCGTGGGCCTGCCGCAGCCGAACTTCTTCACCGGTGCCACCAAGGCCAAGGACCTCGCGTCCCGTACGGAGAACGCGACGATGCCCGTCGAGAACTTCAAGCCGTTCCTGGCTAACACTGTGCCCGGCAAGGCGGAGCCGCCGAAGGCACAGGAGATCTACAAGGTCCTCGACAACGTGATGTCGGGCGTCCTCACCAACCGCAACGCCGACGTGGACAAGCTGCTCGCCACCGCGGAGCGGCAGGTCAACCAGGTGCTGGCCAACCAGTAGCCCACGGCACCGGCATCCCGAGGAGCGACCATGTCGGCCCCCACCGTGTCCAAGAGCTCGCCGGCGCCCGCGCGTGCGCCGCACCAACTCCCGGTGCAGCGCGGCCCGTTGGCCCGAGCGGTGCAGCGCAATCTCTCCGCCCACGGCTTCCTGATCGGCGCGGTGCTCTGCTTCTCCTTCTTCTCCTGGTATCCGATGGTCAGGGAGTTCTTCCTGGCCTTCCAGAAGAACAAGGACGGCAGAACCACCTGGGCCGGCTGGTCCAACCTCTCCTACGTCTTCAACGACCCGGCGTTCTGGCAGGCCTGGCGCAACACCCTCCTGTTCACAGGACTCGCGCTCGTGCTGGGCTTCGCGGTGCCCTTCCTCGTGGCGGTCCTGCTCAATGAGTTCCGGCACGGCCAGGGCTACTTGAGAATGCTCGTCTACTTGCCGGTGATGCTTCCGCCGGTCGCCTCGGTCCTGCTGTTCAAGTACTTCTACGACCCCGGCTACGGGCTGTTCAACCGGATCATCGGCATCTTCGGGATACCCGACCAGCAGTGGCTGCAGTCGACGAGCACGGCGATGATCTCCGTGGTCATCGCGGCGACCTGGATGAACATGGGCGGCGCGACCCTGATCTATCTCGCCGCGCTCCAGGGCATCCCCGGCGAGCTGTACGAGGCCGCGGAGCTGGACGGCGCCGGACTGTGGCGCAAGATCTGGCATGTGACGATCCCTCAGACGAGGCTGATCCTCTCGCTGATGTTCCTGATGCAGATCATCGCCACGATGCAGGTCTTCACCGAGCCGTTCCTGCTCACCAACGGCGCGGGCCCCGAGGGGTCGACCATGACCGTCGTCTACCTCATCTACCAGTACGCCTTCAACTTCAACAACTACGGCGGAGCGGCGGCCCTCGGCCTGGTCCTGCTCGTCCTGCTCGCGGGGTTCTCCGCAGTGTACGTCCGCCTCAGCCGCACCCGAGAAGACTGACCGGCACGGGAGTTCACATGGCTACCGACACGATGCGCCCCCGGACCCTGATCTCGCCGGCCCAGCTCGGCAGACGGCGCGGCAAGGTCGTCTACTGGTGCGTCTTCGCCCTGGTGATGGTCCTGTTCACGCTGGTCTTCCTGGGACCGATGTACTGGATGGTCAGCGGCGGCCTCAAGACCACGCAGGAGTTCGTCAAGGCACCGCCGACGCTCGTACCCACCAGCGTGCACCCCGGCAACTACGGGGACGCGTGGCGGGTGATGGATCTGGCGAAGCTCCTCGGCAACACGTTGTACTACGCGTTCGGCGCGCTCGCCTTCCAGCTCGTCCTCGACGTCGCCGCGGCCTACTCGCTGTCCAAGCTGCGTCCCCTGTTCGGCAACGTCATCCTCGCCATGATGCTGGCGACGCTGATGATCCCGGCGACGGTCCTGGTCGTCCCCCAGTACCTGACCGTCCTCGACGTGCCGGTCTTCGAGCGCAATCTGCTCAACAGCCCCTGGGTGATCTGGCTGCCGTCCGTCACCAACGCCTTCAACATCTTCCTGCTCAAGCGGTTCTTCGACTCGATCCCTCAGGAGCTGCTGGACGCCGCGTCCATCGACGGGGCATCCGCGCTGCGCACACTGCGGTCCGTGGTGCTGCCCATCTCACGGCCCATCCTGGGCGTCGTCTCCATCTTCGCGGTCGTCGGCGTGTGGAAGGACTTCCTCTGGCCGATGCTGACGCTGCCCGACCCCGGCAAGCAGACCCTGAACGTCGGCATCTACTCGCTGGCGAGCGGCGTGCCGGAGAACTGGCTGATCGCCGCGCTCACCATCGCGTCGCTGCCGACTCTGATCCTCTTCCTGCTGTTCCAGCGCAACATCATGAGCGGTCTCACCGCGGGCGGCCTCAAGGGCTGACGCCCGCTGCCCCTCCCCTCCCCCCGTACGCCGCCTCAGTGACGGCGCGCCCCGGCGCGCCCTCCTGCCCGAAAGGACCTCTACGTGGCAGCCCCCCATTCCTCAGACACCGGCGACTGGTGGCGTTCCGCCGCCATCTACCAGGTGTACGTACGCAGCTTCGCCGACGGCGACGGCGACGGCACGGGCGATCTCGCGGGGGTCAGAGCCCGGCTGCCACACCTGGCCCGGCTGGGGATCGACGCGATCTGGTTCACCCCCTGGTACCGCTCCCCGATGGCGGACGGCGGTTACGACGTGGCCGACTACCGCGCGATCGACCCGTCCTTCGGCACGCTCGCCGAGGCGGAGAAACTCATCGAGGAGGCGCGCGACCTCGGCATCCGCGTCATCGTCGACGTCGTGCCCAACCATGTCTCCGACCGGCACGCCTGGTTCAGGGCCGCGCTCGCAGCGGGTCCCGGCAGCCCCGAGCGCGAACTGTTCCACTTCCGGCCCGGCCGGGGCGCGCACGGCGAACTGCCGCCCAACAACTGGCCGTCCCAGTTCGCCGGCGGGACCTGGACCCGCGTCCCCGACGGCGAGTGGTACCTGCATCTCTTCACGCCCGAGCAGCCCGACCTCAACTGGGCGCATCCCTCCGTACGCCACGAGCACGAGGAGGTGCTGCGGTTCTGGTTCCAACGGGGCGCGTCGGGCGTACGCGTCGACTCGGCGGCGCTGCTCGCCAAGGACCCGGCGCTCGCGGACGCCGCCGCGGACGACACGAGCGGCTATGTCGACCGGGACGAGCTGCACACGATCTACCGCGCCTGGCGGGCCGTCGCCGACGAGTACGACGGGGTGCTCATCGGCGAGCTGTGGGTCCCCGAACCCGAGCGCTTCTCGCGCTATCTGCGCCCCGACGAGCTGCACACGGCCTTCAACTTCGACTTCCTGTCCCGCCCGTGGGACGCTGCGGAACTGCGCGAATCCATCGACATGACGCTGGCCCACCACGCGCCGGTGGGGGCTCCCGCGACCTGGGTCCTGTGCAACCACGACGTGACACGGACCGTGACCCGCTACGGCCGGACGGACACGACGTTCGCGTTCGCTGCGAAGCGCTTCGGCACGCCCACGGACCTGGCGCTCGGCACGCGCAGGGCGCGCGCGGCGGCTCTGCTGTCGCTGGCCCTGCCGGGCGCCGTCTACCTCTATCAGGGGGAGGAGCTGGGCCTGCCCGAGGCCGAGGTGCCGCCCGGTCGCATCGAGGACCCGATGCACTTCCGCTCCGGCGGCACCGACCCGGGCCGCGACGGCTGCCGGGTGCCCCTGCCCTGGACGCAGGACGGTTCTTCGTACGGCTTCGGGTCGGGCGGGGAGCCCTGGTTGCCGCAGCCGGCGAACTGGGGGACCTACGCCGCCGCGCGCCAGGCAGCCGATCCCGACTCCATGCTCTCGCTCTACCGCGAGGCGCTGCGCCTGCGTCGCTCGGAGCCTGGCTTCGGTGACGAGCCGATGCGCTGGCTCCCCGGTCCCCCCGGCGTGCTGGCCCTTGCCCGGGGCGAGGGCCTGGTCTGTGTCGTCAACTTCGCCGATCCGGCGGCCGAGCTCCCGCCCCATGCACGTCTCCTGCTGACCAGTGGCCCCTTGGACGACGAGGGGCGGCTCCCGCGGGACACGGCGGTGTGGCTGCGCGCGTGAACGGCACGCCCGGGAGGACTTAGGTATATGCCAGAAGCATCACCGCACCGGGTGTTGCCAAACCCCTTACGGGGCCTGTCCGGCTGTGCGACAGTCATTACCGGTCCTTCCGTCACTCTTGGTCGTGCCGCGCCTGTATCGGAGTACGCCATGTCACCCCATGTCTTCGCGGACCGCCCCGCCGCCCAGCCGCCGGAGCACGGTTCGGTCGACGCGCTGATCACGCAGACGCGTCGGCTGCTCGGTGACGTCGACGCCGTGCGGCGCGAGGCCGTCTCGGACGACGGTGACCCCGAGCGACGCTGGCAGCGCGCCCTCTACGAGCTGGCCGTGCACCAACTCAGCGACCTCGACAAACACTTGGCGCAGCTGCGCGACGGGCCACCGCGTCCGGCCATGGACTCCCGACGACACGAAGCACGCGACTCCGCGCCGGCCGAGCCGCAGAGCGGTTCCCTGCTCAGCCGCGTGGGCAGCGCCGAATGGAATCTCCTCACCGACGAGGCGAGCTGGTCCGGCGAGCTGTTCCAGATCCTCGGCCGCAGCCCGGCCGCACCCCCGCTGACCCTCGACGAACTGCCGTCCGTCGTGCACACCGATGACCAGGCCATGCTGACCAGAATGGTGACGGACTGCCTCATCGAGGGGAAGCCGATCGACGGCGAGTTCCGCATCCTGCACGCCGACGGCACCGCCCGAACGGTGCACATGATGGGCGAACCCGTGCTCGATGCCGACGGCTCCACCGCGTCGATGTGGGCGGTCCTGCGCGACGTCAGCGAGCTGCGCCGCACCCAGCGGACCGTACGCGAGACCCATGACTCGCTCCAGCGCCGGCGCCACATCGAGCAGACGGAACACCGGCTCGCGGTCGAGCTCCAGGAGGCCGTACTGCCGCCGTGGCGTGGCTCCCTGCGGTTCTCCCAGGGGGCGCCGCACGACCTCGACGTCGCGGCCCGCCATCTGCCGTCGTCCACGGGCGAGCTCGTCGGCGGCGACTGGTACGACGCCCTCGAACTGCCGGACGGGCAGACCCTGTTGAGCGTCGGCGGCCTGACCGGACACGGCGTGACCGTGACCTCCGGCATGGCGATGCTCCTCGGCGCCCTGCGCGGCCTGGCCGTCACGGGGACCCGCCCCGACGAGCTGATGGGCTGGCTCAACCAGCTGACCGACACCTCGGTGCAGCCGTCCCTGGGCAGCGCGGTCTGCTGCCGATACGACCCCCGGTCGCGCACCCTGACCTGGGCGCAGGCGGGACACCCCGCCCCGCTGCTGTTCCGCGACGGGGTGGGGCGTGCGCTGACGCCGCCGGAGGGCGTGCTGCTCGGAGCGACACCCGGTGCCACGTACGGGCAGGCCGAGGAGTCGCTCCGCGCCGGCGATCTTCTGCTGTTGCACACCGACGGACTGGTCCCCCACCGCAGCGGCGCCGCGGCGGCGAACAAGCTCCTCGATCTCGCGCCACGACTCGCCGAGGCCGCCACCGCACAGGACTGTGTGCGGACGGTCTTCGAGGAGTTCGCCACGTACGAGCGCGCGGACGAGGCCTGTGTGCTGGTCGCCAGGATCGGCTCATGACGCAGACAGTCATGTGTGGAATGCGGTCATGTGTCGAAGACGGGCAGGTGTGGACGACGGACCGCGTGCCCCGAGGGGTCACGCCTGGGCGCGTGTGCCTCCCGTGGACTTTCCGGGGGCCTTCGGCAGGGCGAGCTTGATCTCCTCACGAAGGTCCACGATCTTCGGGTAGCCCGCGTACTGCCCGGTGAGCCGGTACATCTCGCGGAGCCGGTCCCAGGTGCGATGGGAGGAGTTGGCCCCCATCGACACCAGCGCGAGGCGCGCGTACCGGTCGGCCTGCTCCGGGTCGTCGGCGATGAACAGGGCCGACGCGAGCGAGATGTAGTCGAAGATCTGCGACCGCTGCCGCCCCTTCGCCCGCAGTTCGATGGCTTCCTTGGCATGACGCTGCGCGGTGGTCGCCGCGGCCGGCTCGTGGTCGGCGAGGGTGCGGTAGGCCAGGGCCTGCATCCCGTGCAGATCCGCCTCGTCGAACATCTGCATCCAGCTGGGCGGCGGCACGTCGCCCTTGTCGGAGACGAAGAGGTCCTCCGCCTGGCCGAGGGTGCGCCGCATGGCCTGGCCCTTGCCCATCGACGCCTGTGCCCAGGCCTCGATGGTGTAGAGCATGGCGCGGGTACGCGGCAGGGTCTCGTCGCCGGATCCGGACTTGGCGAGCTTCATGAGGTCGAGGGCGTCGTCGGGCCGGCCGAGGTGCACCATCTGACGGGCCGCCCTGGACAGGGCCTCCCCGGCGCGCGGCCGGTCGCCGCCCTCCCGCGCCGCGTGCGCGGCGATGACGAAGTACTTCTGGGCCGTGGGTTCGAGGCCGACGTCGTGGGACATCCAGCCCGCGAGGACGGCCAGGTTGGCGGCGACGCCCCACAGGCGCCGCTGGAGATGGTCGGGGTGCCGGTAGCTGAGCATGCCGCCCACTTCATTGAGCTGGCCCACCACCGCCTTGCGTTGCAGACCGCCACCGCGGGCCGCGTCCCAGGCCCGGAACACCTCGACGGAGCGCTCCAGTTCCTCGATCTCCTGCGACCCGATGGGGGCGGCCTCATAGCGGTCGTACCCGGCGGGGTCGGCGTGCAGGGGGTCTTCGAAACGTGGGGCGTCGGCCGCGAGGGCCGGTTCGGTGTGCAGCCAGTCGTGCATGGCGCCGCTGAGTACAGATCCTGCGGCAAGCGCGGCACCCGCGCCCACCAAGCCGCGTCGGTTGAGCATGAGGTCCATTCCCGTGAATTCGGTGAGGACCGCAGCAGTCCGCTCGGGCGCCCATGGCATTCCGTCGGGGTGTTCCACAGCCCCGGCGTCACGCCGTTTCCCGGTGCGCCCGTGCCGGACCAGACCGAGGTCCTCGATGGTCACGACACGGCCGAGTCGCTCGGTGAACAGCGCCGCCAGCACCCGTGGCACCGGATCGCGCGGGATCTCTCCCATGTCGATCCAACGCCGCACCCGTGAGGTGTCGGTCGCCAGCTGCGGGTGGCCCATGGCCGCCGCCTGCCGGTTGACCAGCCTCGCGAGCTCCCCCTTGGACCAGCCGGCGAGGCCGAACAGGTCGTTCAGGCGGGTGTTGGGTTGTCCGTTCACGTCAAGCCCCCAGGTTCTCGGCTGAGTTGACAGTAACCCTCTGTCAGTTGCTGAGCGACTATTCGCCAGGGTTCGCCAGGGTGCGCCAGATGGTGTGCCAGTGGGCACCGGGTGTCAGGTAGGAATGCGCCACCCCGACCCGGTTGCCGCGGCTCACTCCCCAGGGTGCACCACGGCTCCCGGGGCGGGTGGGCGCAGGCAACTCGCAGGCACACGAAGGGATCTGTTCGCCCATGTACGCAGCATCGTCCTCCGTGTCCGCCCCGCCCCGGCCGCTCTACGCCCGGCCCCCGGCTCGCGGCAACGGCCGCGCCGGGGAGGCCCCGACGGCGGGCAGCGGCCCCTACCTCGACCCCGCGCGACCTGCGACCGCAGCGCTCGGCTCCGGTCGGACCAGGCGCCTCCCGGGGCTCGGCACCCAACCGCTCAGCGGGAGACTCGACTTGTCCGGCCCCCAGGGCGCGCAGCTGCGCACGGCGATCGCCTCGGTGCACCGGATCTGCCCGGAGTTCAATCCGGTGCAGGTGCTGCGCCGCAGTGGACGGTCCGTGCTGCTCGTCGGCACCACAGGGCGCAGCACCGCCGTCGCCAAGTGTTTAGTGGACCACTCCCCCGTGTGGGCCGAGCGGATCCGCCACGAGATAGCGGCGTACCGCTCGTTCGTCCGGCACCGGCCACCGGTCCGGGTGCCGCGGCTGATCGCCGCGGACCCCGACAACTGCACGCTGGTGATCGAGCGGATGCCCGGCCGGGTCGCCGCCCTGCAGCGGCACCCGGCCGAGGCACCGCCCCGGGCGGACGTGCGGGCCGCGCTCAGCGCGATCTGCCGGCTCAACCTCTGGCGTCCGCCGGCCGGCACGTTCAACGCGCCGCTCGACTACGCGGACCGGATCTCCCGCTATCACGACCTCGGTCTGCTCACCGACCGGGACATGGGCGATCTGCAGAAGCTGCTGCACGGCATCGCGCACTCGGCGGGCCGCCAGGGCATGGGCCAGTTCTGTCACGGGGACGCCCTGCTCTCGAACGTCCTGCTGTCCCCCGCGGGCCCCGTGCTCGTGGACTGGGAGCACGCGGGCTGGTACCTGCCGGGATACGACCTGGCGACCCTGTGGTCGGTGCTGGGTGACGCGCCGGTGGCGCGGCGTCAGATCAGTCAGCTCGCGCAGTCCGGCGGGCCCGCCGCGCGGGACGCGTTCCTGGTGAACCTGATGCTCGTACTGACGCGGGAGATCCGGACGTACGAGACGGCCGTGCAGCGTTCGATGCACGACACGACCCCGGCGGCATCGGGCACGGCCCCGCACGGTGCTGCGCCGTCCGGCGAGGAACAGCGCCTCCTGCTGAGGCGGCTGCACGACGACTGCCAGCTGGCCCGCCGGGCCGTGCGTGCGGCGGTCGGCACTCGCTGAGGGGACGGGAATCCGCGGTGCGCCAGGACAGCGGCGCACCGCGGATTCCCGTGTGTACTCACCTCCGGGGCTAGGGGTTGCTGAACTGCACGGCGTCCATGTCGAACGAGTTGTCCTGCGGGGACTTGAACACGAGGTACAGCTTGTGGGTGCCGGTCAATGTGTCCACCGGGGCGGCGGGTGTGGCCTGGTAGGTGTCCCAGTCACCGGTGTTCGGGACGGGTGTGGTGGCCAGGGGCTTGCCGTTCGACACTCGCGTCGAGCCGCGACGTCGTGCGCCTGGTGAAGTCCGGCAACCGTGACGCCGTACGGATGGTGCGTGAGGCGGGGCGCGCGGTCGGCGAGGTCCTCGCGGGTCTGGTGAACTTCTTCAACCCGGACACGGTGGTGGTCGGCGGCGCGTTGGCGGCCGTCCACGACCAACTCCTGGCGGGCGTACGGGAGGCCGTGTACCGCCGCTCCCACCCGCTGGCCACCCATGTCCTGCGCATCGAGCCGAGCCGCACCGGAGCCGACGCGGCCGTGGTCGGCGCGGCCATCCTGGCGATCGAGCACGCTCTCTCGCCGGAGCAGGTGGACCGCGTCCTCGCGGGCGCATCGCCGCGCTGACGAGGCCGGGCCGGCCGCCGGGCAACACCCGCCCGGCCGATCCCCCGATCAGGTGGAGTACGCGCCGGAGTACGCGGCGCCCTCCCGCAGGCCGAGACGACGGCCCCACTCTCCGCGAACTGTCATTGGTCCATTCCACTGAAGCACCGCAGGCGGTGAGGCCTCCCCGGAGAAAGCCCGCCGAACGGGCGCTGACATGGGAAATCCCTTTCCCTGAGCATGATTGACGGATCGTCGGCAAGCCGATACCACTGACCCACGATCGCTCCCGCACCCGTCGAGCTCACATGTCCCAGGACCGTTCCCAGGAGGCCGTTTTGCCCTCGACCACCAGCGACCGCTCGCCGGCCGCCCGCAGACGCACGAACCAGGCGGCCCGGGCGGCAGGAACGCTCGCGACGGCGGCCCTGCTTCTCCCCCTCCTCGGGGCCGCGCCTCCGAGCGAGGCCCAGGCGTCGGACGCGGGGCTCCAGCACGCGTTCGCGACCGCGGCGGCCGAGTACCGGGTGCCCCAGAGTGTCCTGCTCGGCGTCTCCTACCTCCAGTCCCGGTGGGACACGCACGGCGGCGCGCCCAGCGTCACCGGCGGCTACGGCCCCATGCACCTCACGGACGCCCGCGCCGCGCTCGCCGGTGCGGTCGCGCGCAGCGAGGCCGAGGGCGATCCGCGCGGGGACACCTCACGGCCCGCGCTCACCCCGAAGACGAAGGTGCCGCAGAACTCCCAACTCCCGGCCCGTCTCAAGTCGTTGCCGCGTGCCGCAGAGCTCAGTGGCATCCCCGCCGAACAGCTGCGCTCCGACCCCGCGGCCAATGTGCGTGGCGGCGCCGCCCTGCTCGCCGCGGCGCAGAAGGCCCTCGGCAAGCCCCTCAGCTCCGACCCTGCCGACTGGTACGGGGCGATCGCGAAGTTCTCCGGGGCCGACGACACCGCCACGGCCGCGACGTACGCGAACGACGTGTTCGCCGTGATCCACGACGGCGAGCGGCGCACCACGGACGCCGGGCAGCGCGTGGAGCTCGCGGCCGATCGCAGCCTGAAGCCCGACGCGGCGCAGGTGCGGAGCATGGGCCTGCGGAAGTCCGACGAGAGCGGAACCGAGTGCCCGCCGACCGTGTCGTGCGAGTGGATCCCGGCGCCCTACGAGGAGTTCGGGGACGGCGACTACGGCAACCACGACCTCGCCGACCGGCCGAACGACCAGAGCATCGACTACATCGTCATCCACGACACCGAGGCGACGTGGGACACGACGCTCCAGCTGGTCCAGGACAAGACGTATCTGGCCTGGCACTACTCGCTGCGCTCCACGGACGGGCACATCGCCCAGCACGTGAAGGCCAAGGACGTCGGCTGGCACGCGGGCAACTGGTACGTCAACGCCAAGTCCCTGGGCCTGGAGCACGAGGGATTCCTCGCCGCGCCGGACTCCTGGTACACGGAAGAGATGTACCGCGCGTCGTCGCGCCTGGTGAAGTACCTGGCGAAGAAGTACGACATCCCGCTGGACCGGCAGCACATCCTCGGCCATGACAACGTGCCGGGGACGACCACGTCCGGGATCAAGTCCATGCACACGGACCCGGGCCCGTACTGGGACTGGGCGCACTACTTCGCGCTGATGGGCAAGCCGTTCAAGGCGACCGCCGGCGCGAAGGGCGGCCTCGTGACCGTGGCCCCCGACTACGCCAGGAACCAGCCCGTGTACACGGGCTGCGTCAAGGCGGGCGAGACCTGCGCCACGCACGGCTCCGGCGCCGTACGGGTGTACACCGCGCCCAGCGAGGACGCCCCGCTGATCAAGGACATCGGGCTGCGGCCCGGCGGCGAGGACTCCACGACCGACGTGAACGACACGGGCGCACGCCTGTCGACCGGCCAGCAGTACGCGGTCGCGGAGCGCAAGGGCGACTGGACGGCGGTCTGGTACCTCGGCCAGAAGGCCTGGTTCAAGAACCCGAAGAAGCAGCCCACGGCCGTGAACGCGGCGGGTCTGGTCGTCGCCCCGAAGGCCGGCCGCACCGACGTCCCGGTGTACGGGCGCGCCTACCCCGAGAAGGAGGCGTACCCGGCGGACATCACCCCGCAGACGGTCTCCCCGCTGCCGTACAAGCTGCTCGCGGGGCAGCGGTACGTCACGGGTGGCAGGACGACCGGTGAGTACTTCTACTCGCCGACGTTCGACACGACGTCGCACCGCGTGGTGCGCGGCAAGGACGTCTACTACGAGATCCAGTTCGGTCAGCGGGTGGCGTACGTGCGCGCCGCCGACGTGCAGGTGTTGCCGTCGGGCGCCTGAGCCCACATGACTCGGCCGGGCCCGGAACTGCCGTGGGGGCAGGTCCGGGCCCGGCCGGTTCTCATGGCTCAGCCCTGCTGGAACAGCTCCGGGGGCAGCGGCTTCAAAAGCGCGTAGAGGTCGTCCGTGATGGGCCGGTCCCAGGCCGCGATGGTCACGAGGACGTTGTCGCTGCGGTCGAACTGCACGCAGGAGATCCGGCTCTCGGAGAGCTTGAGGCGGCGCACGATGAGGAGGTTGTCGCCCTGCATCACCGGGTCGTCCTCGGTGCTGACGACGGTGACCTCCTCGTCGTTCTCCAGCGCGAGGAGGAGCTGGGCGACCTCGAAGGGGATCTCGCCCTCGGCGGTCTCGCGGGCCGAGGAGCCCTCGGGCAGGTTCCCGATGATCATCGCGGGGCCGCGGCCGCCGAAGAGGTCGTAGCGCAGGAAGACGCCCTGGCAGCTGCCGTCGGGGGCGGGCAGCAGGCCCGCGCCGAGATTGCCCGGCCAGTCACCCGGGTCCATGGCGAGGACATCGAAGTCAGGACCCGCGGGTGTGGCGGAGCTGCGTCGGCGGAGGAAGGACATGCCGCAATGGTACGTGCACCGGGGCGCTCCGCGGTGCGGGGGCCACGGCCCCGACGGGGTCCCCGGCGGCCCGGCACGGTCGGTTCCCGGGGCGCCGCGGGTTCCCGCCCGGACGGTCCGGTCTGCTCACGAGGGGGCAACCTGCCAGGGGCGACGGCCCGGGCGCACGGCGATGATCTCGGTCAACAAGCTCACGCCCATGACGACTTCAGTCCCGTACGGCCTCCGCGCGGTGCCGCTCGTGGTGGCGGGCGACCCGGGCACGGTTGCCGCAGGACGGCTTGCACCATTCCTGACGGGGATGGTCCTTGAGGAAGTAGCGCACACAACGCGGTGCGTGGCAGGCGCGCAGCCGCTCGCGGTCGTCGCCGGCGAGGAAGCCGACCGCGGCGCGGGCCAGGGCCGCCGTGAGCAGGTCGGACGCGGGCGCGGAGGGGCGTGCCTCCTGGCGCACGAGAGGGGTGGAGCCGTCGTCCCAGGTGAGGACGGGGACGGTCGGGGCGAGCGCCGCCGCCGCGTTGAGCCGCCGCACCGCCTCGCTCACGGGGAGCAGCCGGTGGGCGTCCGCCGGGCTCGGCTCGCAGGGGCGCACGGCGTGGGCGAACAGGGCGCGGACGGCGGCCCGCACCTCGCGCACCTCGGCGAGCGCCGTCGCGTCCGCTTCGAAACCGGCGGTGTCCGGCAGCGCGTCGGCGTGCTCCCGCACCCAGGCCGTCAGCGCTTCGGGCCGCTCGAGGTCGTCGGCGACACCGCCGTGCCCGTCGTGGCGGATGGTGAGGGCGAGGTCCAGGGCGAGCGGTGTGGCGTGCGGGCCCGTGCTGATGTCACGCATGGTGCTAATGATAAGGTCCCGCGCATCCATTAGACGTGCGGGCGGAGATTCCAGATCTCCGAGGGGAGGCCGGCGGTGCTCTCGTACTGGCGGGCGGGTCTGAGCGACGTGCCGGACGAGGTGTGGGATCACCCCCGCCTCGAGGTTCTCCTCCTGCCCGACAACGCGCTCACCAGAATTCCCCACCGCATCGGGTCGCTCCCCCATCTGCACACCCTCGATCTCGGGCACAACCGCCTCACCTCGGTCCCGGACACGCTCGGCGACCTGACGGGCCTGACCCGGTTCCTCTACCTGCACGACAACGAGCTCACCGCGCTGCCGGAATCGCTCGGCAGGCTCTCGAGGCTGGCCTATCTGAACGTCGGCGAGAATCCGCTCGCCGCTCTCCCCGAGTCGATCGGCTCGATGACGGGCCTCGTGGAGCTGCGCGCGCAGCACGCCGCCCTCACCCGGCTCCCCGCACCGATCGGCGGCCTGGGGGCGCTGCGCGAACTGTGGCTGCGCGGCAACCGGCTCACCGCCCTCCCCGATTCCGTGCGGCACCTGCGTGAGCTGCGGGAACTCGAACTGCGGGAGAACGCCCTCACCGAGGTGCCCGGATCCCTGCGCGGCCTTCCGCTCCTGCGCCGGCTCGACCTGCGGTCCAACCGGCTGCGCGAGCTGCCCGACTGGATCGCCTCGCTGCCCGCGCTGGAGAAGCTGGACCTCAGGTGGAACGACCTGCGCGTGGCGCCCGCGCTGCTGGAGGCACTCACGGCGCGAGGGTGCGCGGTCCTGTACTGAGCCACCAGCGATCTTCTACGGCATGCCCTCGGGCGCCGGCGGCACCACCGCGACCGGGCTCGCCGCGTGCAGGAGCACCGCCATCGTCACCGTGCCGAGCATCGGCGCGGGGCGCGTGAGGCGGCGCCGGTGACGGCCCACGACCACGAGGTCGGCCTCGCGGGAGTTCTCGACGAGGTGACCGGCCGCGTCGCCCGGCGCCACGTACAGGTCGACCTCGACGTCGGGGTGCGCCTTGCGGAAGGGCGCCACGGCGGCGTTCAACAGGGTCAGGGTCTCGCTCTCGGCCGCTTCCTGGTCGACGGTCGTGGGCGTGAAATCGCCGAAGGTCGTCCAGGCGAGCACCGGCCACGGGAACGCCGCGATCACCTGGAGCCGCGCCCCGCCACGACGGGCCTCCTCGAAGGCGAAGGCGAGGAGGCTGTCGTCGGGCTCGTCCACGTCGACGCCGACGACCACGCGCGGTCCGGGCGGTGCGTCGCTGTCACCGTGCACGGCTCGTCCGGGCCTGGGCACCACGACGACGGGACAGGCGGCGTCCCGCGCCGCGGCCACACCGTTCGAACCGAGCAGCAGGCTGGCGAAGCCGCCGCGCCCCCGCGAGCCGAGGACCAACAGCTGTGCCTCGGAGCCGAGTTCGGCCAGGACCGTCGCCGGGGCGCCCTCCAAGGTCACGTATGCGACCGGTGGCAGACCGCCTCGACCGGTGAGAGTGGCACGCACCTCGTCGAGGACCGCGTCACCGGCGGGCTCCGGCGAGCCGGACGCCGGTGCCCCGTGCCGAGTCCAGGGGCCGTTCTGGCGCACATGCGCGATGCGCACGGGCGCCCCGCGCCTACCCGCTTCCGTCAGCGCCCACTCCAGGGCACGCAGACTGTCCTCGGATCCGTCGACGGCGGCCACGACGGGCAGGGGGCGCGGGGTACTCATGTCCAACCTCCGACACCGGGGCACGGTGTCGACGGGCCCCGGCAAGAGCGACTGTTCCTGCCCCCAGCCTCGCGCACACCGGGACCGAGGGGCAGGGCCGAACGTCACATGTCGCCGGAAAAGCCGGAAACGTCACCTGACCGCGGCCCGGGTCAGGTGGGCGAGGCTCAGGTCAGGTCGAACTCCCCCTCGCGTGCCCCCAGCACGAACGCCCCCCATTCCGCGGGCGTGAAGATCAGGGACGGATTCTGGGGGCTGCCGCCGTTGCGCATCGCGATGAAGCCTTCGACGAAGGCGATCTGGACGTCGCCCCGCCCCTTGCTGCTCGAATGCCAGTCCGCGGCACTCAGATCAAGGTCCGGCTTCTCCCAACCCGCGAGCGTGTGCTCCTCGATGGTGCTTTCGGCCACGTCCGTGCTCCTCCCGGTTCGTCGTCCGCCCGCCAGCCTAGCGATCGGCCCGCGCGGCGGACAGGCCGCGGCGGCGAGCCGTTCAGGACGTGGGCGGCTGCGCCCCCACGAGCCACATGGAGAAGAACTGCGAGCCGCCCCCGTAGGCATGCCCGAGGACCTTGCGGGCACCGTCGACCTGGTGTTCCCCGGCCTGCCCGCGGACCTGGAGCGCGGCCTCCGCGAAGCGGATCATGCCGGAGGCGCCGATGGGATTGGTGGACAGGACGCCGCCCGACATGTTGACGGGGAGGTCGCCGTCGAGTTCCGTGACGCCCGATTCCGTGAGCTTCCAGCCCCCGCCCTCGTCGGCGAAGCCGAGGTTCTCCAGCCACATGGGCTCGTACCAGGAGAACGGCACGTACATCTCGACGGCATCGATCTCGCGACGCGGGTCGACGACACCTGCCTGCCGGTAGACGTCGGCCGCACAGTCCTTCCCGGCCTGCGGCGAGACGAAGTCCTTGCCCGCGAACATGGTCGGCTCGCTGCGCATCGCGCCACCGTGCATCCAGGCCGGAGGCTGGGGTGAACGGGCGGCGCCCGCACGGTCGGTGAGGATCATGGCGCACGCGCCGTCGG
Organism: Streptomyces sp. NPDC055955; assembly: GCF_042270245.1. NCBI lineage: Bacteria > Bacillati > Actinomycetota > Actinomycetes > Kitasatosporales > Streptomycetaceae > Streptomyces > Streptomyces sp. NPDC055955. The sequence goes on from NZ_JBHJYS010000005.1 coordinate 109,627, forward strand.
AGGACGGGCAGGTCTCGGAGTAGCGGACCGGGTCCCACAGCATCGGCGAGGACTGGACCTTCTCCAGGGTGATGCCGTGCTCGTGCAGATGCGCGTAGGGGTTCTTCAGCGCGTTGCGCCGGTCCTTGTACGCGACCAGGGAGCCGACGTGGTCGGGCGCTCCGGTGCGCCGCATGTAGGCGCGAACGTGCGGGGCGAAGAATCCGCCCGCGCCGGCGAGCAGCGGCTGCGTGAAGGGGATCGGCAGGGACAGGCCCCACATCGCGTTGGACTCGGACTGCTTTTCGAAGGCGAGGGTGAGGACGGTCCTGTGGACCCGGGACGCCACGAGGTTGGAGGCGACGAGGGCGGTGGAGCCGCCGACCGAGCCCGCCGTGTGCACCCGGAGCATCGGTTTGCCCACCGCGCCGAGGGCGTCCGCGAGATACAGCTCGGGCATCATGACGCCCTCGAAGAAGTCGGGCGCCTTGCCGATCACCACTGCGTCGATGTCGGCCCACGTCAACTGGGCGTCCTCCAGCGCACGTTGCGCTGCCTCCCGGACGAGTCCGGCGATCGAGACGTCCTTGCGGGCCGCGACGTGCTTGGTCTGGCCGATGCCGACGACGGCCACGGGTTCCTTGTGCGTGGCGTGCCCCGTACTGCTCATCGGGCGTCTCCTTCCAGGACGGCGACCAGGTTCTGCTGGAGGCAGGGGCCGGAGGTGGCGTGCGCGAGGGCCCGGTCGGACTCACCGCGGTGGATACGGGCGGCGGCCTCGCCGATCCGCAGCAGACCCGCGGCCATGAGCGGGTTGGCGGCGAGCGCGCCGCCGGAGGGGTTCACGCTCACGCCGTCACCGAGCTTCAGCGCCTTGCGCAGGACGACCTCCTGCGAGGTGAACGGGGCGTGCAGCTCCGCGGTGTCCACGGGCCTTTCGAAGGCGCCCGCCCGCTCTGCGGCCAGCCGCGCGGACGGGGAGTCGGTGAGGTCGCGTACGCCGAGGCTGTGCGCCTCGATGCGGTGGTCCATGCCGCGGATCCAGGCGGGCCGCTCGCACAGTTCGCGGGCCTTGTCACCGGCGGCCAGGATCACGGCGACAGCGCCGTCACCGATCGGCGGGCAGTCGCCCGTGCGCAGGGGCCGCACCTCGTAGTCGCCCTGCGGCACCGAACCCTTCACCTGTGCGTGGGAGTTGGAGGATGCGGACTCCCGGCTCCGGGCGGCGATGGCGGCGAGGGCGGGCTCATCGGTCTCCCCCGCGTCGATCAGGGCCTGCGCCTGGAGTGCGGCGAGCGCGACCGAGTCCGGCCACAAAGGGGCCACGTAGTACGGGTCGAGCTGGCGGGTGAGCACATCGCGCACGGAGCCGGGAGAGGACTTGCCGTACGAGTAGACGAGCGCCGTGTCGACCTCGCCGGTGAGGAGCTTCACCCAGGCCTCGTACATCGCCCAGGCCCCGTCCATCTCCACGTGGGACTCGGAGATGGGCGGCCAGGCGCCCACGCCGTCGAGGGTCATCGTGAAGGAGAACGCGCGGCCCGCGAGATAGTCGGAGGAGCCGGAGCAGGTGAAACCGATGTCGCTGGTCCTCAGGCCGGTCTGCGCCAGCACCTGGTGCAGCACCGGCATCACCATGTCGACCTCGGAGAGTTCGTCGGTGGTGCGCAGATGGTCGCTCTGCGCGAAGGCGACGATCGCTACCTCTCGCATCTACACCAGCTCCTTGTACGTGTCGTAGTCGGCGTCCGGTTCGCCGGTGGGCCGGTAGTGGTCGGGGTAGCGCCCGCCCTCCGTCCAGACGGGCTCGACCCTGAGACCCATCCGCACCTGGTCGTAGGGGATGCCGGCGATGCGGCCGTGCAGCGCGAGGTCGGCGCCGTCGAGCGCGATGTGGGCGTAGACGTAGGGCAGTTCGATGTCGAGGTTCTTGGCCTTGACGTTGACGATGCAGAAGGTGGTGACGGTGCCGGCCGGGCCCACCTCGACCCGGTCGGTCGTGGCGACGCCGCAGGTGGGGCAGGCGCCGCGCGGCGGTACGTAGACCTTGCGGCAGGACGGGCAGCGTTCGCCGACGGTGCGGCGGTCGGCGAGGGCGTTGATGTAGGCGGTCTGGGCGCGTCCCGGCGAGTACACGTAGTCGAGACGGGCCGCGGCGACGATCCCGCCGACCGCGTCGTCGAACTGTCCGTCGTGCGTGGCGGGCTCGGTGTCCGCCGCCGCTCCCTCGTACGGCTCGAAGCAGGCGATGTCGGTGATGGCGCCGGTGCGTTCGGCGGCCCAGCGGACGCGGACGCGCATGCCGCTGGTCACGGCGTCGGGGCCGGGGGCGTCGAGGGCGTGCAGGAGGGCGGTGTCCGCGCCGTCGAACTTGACCAGGACCCAGGCGAAGGGGGCGTCGAGGGGCTGGCCTCGGCGGGGTTCGGGGTTCCAGGCCCAGGTGGTGACGGTGCCGGTGGGCTCGACCTCGACGAGGTCGCGGAGCTCGTCGGCGGTGACGGGGTCGTACTCGACGGGCGGGACCATGACCTTGCCGTCGGTGGTCTTCACGCCGAGGACGGTGCGTTCGCGCAGGCCCGTCAGGAAGGCGCTCTGGACGGGACCGAGCGAGCGGGTGAAGGGGAACTCGACGACGAGCGGGGCTTTGAGGACTTCGGGCACTTCATGACTCCTTGACGGTCGGAGGGCTTCACGCGCGCCGGTAGACGGCCGGGCGCTTCTCGGCGAAGGCCCTGGGGCCTTCCTTCGCGTCCTCGGTGGCGAAGATCGGCCAGCCACGCTCCAGTTCGGACTTGAGGCCGTCGGTCTCGGTCATCTCGGCGGTCTCGTACACCGAGGCCTTCACCGCCTCCACCGCGAGCGGGCCGCAGGCGTTGACCTGCTCGGCGACCTCCAGGGCCTTGTCGAGCGCGGCGCCGGCCGGGACGACACTGCCGATGAGCCCGATGGAGAGGGCCTCGGCCGCGCTGTAGTGCCTGCCGGTCAGCAGCATCTCCAGGGCGTGGGTGCGCGGGATCTGCCGCTGAAGGCGCACCGTGGAACCGCCGATCGGGAAGAGGGCGCGCTTGACCTCGGAGAGGCCGAAGGTCGCGGTCTCGGCGGCGACGCGGATGTCGGTGCCCTGGAGGATCTCCGTGCCGCCCGCCACGCAGTGGCCCTCGACAGCGGCGATCACAGGTTTGCGGGGGCGGTGGTGGCGCAGCATCGCCTTCCAGTGGAGCTCCGGGTCGGCCTTGAGCCGGTCCCGGTACTGCTCGCCCTCCATCCCCTTGCCGGCCAGGGCCTTGAGGTCCATGCCCGCGCAGAACGTGCCGCCCGCGCCGGTCAGGACGATCGACCGGACCGAGTCGTCCTCGTCGGCGGCGACCCATCCGTCGTAGAGGCCGACCAGCATCGGCAGGGAGAGCGCGTTCTTGGCCTCGGGCCTGTTGAGGGTGAGGACGAGGGTGGCGCCCTCGCGCCGCACCGTGAGGTGTTCCGTGCCGTGACCCGCCCCGTGCCCCTCGTCGTGTTCCGTGCCATCCATGGCCGTACTCCCGTCTCGGATGCGTCTCGGCTGCCGCGTACGTCTCGGATGCGAGAACAGGTTGCAGTAGGCGGGTGGCCAGTTCAAGAGTTTTCTGACAGTCAGTCAGATTTCTTGTGCGGGAGCCCTTCCCTGTTCCCTGCGGCTCTGCTGAGATGACGGCCACATCGAGATGGCGCCGGGGTCAGGAGGAGCGGTGGAGTACAACCTTGCCGACCTGTTCGAGTCGGTCGTCGACGTGGTCCCGGACCGCGAGGCGCTCGTGCACATCGACCATCCCGGCACGGGCGCGGAGCGCCGGCTCACCTACGCCGGACTCGACGCGGCGGCCAACCGTCTCGCCCACCATCTGATCGACAGCGGGATCCGCCCCGGCGAACACCTGGGACTGCACCTCTACAACGGCATCGAGTACCTCCAGACGGTGCTGGCCTGCCTCAAAGCGCGCATCGTCCCGGTCAATGTCAACTACCGCTACGTGGAGGAGGAGCTGGTCTACCTCTACCGCGACGCGGACCTCGCCGCGCTGGTCTTCGACGCCGAGTTCACCGAACGCGTGGCGGCCGCCGCCCCACAGACGGAGAAGCTGCGCCACCTCGTGCGCGTGGGGACCGCGCCGACCGGCGCGCCGCCCGTCAAGGCCGTGGACTTCACGGAGGCGGAGGCCGCGGGCTCGCCGGAGCGCGGCTTCGGGCCCCGCTCGGCCGACGACCTCTTCATCATCTACACGGGCGGCACGACCGGCATGCCCAAGGGCGTGATGTGGCGCCAGGAGGACCTGTTCTTCGCGGGGCTCGGCGGCGGCGCGCCGACGGGTGAGCCGGTCGGCAGGCCGCAGGAGCTGTCCGAGCGCGTCGCCGCCGGCGGCGACGGAATCACCTTCTTCCCCACCCCTCCCCTGATGCACGGCACCTCGACCCTCACCGCCTTCATCGGCTTCAACTTCGGTCAACGCATCGTCATCCACACGAAGTTCGTGCCCGACGAGGTGCTGCGCACCATCGAGAAGGAGAGGGTGACGAGCGTGTCGCTCGTCGGGGACGCGATGCTGCGGCCCCTGATCGACGCGCTGAACGGGCCCATGAAGGGTACGGACTGCTCGTCGATGTTCAGCGTCTCGTCGTCGGGCGCGATCATGTCGGAGACGGTGCGCGCGCAGTTCCAGGCGCTCGTCCCGAACGTGATGCTCCTGAACAACTTCGGCTCCTCCGAGTCCGGCTTCAACGGCACCGCGACGGAGGACTCGGGCCCGGAGAAGGGCTTCCGCCTGCGGGTCAACTCCCGTACACAGGTGGTCGATCCGGCGACGTACGAGCCGATCGCCCCCGGGGAGCAGGGCCGCATCGCCCAGCGCGGGCACGTCCCGCTCGGCTACTACAACGACCCCGCGAAGACGGCCGAGACCTTCTTCCAGAAGGGCGACGAGCGGTGGGTGCTGCTCGGGGACATGGCCACGGTCGACGAGGACGGCGTCGTCACCGTCCTCGGGCGCGGGTCGCAGTGCATCAACACGGGCGGCGAGAAGGTGTATCCGGAAGAGGTCGAGCAGGCCCTCAAGTCCCATCCGGACGTCTACGACGCGCTGGTCGCCGGAGTGCCCGACGCGAAGTGGGGCAACCATGTCGCCGCCGTGGTCCAGCTGCGCGACGGCGCGGCACCGCCGTCGCTCGACGACATCCAGACCCACTGCCGCACCCGCCTCGCGGGCTACAAGATCCCCCGCCAGCTCGTCCTGACCGAGCGCATCCAGCGCTCACCCAGCGGCAAGGCCGACTACCGGTGGGCGCGGGCGGTGGCGGCGGACGGTTCGTAAGGGGACCCGACGACGGTCGCGGCGGAACACGGCGTGCGCTCCCGTCGTGACGCACCCACGCACCCGCGCGCCGGGAGACAAACCGTTTGCCGCTCCGACGCGCCGGTGCTGGACTGGCCGGATGGATCATCAAACGGTGTTGTCCCTGTTCGACCGGCAGATGCGGCGGGACGCCGAGCCCGACGGCCCCGGCGCGCGGGTCGAGCGGGTGGACGGCGTGGTGCGGCAGACCGGCGCCGAGGGCAGTTCCTGGAACGGCGTCGTGTGGTCGGACCTCGACGAGAGCACGGCGGACGCGGCGATCGCCCGCCAGGTACGGCATTTCACCGAGCTCGGGCGCGAATTCGAGTGGAAGGTGTACGGGCACGACCTCCCGCACGACCTTCCGCGGCGTCTCAGGGCCGCCGGATTCGTCCCCGAGCCCGTGGAGACCCTCCTGATCGCCGAGGTCGCGGCCCTGCCGACGGACGTCCCGCCACCCGAGGGAATCCGACTGGTCCCCGTCACCGACGAGGCGGGCGTCGACCTCATGTCGCAGGTGCACGACGAGGCCTTCGGCAGGAGCCTCGGCCTCACCCGGCACCAGCTCCTCGCCCAGCTCTCCGAGGACCCGGACGCCGTGCACGCGGTGCTCGCACTGGCCGGGGACGTACCGGTGAGCGCGGCCCGCATGGAGACGCATCCGGGGACGGACTTCGCGAGCCTGTGGGGCGGCGGCACGGTCGCCGAGTGGCGCGGGCGCGGGATCTACCGCAGCCTCGTCGCGTTCCGTACCCGCATCGCCGCCCGGCGCGGCCACCGCTACCTCCAGGTCGACGCCTCCAGCATGAGCCGCCCGATCCTGGAGCGCCTCGGCTTCACGGCCCTGAGCACGACGACTCCCTACGTCCACGGGGCCGCCGGGGGCGCCTGAGGCCACCCGGCGGCGATTGAGTCCGTCCCGCCTCTTGACGCCTGCCCCCACCCCTTGAATTACTGACCCTGAACGGATCAACCGAATGATCGGTCGACCGATTCGCCCATTATGTGACTCCGGGTGAGCGGTCGGCCCTCAGGGCTCGGGAGTGCGGTCGACGATGACAGAACTGCTGGACGCGGGGGAACAGCTCGGCCCCGAGGAGCTGCACGCACAGCAGCTGGAGCGGCTCCGGGCGACACTGCGCCGCGTGTACGAGCGGGTGCCCTTCTACCGCGCGTCCTTCGACAAGGCGGGCGTACACCCCGACGACTGCCGCTCGCTCGCCGACCTGGCGCGCTTCCCGTTCACCACGAAGACCGACCTGCGGGACAACTACCCCTTCGGGATGTTCGCCGTGCCGGAGACGGACGTGCGCCGACTGCACGCGTCCAGCGGGACCACGGGCCTGCCCACCGTCGTCGGCTACACGGAGAACGACCTCTCCATGTGGGCCGACATGGTGGCGCGCTCCCTGCGCGCGGCGGGCGCCCGACCCGGCCACAAGGTCCATGTCGCTTACGGATACGGCCTGTTCACGGGCGGGCTCGGCGCGCACTACGGTGCCGAGCGGCTCGGCTGCACGGTCATTCCCGCGTCCGGCGGCATGACCGCCCGCCAGGTGCGGCTGATCCAGGACTTCCGCCCCGAGGTCATCATGGTCACCCCCTCGTACATGCTGACGATCCTCGACGAGTTCGAGCGACAGGGCGTCGACCCGCGCACCACGTCCCTCAAGGTCGGGGTCTTCGGCGCCGAACCGTGGACCGAGGAGATGCGCCACGAGATCGAGGAGCGCTTCGCCATCGACGCCGTCGACATCTACGGCCTGTCGGAGGTGATGGGACCGGGCGTCGCCCAGGAGTGCGTCGAGACGAAGGACGGACTGCACATCTGGGAGGACCAGTTCTATCCGGAGGTCGTCGACCCGATCACCGGCGAGGTCCTGCCGGACGGTGAGCAGGGTGAGCTGGTGTTCACCTCGCTCACCAAGGAGGCCATGCCCGTGATCCGCTACCGGACGCGCGACCTGACCCGGCTCCTGCCCGGCACGGCCCGCCCCTCCTTCCGCCGCATGGAGAAGGTGACGGGCCGCAGCGACGACATGGTGATCCTGCGCGGGGTGAACCTCTTCCCCACCCAGGTCGAGGAGATCGTCCTGCGCACGCCGGGCGTCGCCCCGCACTTCCAGCTCCGGCTGACCCGCGAGGGCCGCATGGACGCCCTGACGGTACGCGCGGAGGCCCGCGCCGACGCGACCGCGTCCGAGCGCGACACGGCGGCCCGCACCATCGCGACCGGCGTGAAGGACGGCATCGGTGTCTCGGTGACCGTGGAGGTCGTGGACCCCGAGACGCTGGAGCGGTCGGTGGGCAAGATCAAGCGCATCGTGGACCTGCGGGGGCGGGAGGCGTAGGTGGGTGCGTCGGGGGTCGGCACGCCGGCCCCCGACGGACCGCCTTCGTCAGCTCGCGTCGTCCCACAGGTCGTGCGCGTACCCGTCGACGACCGCCGCGATCCTGGCGAGCGCCTCCTCGGCGGGCAGCGGTGCGGGGCGACGGCCGTCGCGCAGGCGCAGCGCGACCCCGCCGTCCGCCGCCTCTCTCGCACCGACGACCGCCTGGTACGGCACGAGCCGGGCCGCCCGGACGCGGGCGCCCAGGGTGCCGTGCTCGGGGCCCGCGACCTCGGCCCGCAGCCCCAGCTCGGCGCACCGGCGCGCGAGAGCGTCGGCGTGCGCCCCTTCGCCGTCCGAGACCGGCAGGATCGCCACCTGAGTGGGGGCGAGCCACGCCGGGAAGGCGCCGCCGTGCTGCTCGACGAGGTGCGCGACGGCCCGTTCCACGCTGCCGACGACGCTGCGGTGGACCATCACCGGACGGTGTTTCGCCCCGTCCGCGCCGATGTAGTGGAGATCGAAACGCTCGGGCTGGTGGAAGTCGACCTGGACGGTGGACAGGGTCGACTCGCGCCCCGCACCGTCGGCGACCTGGACGTCGATCTTGGGCCCGTAGAACGCGGCCTCGCCCTCGGCCGCCTCGTACGGAAGACCCGACCGGTCGAGGACCTCGGTGAGCAGCGCGGCGGAACGCTGCCACATCTCCGGGGCGGCGACGTACTTTCCGCCCGGCCCCGGCAGCGAGAGCCGGTAGCGCGCCGGGGTGATGCCGAGCACCTCGTAGGTCCTGCGGATCATCTCCAGCGCCGCCAGCGCCTCACCGGCCACCTGGTCGAGGGTGCAGAAGATGTGCGCGTCGTTGAGCTGGATGGCCCGCACGCGGGTCAGGCCGCCGAGCACGCCCGACAGCTCGGAGCGGTACATGCCGCCCAGCTCCGCCATGCGCAGAGGCAGTTCGCGGTAGCTGTGGGAGCGGGCACGGTAGATCACGGCATGGTGGGGACAGAGGCTGGGCCGCAGGACGACCTGCTCGCCGCCCAGGTCCATGGGGGGAAACATGTCGTCGCTGTAGTGCGACCAGTGCCCCGAGATCTCGTACAGCTCGCGCTTGCCGAGGACCGGCGAGTACACGTGCCGGTAGCCGGCCCGCCGCTCAGCGGTGCGGATGTACTCCTCCAGGGTGTGCCGCACAGCCGCGCCGTCGGGCAGCCAGTAGGGCAGGCCCGCGCCGATCAGCGGGTCGGTGTCGAAGAGGCCCAGCTCACGACCGAGCTTGCGGTGGTCGTGCGCGGGGCGCTCGCGCCGCGGGTGTTCCTGTCGGTGCTGCTCGCGCTTGTGCGGATCCTGCTTGTCGTGGACGTGCTTCCGCGGGGCTTGCTCTTCTCGGTCGCGCTTCTGCCGCTCGTGCTCGCACTGTGGGTGTTCCTGATCGCGCAGGTCCTGCTCGTGCTCGTCCTGCATGTGGTGGTCCTGCATGTGCTGGTTCATTTCGGGATCCCTCGCGGTCGTCGGGCGAGTGGTCCCACGGCGAAGCCCCGGGGCACTCGCCCCGGGGCTTCGGACTGAGACAGCTGTCAGCGCGCCGGGACACTCTCCGGCGTCGTCGTCATCGCAGCGCGCTTCATGTCCGGGACCGTAACAGGGCCCCGGCCGGGTCCGCGCGTCATTTTCCGGCGGGCTCAGTGTCCGCCGTGCTGAACCGGTCCCGCAGCTCCCGCTTGAGGATCTTGCCGCTGGCGTTGCGCGGGAGTTCGTCCACGAAGACGACCCGCTTGGGCGCCTTGAAGTGGGCGAGCTTCTCGCGCGCGTGGTCGATGAGTTCCCTCTCGGAGACCTCGCCGCCGCGGACGACGACGGCCGTGACGGCCTCGATCCAGCGCTCGTCGGGCAGTCCGATGACGGCGGTCTCGGCCACCCGCGGATGGGTGTAGAGCGCGTCCTCGACCTGACGCGAGGCGACGAGCACTCCCCCGGAGTTGATGACGTCCTTCACACGGTCGACAACGGTGAAGTAGCCCTCGCCGTCGCGTACCGCGAGGTCCCCCGAGCGGAACCAGCCGTCGCGGAAGGCCGCCTCGGTCTCCTGCGGCTTGTCCCAGTAGCCGTCGCACAACTGCGGTGAGCGGTAGACCACTTCACCGGCGGTGCCGTCGGGCACCTCCTTGCCGTCCTCGTCGACGACGCGCGCCTCGACGAACAGGACGGGCCGCCCGCAGGAGTCCATGCGGCCCTCGTGCTCGTCGGGTCCGAGGACGGTGGCGAGCGGTCCGATCTCGCTCTGCCCGAAGCAGTTGTAGAAGGCGAGTCCGGGCAGGTGTGCGCGGAGCCGTTCCAGGACCGGCACCGGCATGATCGATGCACCGTAGAAGGCCTTGCGCAGGCCGCTCAGGTCCCGGGTCGCGAAGTCGGGGTGCTGCGAGAGGGCGATCCAGACCGTGGGCGGCGCGAAGAGGCTGTCGGCGTCACCCGCCTCGACGAGGTCGAAGATCTTCGCGGCGTCCGGCGCGTCGAGAATCGTGTTCTGCGCGCCGACGGCGAGGTACGGCAGCAGGAACACGTGCATCTGCGCCGAGTGGTAGAGCGGCAGGGAGTGGACGGGCCGGTCCGTCTCCGTGAGGCCGAGGGCGTGGATCGCGCTGACGTACTCGTGGACGAGCGCCCGGTGCGACATCATCGCGCCCTTGGGCAGCGCGGTGGTGCCGGAGGTGTACAGGAGCTGCACCAGGTCGTCAGCGGCGGGCTGCGGTCCGTCGTACGGCTCGGCGGACGGGATCCGGGCGAGCAGCGAGTCGTCCGCGTCGCGCAGCGCCAGGGTGCGCACACCCGTGGGGAGCCGGTCCGCCAGGTCGGGGTCGGTCAGTACGAGCGCGCAGCCCGACTGGCCGACGATGTAGGAGAGGTCGTCTCCCGTGAGGTTCTGATTGACCGGCACGTGCACGAGTCCGGCGCGTGAACAGGCCAGGAAGCCGATCAGGTAGGCGTCCGAGTTGTGCCCGTAGGCGCCGACGCGGTCCCCTCGTCCGAGGCCGAGACCGCTCAGTACGCCGGCCGCGCGCGAGACGGCCGCGTCGAGTTCGGCGTACGTCCATGTGCGCGGCCCGTAGCGGACGGCGGCGCGCTCGGGGGCGCGTCGTGCGCTGCGGCGCAGCGTTCCGTCGACCGTGCTGGCGCGTACGTCTTGTGCATCCCGGACACCCGTCATGGCGCGATCCTGTGCCCCGGCCGACGCGAAATCAAGGCCGGTGACGCGCGTCGCGCGAAGCCCTCACCGGACGCCGCCCCTCCGGGCATACCGGTTGGTACGCTCAACCGCCCCTTCCCTCACTCCAGTTGGGAGGCACGATGCGCACCCGCCCCAGACGTCTCGCGGTCATCGGTTTCGCCCTGTTGACCGCGTTGAGCACCACGGCCTCGCTCCCGCCTGCTGCCGCCGGCGGCCACGGCCGACCCGAGCACCACCCGCACGGCGACGGCCTGTCCGCCACGATCCGCTACACCGAGTACGGCATTCCGCACATCGTCGCCAAGGACTACGCGAGCCTGGGCTTCGGCACCGGGTGGGCGCAGGCGGCCGACCAGGTGTGCGCGCTCGCCGACGGATTCGCCACCGTGCGCGGCGAGCGCTCCCGTTACTTCGGGCCCGACGCGGCCCCCGACGGCTCCCTGTCGTCCGCCACGAAGAACGTCTCCAGCGACCTCTACTTCCGGGGTGTCCGCGAGGCGGGCACCGTGCAGAAACTCCTCGCCGAGCCGGCGCCCGCGGGCCCGAGCCGCGAGGTGAAGGAGACGATGCGGGGCTTCGCCGCCGGGTACGACGCGTGGCTGAGGCAGAACCGGATCACCGACCCCGCCTGCAAGGGCGCGGACTGGGTGCGCCCGGTGACGACCCTGGACGTCGCGGCGCACGGCTTCGCGCTCGCCGTGCTCGGCGGACAGGGCCGCGGCGTGGACGGCATCACGGCCGCACAGCCGCCTTCCGCGGGAGCCCCCACCCGTACGCCGGACAAGGCCGCGACGGCCGCGGCCGCCAAGGAACTGTTCTCGAACGAGGACGCCGACATGGGGTCCAACGCCGTCGCGTTCAGCGGCGCCACCACGGCGAACGGCCGCGGTCTGCTCCTCGGCAACCCGCACTACCCGTGGCAGGGCGGCCGACGCTTCTGGCAGTCGCAGCAGACGATTCCCGGCGAACTGAACGTCTCCGGCGGCTCGCTCCTCGGCTCGACGACGATCTCGATCGGGCACAACTCCCGTATCGCCTGGAGCCACACCGTCGCGACGGGCGTGACGCTCAATCTCCACCAGTTGACACTGGACCCGGCCGACCCGACCTCGTATCTCGTGGACGGCAAGCCGGAGCGGATGACGAAGCGGACCGTGAGCGTCGCGGTGAAGGACGGCGCGCCGGTCACCCGCACCCAGTGGTGGACGCGGTACGGACCGGTCGTGAACTCGCTGGGCGCCTCGCTGCCGCTGCCCTGGACGGCCTCGACGGCCTATGCGCTGGGCGACCCGAACGCCCTGAACCTGCGTGCCTCCGACACGGGGCTCGGGTTCAGCAAGGCACGGTCCACGGAGGACGTGCTGCGTTCACTGAAGCGCACGCAGGGACTTCCCTGGGTGAACACGATCGCCGCCGACGCGTCCGGGCACTCGCTGTTCGCTCAGGCGCAGGTCCTGCCCCGGATCACCGACGACCTCGCCGCGCGCTGCTCGACGCCGCTCGGCAAGGTGACGTATCCGGCGTCCGGCGTCGCGGTCCTGGACGGCTCGCGCGGGGACTGCGCGCTCGGCTCCGACAAGGACGCCGTGCAACCGGGCATCTTCGGGCCGTCCAGGATGCCGGTTCTCAAGGACGCGCCCTATGTGGAGAACTCGAACGACAGCGCCTGGCTGGCCAACGCCGACCGGCCGTTGACGGGGTACGAGCGGGTCTTCGGGACGGTCGGCACGAAGCGGTCGATGCGGACGCGCGGCGGCGTCGAGGACGTCTCGGCGATGGCGAGTCGCGGCGCTCTCTCCGTGGCCGACCTCCAGCGCCAGCAGTTCGCCGACCGGGTGCCTGCGGCGGACCTGGCGGCGGCGGACGCGGCGCGCGCGTGCGCGGCGCTGCCGGGCGGCACGGCAACAGGCAGTGACGGAAAGCCCGTCGACGTGAGCGGGGCGTGCGATGTGCTCGAGAAGTGGGATCACACGATGCGCACGTCGAGCCGTGGCGCGCTGCTCTTCGACCGGTTCTGGCGCAAGCTCACGGCGGCCGTGCCGAGCGACAAGCTGTGGAAGGTGCCGTTCTCGGCCGCCGACCCGGTGCGCACGCCGAACACGCTGGACACACACGCGCCGGGTTTCGCGACGGCACTCGCCGACGCGGTGGGCGAACTGCGGTCGGCCGGGATCGCCCTGGACGACCCGCTCGGCGCCCACCAGTTCGTCGTACGCGGCGGCAAGCGCGTCCCCGTCCACGGCGGTACGGAGTCGCTGGGTGTCTGGAACAAGGTCGAGTCGGTGTGGGACGCGAAGGCGGGCGGCTACACAGAGGTCGTCCACGGATCGAGCTACATCCAGGCCGTCGGCTGGAACGGCGGCGGCTGCCCGGTGGCCCGCACCCTGCTGACGTACTCCCAGTCATCGGACCCGAACTCGCCCCACTACAGCGACCAGACGCGCCTGTTCTCGGACGGACAGTGGGTGACCTCGCGCTTCTGCGAGAAGGACATCCTGAAGTCACCTGCGCTGAAGGTGGTGCGGGTGCACGAGTGAACGACGGGAGCGGCCCGGGGGAACTGCCCCGGGCCGCTCCTGCGTCAGACGTCCGCGCGGGTCACATCGCGCGGGTGCGGCCCTCCCAGTAGGGGTCGCGCAGACGGCGCTTGTAGAGCTTTCCGTTCGGGTCGCGCGGCATCGTCTCGATGAAGTCGACGGTCCTGGGCCGCTTGTAGCCCGCGAGTTGGCGCTCGCAGTGAGCGAGGATCTCGGCGGCGAGCGCGTCGGTGGCCGTGTGCCCCTCCGCGGGTTCGACGACCGCCTTGACCTCCTCGCCCCAGTCGTCGTTCGGGATGCCGAAGGCCGCAGCGTCGGCGACGGCCGGGTGGGTGAGGAGCGCGGACTCGATCTCGGCGGGGTAGATGTTGACCCCACCCGAGATGATCATGTCGATCTTGCGGTCGCGCAGGAAGAGATACCCGTCCTCGTCGAGAATGCCGAGGTCGCCGACGGTGAAGAAGTCGCCGATGCGGTTCTTCTTCGTCTTGCTCTCGTCCTTGTGGTACGAGAATCCGCCGGTGCTCATCTTCATGTAGACGGTGCCGAGTTCGCCGGGCGGCAGCCGGTTGCCGTCGTCGTCGAACACGGCGAGTTCGCTGATGGGCCAGGCCTTGCCGACCGTGCCCGGCTTCTTCAGCCAGTCCTCGGCGGTCGCGAAGGCGCCGCCGCCCTCACTGGCCGCGTAGTACTCCTCGACGCTGTGGCCCCACCAGTCGATCATCGCGCGTTTGACGTGGTCGGGGCAGGGCGCGGCGCCGTGGATGGCGTGCCGCATCGCCGACACGTCGTAGGCGCTCCTGACCCTGTCGGGCAGGGCGAGAAGGCGATGGAACTGGGTCGGAACCATGTGCGTGTGCGTGCACTTGAAGGTGTCGATGAGGCGCAGCATGTCCTCGGGGGTCCACTTGTCCATCAGGACGAGGGTGTGTCCGATGTGCAGGGACGCGCCCGCGAACTGGAGCACGGCGGTGTGGTAGAGCGGCGAGCAGACGAGGTGCACATTGTCGTCGAACGGCTTGATGCCGAAGATGCCGAGGAAGCCGCCGAGGTAGGTCTCCTCGGGGAGTTTGCCGGGCAAAGGGCGGCGGATGCCGCGGGGGCGGCCCGTGGTGCCCGAGGTGTAGTTCATGACCCAGCCGAGGGTGCGGTCGCCCGGCACGGACTCCGGCTGCCCGTCGAGGAGTTGGGCATAGGGGCGGAAGCCTTCGACGGCTCCGACCGCGTACCGCTGTGCCGCGGGGAGTGCCGCCTCGTCGGCGGCGGCCACGGCCTGCTCGGCGAACCGCTCGTGCGCGATGAGGACCTTCGCTCCCGAGTCGGCGACGATCCAGGCGATCTCGGGGCCGACCAGGTGGTGGTTGACCGGGACGAGGTAGAAGCCGGCCTGGGAGGCGGCGAGGAACGCGGTGAAGAACTCGACTCCGTTCGGCAGGACGACGGCGAAGGCGTCACCTCGTTCGAGCCCGGCGGCCCGCAGGCCGTGCACGAGCTTGTTGACGTCGGCGTGCAGCCGGCCCGCGGTCCACTCCTCCCCGTCGGGTGCGACGAGGACGGTACGGCCGGGATCCGCGGTGGCCTGGGCCCAGAATCCGTTGGGGGGCGCGCTGTCGTTGTGGGGGCCTGTGCTCACGACTGGCCGCTCCTTCCTGCGATGCGGTTGATCCGGTCGACGGCGCGCTCGAAGCCGCGCGTGAGGTCGTCGAACACGGCCTGGACGGGGCGTTCGCTCGTCATCCGGCCGACGATCTGCCCGACGGGCGTGCCGAGCAGCGGATCGACCTCGTACTTCTGGATGCGGGAGACCGCCTCGGCGACGAGCAGCCCCTGGAGCGGCATGGGCAGCGTGCCGGGGCCCGACGGGTCGTCCCACGCGTCGGTCCACTCCGTGCGGAGCTGGCGCGCCGGCTTGCCGGTCAGGGCGCGGGAACGGACGGTGTCGCCGGACCCGGCCGCGAGGAGTTTGCCGGTGAGGGCGCGGGAGTGGAGGTCGGCCTCGGTGGTGGTGAGCCAGAGGGATCCGAGCCACACTCCCTGGGCGCCGAGCGCGAGGGCCGCCGCGACCTGTTCCCCGCTGCCGATGCCGCCGGCCGCGAGGACGGGCAGCGGCGACACGGCGTCGACCGCTTCGGGTGTGAGCACCATGGACGCGATCTCGCCGGTGTGTCCGCCCGCCTCGTAGCCCTGCGCGACGACGATGTCGATGCCCGCGTCCGCGTGTTTACGGGCGTGCCGGGCGCTGCCCGCGAGGGCTGCCACGAGTACGTTCCGGTCGTGGGCGCGCCGGATGACGTCGGCGGGCGGTGATCCGAGCGCGTTGGCGAGGAGTTTGATCGGGTAGTCGAAGGCGACGTCGAGCTGGCTGCGGGCGACCTGCTCCATCCAGCCGGTGATGCGCCAGCCGGAGGCCTCGCCCTCGGCGAGCTCGGGCACGCCGTGTTTGGCGAGGGTGTCTGTGACGAACCGGCGGTGTCCTTCGGGGATCATCGCCTCGATGTCGTCCTCGGTCAGTTTCTGATGGTTCGGGCCCTCGACCTTCTTCGCGGGCATCACGACATCGAGCCCGTAGGGCGCGCCGTCGACGTGTTCCTCCATCCAGTCGAGGTCGCGGGCCAGGTCGTCGGGTGCGGTGTAACGGACCGCGCCGAGCACACCGAACCCCCCGGCCCTGCTGATGGCGGCGGCCACCGCCGGGAAGGGCGTGAAGCCGAAGATGGCGTGCTCGATCCCCAGTTTCTTGCTCAGCTCCGTCTGCATGGGCGCAGAATGCCGCACTCCCGCCGACGAGGGAAGACACTTTCTGATGCCGCGTCAGATTTCTGTGACGCCATGCGGAGGCTTGACATGACCGGAACCTGACATGAAAGTTTCATCCGTCGAGCTAGATCCCGAAAGATACTTTCAGAAGGGGTTCCGTTCATGACCGACGGCGCGGCGGACAGACTGCACGACACGGACGACGGGCTCTCCCGCCGCCAACTGGGCGCGGGTGTACTGGCGTTGAGCGGGGCACTGGCCCTCGCCCCGTTCCCGGCGGGGCCCGCCGCCGCGGCGGACACCCACACGGCCGGGCACGCCGACGCGCGCGCGACCACACTGCGCCGCGGGTCTGCGGAACAGGCCGGTCTGATCGCGGGCCACCTGCGCCAACTCGTCGCCGACGCCGAGAAGTTCCTCGACCCCTCCCCCAAGCACCCCTGGTTCGCGGGCGCTGTACTGCTCGCCGGCCGCGGCGGCACGGTCGCTCTCCACCAGCCGATCGGCAAGGCCGTGCGCTACTCGGCCTACGACGACAAGACCGACACGGGTGTGGAGTTCCCCGCCGACCAGCAGATCGCGGCGGCCGAGGACACGGTCTACGACCTGGCCTCCGTGTCGAAGCTGTTCACCTCGCTCATCGCCGTGCAGGAGATCGAGCGCGGCAAGCTGGAACTGGAGGCCACGGTCGCCTCCTACATCCCCGACTTCGCGGGCGCCGGCAAGCAGGACATCACGATCCGTCAGCTCCTCACGCACACCTCGGGGTTCCGCGCCTGGATCCCCCTCTACAAGGAGACGACGCGGGAGGGACAGCTCCGGCTCATCTGGAACGAGGCACCCCTCAACCCGCCCGGCACCGTGTACCTCTACTCCGACCTCAATCTGATCTCGCTCCAGCTGGTCCTGGAGAAGCTCACGGGCCAGACCCTGGACGTGCTCCTGCGCGAGCGGATCACCGGCCCCCTCGGCATGCGCCGCACCCGTTACAACCCGCCCGCGTCCTGGAAGCCGAAGATCGCCGCGACGGAGGACGAGCGCCTGCCCTGGTCCGGCCTCGACCGCGGACTCGTCTGGGGCGAGGTGCACGACGAGAACGCGTTCGGGCTCGGCGGCGTGGCGGGCCACGCCGGTGTCTTCTCCTGCGCGTGGGACCTCGCGATCCTCGGCCGCACCCTCCTCAACGGGGGCTCCTACGGCAAGGCGCGCATCCTGTCCGAGGAGTCGGTGCGGCTGCTGTTCACCGACTTCAACCAGGCGTTCCCCGGCGACGAGCACGGCCTCGGCTTCGAGCTCTACCAGCACTGGTACATGGGCGCGATGGCGACGCCACGCACCGCCGGGCACACCGGTTTCACCGGCACGTCCATCGTCCTCGACCCGACGACCGACTCGTTCCTCATCGTGCTCGGCAACTCCGTGCACCCCGTGCGCACCTGGCGATCCGGCTCCGCTCCCCGGGTCGCCGCGGGGAACAATCTCGCCCGCGCCGTCGCCGTACGCCCGGCGCACGGGCGCACCGCCTGGTTCTCCGGCATGGCGAGCGCCACGTCGGCGACGCTCACGCTGCCCGCGCTCGCCGTCGCCTCCGACACGGCGAGCCTCGGCTGCGACCTGTGGTGGGACACGGAACCGCACTCCGACCTGCTGTATCTGGAGGTGTCGTCCGACGCCGGCGCGACCTGGCAGCCCCTGCCGTTCACGACCACCCGTAAGGGAGAGGACGCCGAGGAGCACCCCAAGGGCACGGCCGACGGCTGGTCGGGCCGCACCTGGCACCGCCTGACCGCCGCTCTCGGCGCCTTCAAGGGCGGCGACGTCCGCCTGCGCTGGCGCTACGCGACCGACCAGCTGTACGTGGGGCGCGGCGTGTACGTGGACGGGGTGCGCGTCACCGACGGCCGCCGGACGGTGTTCGACGAGGACCGCTCGTCCGACGCGGCACGGATCGAAGCGGTGGGGTGGTCGCGCTCAGAGGACTGAGCGCGGCACCGACGACGCCGGGGACGCCTGGGCGGGCAGGCGGGGCCGGGGACGTTCGATCGCATGCAGCGTGAACGTCTCCAGCTCGGACGCCGCGGCGTCCAGGTCGAATGCGGGACGCGTCAGCCAGTGGGAGACCACACCCTCGATGGCGCCGCCGACGGCGAGCGCCACCGTCTGCGGGTCGAACTCACGGAACACGCCCGCCCGTTGGCCGTCGGCGAGCAGCCGGGCCAGCATGTCCCAGCGCCCCACCGAGGACGCGGCGCCACTTTGCCGGTCGAGGAGCATCTCGGCGATGACGCGGACGTGGCGCCGCTCCGTCCGCTGGTGGCCGACCACCGCACGCACATAGGCGACGACGGCCTCCTTCGGGCCGGACGCCTGTGCCACGCGCTCGGTGACGTACGCCGTGACCGAGTCGAGGACGTGCGTGAGGGTCGCCTGCGTCAGGTTGTCCTTGGACGAGAAGTGGTAGAGGACCGCGGCCTTGGACATCCCGGCCTGCCGGGCGATGGCCGAGAGGGAGGCCGCGGCACAGCCCCTGTCGCAGATCAGGTCGATCGTCGCCTCGATGAGCTGACCGCGCCGCATCTGCTCGGTCGGGGTCGGCGTCGTGTCCGCACGGCGAGGAGCCATGACGGCGCCACCTCGTTCCTTCTCGACCCCCCACGGTCACTCGACCGTACCCCGGGCACACACCGCCGTTGAGAGGCCCGACGTCCCGCACGCACGGGCCTTTGTGCCCACCTCACCGGGCACCAAGTCCTCCCTCCGGGGCCGCCGCGGTCGACTCCCGCACCACGAGCCGCGGCCGGATCAGGAGCGAACGCCCGGCGCCCGACGTGGACTCGATGCGGGCGCGCAACTGCTGGAAGGTCTCCACGGCCATCTCCGGGAGCGGCTGACGGACGGTGGTCAGCGGAGGCTCGAAGAGCTCGGCGAGCAGGATGTCGTCGAACCCGACCACCGAGACCTCGCGGCCCGCGCTCAGCCCCGCGTCGCGGGCGCCCCGGCACACGCCTATCGCGCACATGTCGTTGATCGCGACGAACCCGGTCGGCGGCTCCGGCGCGGCCAGCAACTCGCGCGCGGCCGAGCGGCCCAGCTCGGCGGACTCCTTGTCTCCGAACTCGCTGGTGGCCGCACCCGGCCAGACCACGCCCAGGGCCGGATCGATGCCCGCCTCCTCCAGGGCCGACCGGAAACCGCGCAGCCGCTCCCGCCGGTTGACGCTGTTGACCGAGCCGGAGACGAACGCGAGCCGCCGGTGACCGAGGTCGAGGAGATGGCGGGTGGCCAGCTCGGCACCCATCGCGTTGTCGACGCTGATGCTGGCCAGCGACGGCGGGTCGCCGGCCTGGGCGGCGCGGTCGAAGGCCACCATCTTGAGCCCGCGCTTCAGCAGGGGTGCCACGTGGTCGAGCGAGGGGAGGGAGGAGCACAGCACCACGCCGCTCACCCCGTCCGCGAGGAGCTCCTCCCCGTACTTGAGCTCCCTGGCCGGGTCGCGCTCGCTGTTGCACAGGAGTACGTGGTAGCCCTCGGCGAGCGCGACGGCCTCCAGCTCACGGGCGAGAGCACCCCAGAACGGGTTCGCGACGGAGGGCACGATGAGGCCGATGACCTGGATGCGACCGGTGCGGAGCATCCGGGCCGCGCGGTTGGGCCGGTAGCTCAGCTGCTCTATCGCCTGCTCGACCCGGGCCAGGGTGGCGGGCTGCATCCGGTCGGTGCGGCCGTTGAGAACGTTGGACACCGTGCTCGCGGACACCCCGGCCGCCTCCGCGACCTGATGGATCGTAACCCCGTTCAATGCCGTGCCACCTCCGGCTAGCTGCGACTTCCCGACTGTCCCGTGCAGTGTTCCACTCCAGTGTACCGATTTACTAGAACTGTTTCGCGAGTTCAGCAGATCGTCCACTCCCATGATCTGCCCAAAAGATTGTTGTGCACGGGCTGTTGACGCCCCTCGCGAGCGGCTCCTAGCCTCACTGCATCGATTTACCAGCGTTCTCGGCCACTGACAGGCCACTCTCCGCTGTATCGATTGACCATCTCCGCCTCACAAGGGGTGTCCCATGGAACTCACGAGACGACTGCTGCTGACCGCACTCGGTGCGGGCACGGCGGCCGCGGTCACGGGCTGCGGCACCGGCTCCTCGTCCGGCGGCTCGGCCGGCGGGGCCGCCGAAGGTGAGATATCGCTGCTCACCCCGATCTTCGAAGGCTCCGACGGCAAGAAGCTCCTGGAGCAGGAGATCCTCGGCGGCTTCCGCGAGAAGCACCCGGACGTCAAGGTGAACGTCGACTACACGACGTACACGCAGCTCAACGAGAAGATCACCACCGCGCTCGCGGGCGGGCTGCTGCCCGACGTGCTGATGATGGGCGTGGGCTGGATCCCGCCGTTCGCCGCGAAGAAGGTGCTCGCCCCGCTGCCCGAGTCGCTCGCGACCCGCCACGACTACGAGCCGCGGGTCCTCGAACCGTCCCGCTACGACGGAAAGCTGTATGCCCTCCCGACCGTGATGGCCACCCGGCTCGTCGCCTACCGCAAGGACCACTTCGCCGCCGCCGGCATCAAGAAGCCGCCCCGCGACTGGAGCGAACTGCGCGCCATGGCGAAGCAGTTGACCAAGGGCGACCGGCTGGGCTTCGACCCGTTCTCGATCGACCTGCGGCAGTGCTGGGAGACCTTCCTGTACGCCAACGGCGGCTCCCTGTTCAGCGCCGACGGCAAGAAGGTCGCCTTCACCGACGGACGAGGAGTCGAAGCGCTCCAGTTCTTCAAGGATCTGAGCGCGGACGGCTCGGCCGACTACGCGAAGAAGACCGACGCGGACGCGGGGGCTCCCACCAACCTCCAGACGGGCAAGGCCGCCATGATGATGACCGGCAGCGGCCTGTGGAAGCAGCTCCAGGACCAGACGCCCGAGCTGATCGAGAAGGACCTGATCGGGGCGTTCGTGCTGCGCAACCGCAAGCCCGCGATGCTCACCGGCGGGACGCTCGTCACGCAGTCCGCGCGCAGCCCGCACCCGGCGGCGGCCCGCGCCCTCGTCGAGTACCTGGCCGCGCCCGACTCGATCCTCGCCGCCGCCGAGCAGCGCGCCACCGTGCCCGGGCTGCGCGAACTGCGCTCCACCCCGTACGTCAAGAAGAACAAGCTCGTCGACTTCTCCCTGCAGAACCTCGGCAGCGCCTGCGCCGAAGGCGGCACCCCGGCCTGGATGGAGATCCGCGAGAAGATCAAGCCGACCCTCGAACCCGCCGTCGTGGGCGGCCGGTCCGCGAAGAGCGCGATCGCGGAGCTCGGGCGTCTCGCCGAGTCCGCCATCGCGCGGATGTGAGGGGCTGTCACCGTGGGAGCCCTCTCCGTGGTGAAGACCGGCCCCGCGCGGCCGCCCTCGCCTCCCGAGTCACCGAAACCCGCTCGCGGCCGGGCCGTTCGCGGCGGCGCCGGTCCCGGCGCACGCCGCCGCAGGGCCGGTCTGCTGATGGTCGCGCCCGCCCTGCTGCACGCGGCGCTGTGGATCGGCCTGCCGGTCGTCGCCGCCGTGTTCCTCGCGTTCACGTCGTACGACGTCCTGTCCGCACCGAAGTTCGTGGGCCTGGACAACTTCCGCGACATGCTCGGCGACGCCGTGTTCCGCAAGTCGGTCCTGAACACCGTCGTGTACACCTTCTTCACCGTGCCGTTCGGCATGGCGCTCGGGCTGCTGCTCGCGCTCGCCCTGAACGCGGGGCTGCGGGCGCGCGGGGTCTTCCGGACCGCGATCTTCCTGCCGCAGGTCACCGCGACCGTGGCGATCGCCCTCGTGTGGCTGTGGATCTACAACCCGCGCAACGGCCTGTTCACCACGTTGCTGAGCATCTTCGGCGTGGAGAGCCCGGCCTGGCTCGCGTCCACGACGTGGGCGATGCCGTCGGTGATCCTCGTGGGGATCTGGCAGGGCATCGGCATGAAGATGCTCATCTATCTGGCCGCGCTGCAGAACCTGCCGAAGGAGCTGTACGAGGCCGCCTCCGTGGACGGCGCCTCGAAGGTGCGCCAGTTCTTCTCCCTCACGCTCCCCCTGCTCAAGCCCGCGACGTTCTTCGTCCTGATCACTTCGATGATCAGCGCGTTCCAGTCCTTCGACCAGATCTACATCCTCACCGACGGCGGCCCCGCCAACAGCACCACGATGATGACGTACGAGATCTACAAGTCCGCCTTCCGGGAGTTCCGCGTGGGCTACGCCTGCGCCCAGTCCCTCGTGCTGTTCGTCCTGCTGATGGCGTTCACCCTGGTCAACCGGCGGATGATGGGAGGCACCCGTGGCCATGGCTGAGTCCCGTCCCCGGGTGTCACCCGGCCGCGTCGCCCTGTACGTGACGCTCGCGCTCACCTCGCTCCTGATGGTCGTGCCGTTCGCGTGGATGGTGCTGACCTCGCTCAAGACACCGGCCGAGATCGCCTCCGAGCACGCCGGACTGCTGCCGTCGCACTGGGAGTTCGGGAACTACGTCGACGCCTTCGAGGCCGCTCCGTTCGCGACGTACGCGCGCAACAGTTTCGTCATCGCGATCAGCCACACGGTGCTCAACGTGCTCGTCGCCTCGATGGCCGGCTACGCGCTCGCGCGGATCAGGTTCCGCGGCAGCGACCTCATCTTCTACTGTTTCATCGCCGCGCTGATGATCCCGACGTACACGAAGGTCCTGCCGGAGTTCCTGATCGTGCGGTTCATGCCGCTCGCCGGCGGCAACGACCTCTTCGGCCAGGGCGGCAGCGGCTGGCTCGACTCGTGGTGGGCACTGATCGTGCCCGGGGCCGTGACCCCGTTCGCCGTGTTCCTGTTCCGGCAGTTCTACCTGGACCTGCCCGTGGAGCTGGAGGAGGCGGCGCGGCTCGACGGGCTCGGCGAGTTCCGGATCTACGCCCGGATCATGACCCCGCAGGTCAAACCGGCCCTCACCACGGTGGCCCTGCTCACCTTCGAGTCGTCCTGGAACAACTTCCTGTGGCCGCTGCTCGTGACGCGGACCGACAGCCTGCGCGTCATCCAGGTTGGACTGTCCGTCTTCAAGACGGAGAACGGCACGCAGTGGCACTTCCTGATGGCGGGGACGACGCTCGCCACGCTGCCGATGGTGATCCTCTTCCTCATCGGCCAGCGCTACTTCGTCCAGGGCTTCGCCACCGCCGGCCTCAAGTGACCTCTCACCCCGTCCGCTCTTCGTCTCGTCCCCCACTCGCTCGTGAAAGGGCCCTGTCTCCATGTCTGTCGATCTCCAAGGTTCCCGTGCGCTCGTGACGGGAGCCGGCCACGGCATCGGCCGTGCCATCTCCGTCGCTCTCGCCGCGGCCGGCTGCGACGTCGCCGTGCACTTCCACAGCTCGCCCGAGGAGGCCGAGCGGACCGTCGCCGCGATCGGGGCGCTCGGCCGCCGCGCCAAGGCGTTTCGGGCGGACGTCACGGTGACCGCGGACGTGGACCGCCTCGTCGCGGAGGCCACCGGATTCCTCGGCGGTCTCGACGTCCTGGTCTGCAACGCCGGACATCTCATCGGGCGGGCCACCGTCGCCGAGATGAGCGACGAGCACTTCCAGCGGGTCGTCGACACCAATCTGACGTCCACGTTCCGTACCTGCCGCGCCGCGCTCCCCCACCTGACCGGGTCGGCGGCCGGCCGGATCGTCACCATGTCCTCGCTGGCCGCGCACAACGGCGGCGGGCCCGGCTCCGTGCCGTACGCCGCGGCGAAGGCCGGGATCCGCGGCTTCACCAAGGCCCTGGCCAAGGAGGTCGCGGGGGCGGGCGTCACGGTGAACGCGGTCGCGCCCGGCTTCATCAAGGGCACCGCCTTCCATGACACGTTCACCGCGCCCGAGGCCCAGCGGGCGATGGAGGCGGGGATCCCCGTCGGCCGCGCGGGCACGCCCGAGGACGTGGCGGCCGCCGTGGTCCATCTCGCCTCCCCGGCCTCCGGTTTCCTGACGGGCACGACCCTGGACATCGACGGTGGCGTATGGCCGCGGTGAAGGGGATCCCCCGCGAGCGCGGCGGCTGGTGGCACGCGTACGTGTGCCCGGCGCACGGCGTCGAGCTCGACCACGGCGACGTCCTCGGCGGCGTGTTCCCCGCGGACGGTGCGCGGTGCCCGCGCGGCTGCCGCGTGGACACCCCCGCCGTGCGCGGTGCCCGGACCGTCCTGTCCCATCAGGCGTGGGCCCGCCGCCTCCGTGTCCTGGCCGAGCGCGGCGAGGACGCGGAGGCGGTGTCCGGACTCCTCGAATACACCTCCCTGTACGCGGAGTTGGCGGGGCGGCACCACGACGACGCGCAGCCGTGGATGCTGCGCGGCCGACTGTTCCACCAGGCGCTCACCGACGCGATCTGGGCCGTGAACATCGGACACGCGACGTGGACGCTCGGCGCACGCGGCACGGCCGGGCTCACCGCCGTCCTCCCCCTGCTCGACGAACTGGAGCGGGCGGCCCTCGACGCCCGGGACGTGCTGGTCGCACGGGGCGACCTGGCGTCCAACTACACGACGTGGCTGACCGCGGCGGGCATCGCCACCGGGCGGGCCGCGGCGGTCGTGCGGGGCGTCCCCTGGGACGGGGCGAAGCAGTGGCTGGAGGGCCCGCAGGGCCTGTACGCCCATCTGCGGGCCTGCGTCGCGGACGACGGCTGGGAGTGGGAAGGCAGCACGTACTACCACGGGTTCGTGCTGCGCGCGGCGCTCCTCGCGCTGCGCGGCACCGACCCCTCGGCGCTGCCCGCCGACGTGGCCACCCGCCTCGGCGGCATGGTCGACGTCCTGGCGGCGATCGCCACGGACGGCGGCGTCCTGCCCGCGCTGCACGACGGCCCGTATCTGCGCGACCCACTCTCCCTGGAGTGGCTCGAACTCTGCGCGCTGGCACGTCAGTTCGCGCCCTCGCCACGCATGGACGCGGTGGCGGCGCGGGCCCGCGCGGATCTCGCGGGCGCGGACGACGGCCTGGACCTCCTCCTCGGCGGCTGGTTCACGGGCGCCCCTCTACCGGAGCGCTCCGCACCCGCTCCGGTCACGGTGTTCGGCGACGCGGGATACGCCGTCGTGCGCGCCGCCGGCGTCCACACCGTCCTCGACTTCGGACCGCACGGCGGCTCGCACGGCCACCGCGACAAGCTCTCCCTGTACCTGTATGGGGTGACGGCTCCGTGGCAGCCCGACCCCGGGCAAGTCCCTTACGCTCACGAGGAGTTCCGCGACCTGTACGCCTCCACGGCCGCCCATCCCTCGTTCCGTGTGGACGGCGCCGAGCAGGCCGAGTGCGCGGGCCGGCTGCTGAGCGCGGACGACACGTCGGTCACGGCCGAGACGACCACGGCCTACGAGGGGGTGCGCGCGGTCCGGCGGGTCGAGGCGGGAACCAGTCACCTGGTCGACGTACTCACGGTGACGGGAGAGCGGGGCGCACTCGGACGGATCTCGGCGCAGCTGCGGCCCGGCGTCGCCCTCGACCTCCAGGTGCAGGCATCCGGTCCGGTGCGCACCACCTGGTACGGGGACGAGCTGCTGCACGGCTGGCACACGGCGTCCCCACCCGTGCGGCCCTTCTGCCGACCGGGTCCGGGGCCCGCCGACGACCCCCAGCAGCAGCGCACCCGGGTCGACTTCACCGCCCGGGACACGGCGCGGGTCGTCTTCGCGTCGGTGTACCAGTCGGCGTCCGCCGGGCCCGCCGTGACGGACGTCCGGCTGACCGAGGAGGGCCTGGTCGTCTCCCTGGCCGACGGCTCCCGCCGCGTGCACCGGACGGAGGCCTGACATGCTGCTGTCCGCGACGCCGCCTGCGGGGCCCCGCCCGTTCCAGGAGCGGCGGCTCATGGACGAGGCCGTCCGCCACCGCGCCCTCGCACCGCCCCGCCGGCACCCCGAGGCGTCGATCACCTGGCTCGGCCCGGCCGCGTCGAACCCCGCCCTCGCGTACCGCGTGAGCGGCGACCCCGCGCATCTGGCGGAGGCCGAGCGCTGGATCGGGGCGGCGACGGGCTTTGCCCACTGGGGCAGGGCCCACATGCCCGACCACGACCTGGACGCGGGCTGGCTCCTGCATCATCTCGCTCTGGCCCACCACTGGCTGGGCGACGCCCTGTCCGACGAGACACGCACGCTCCTGCGGTACAAGCTGATGGTGCAGGGCCGGCGCCTGCACGACTTCGCGGTGGCCACGGAGGGCCGCTGGTGGTCCTCCTCGTACTGGCAGAACCACAACTGGATCTGTCACGCGGGCCTGGCCACCGCCGGCTACGTCCTCGGCCGCGAGGAGTGGACCGCGCGGGCCAAGGACAATCTGGGACGCGTCCTCGACCTGCTCCCGGAGGACGGCTCGCACGCGGAGGGCGTCGTGTACTGGCGCTACGGCGTGCCCTGGCTGGCGATCCACCTCGATCTGCTCCAGGAGTGCGAGGGTCTCGACTGGTGGGGGCGCGGCGGGTTCATGGAGAACACGTTCCGCTTCCGGCTCCACCAGTCGGCGCCCGGGTTCGCCGAACAGACGGGACACGGCGACTGCCACGACCGGCTCAGTGGGCACAGTGCCGCGCTCTACCACCGTCTCGCCGCCGCGTACGGGATCGGCGAGGCCCAGTGGCTCGCCGGTCTCGTCGGGCGTGAGCTGCTCGGACGCGAGGCGGCCGACAGCGGGGTGCGGCCCGGAATCCTGCCCGAGGCCTACCTGGAGTACCTCTGGTACGACCCCTCCGTCGGCGCCCGCCCGCCCGCCGCGTCGGACACCCATGCCCACTTCCCGGACCTGGGCCTCGTCACGGCCCGCACGAGCTGGGCCGACGACGCGACGTTCGTGTCGTTCAAGGCCTCGCCCGGCGGTGGCCACAAAGCGTGGGAGACGGCGGCGAAACACCGGGCGGAGCTCGGCTGGGACACGCTCGACACCGGTCATCACCACCCGGATTCGGGCTCGTTCGTCCTGCTGTCGCAGGGCGCGTTCCTCGCGGTCGACGAGGGCTACAGCAATCGCAAGCGGGCAGCCCACCACAATCTGCTGCTCGTCGACGGGCAGGGTTTCGCCGACGAGGACCGCTATCACGTCTACGAGGGCATCCCGCACGAGCGCCGAGCCCGTATGCGCGACGTCCTCGCGGGCGGCGGCTGGGCCCATGGCACGGCGGAGATCGGCGCCATGTACGACCCTCGCCTCGGGGTTCGCCGCCTCGACCGCACCCTGGTGTGCACGCCGTCGGGGCGGCTGGTGCTCCTCGACCTGGCGCAGGCCGAGGAGGGCACAGCCCGCGAGTGGACGTTCCTGCTGCAGACCGACGAGCCCACGGTCCCCGAAGACGACGGGTGTACGCGGCTGATCCGGGCGGGCGAGGCGCGGGCGACGGTGACCCGGCTCGCGCCCGACGACGTCCGCACGCGGTCCGGCGTGACCGAGGTTACGGCCAACCCCACCTCCAGCACACCGGAGTTGACGGTCACCAGGACGCTGCACACGCTGCGGGTGACCACCCCTGCCGCTCGCAATGCCACGTTCCTGACCGTGATCGAGCCGGGCGCACGGGTCACCGCACGGGCGGTGGACTGCGCGCACGGGCACGGCGTGACGTTCGGGTCGGAGACCGTGCTGCTCTCGCCCGTGGAGCGGCGCGTCGAGGGGGCGGGTGTGCGGGCCGACGCGGCGGCGGTCCTCGTGAGCGAGGGCCTGCCGGTTCACGTGGTGGCCGCGCGGCGTGTGGAGGTGGACGGCCACGTCGTCCTCGACGTTCCCGAACCGTTCACCGGAGGTGTGTGACATGGCGACCGCTCTCTCACCGGGCCGTTTCGCGGACCGGGGGCTGCTGCGGCGGCTGGAGTTCGTCGCGTACCCGGCGGCCGCCGGGGCGGCGTTCGCGGTGCTCGCGCTCGGGGTCGTGACCTGGCTGCCCGCCCTCGCCGCGCTCGCCCGGGCCCTCCAGAGCTGGCGCACGGACGGCGACAGCCGTGTGTTCTCGGGCGTGCTCAGGGCCTTTCCGCACTACTGGAGGTCGCTGTGGCGGCACGGCCTGCTCTCCACAGGCGTCGTCGCGCTGCTCGTCGTCAACACCCTCTACCTGACGGGCCGTTCGAGCCCGTACGCCTTCGTCCTCCTGGCCGCGCAGGCGGGGATCGGGGCGGCCGTGGTGGTGCATCACACCGCGCTCGCGGCCTGCGCGGGCCTCGCCCCCGAGGCGTCCGTCGGTTCGTGGACCCGCGGCGCGCTCGCCCTGTCCTTCGGCTCGCCCGCCCGCGGCACCGCGCTCCTCGGCGCCGCCGTCTCCGCCGTACTGCTCTCGCTCGTCGTCCCGCTCGGCCCGCTGCTCCTGGGCCCGAGCGTGCCCGTTCTGCTCGCCCTGTCCTTCGCCGATCCGTCCCCGACCGCAAGGAACCCCGCATGAGCCGCATCGTCCGTACCGTGCTCGCCGCCGCCGTCACGGCGGCCGCCCCGCTCGCGTTACCCGCGCACCCCGCCGCCGCGGCGACCGCGTACTACGTCGCCCCTTCGGGCAGTGACGCCGACGCCGGCACGTCCGCGTCCGCTCCCCTCGCCACGATCCAGCACGCCCTCGACCTCGCCCCGTCCGGCGCGGTCGTCCATCTCGCCGCGGGAACGTACCGGCAGGACGCCGTCACCCGCAGGGCGAACGTCACCCTGACCGGCCCTTCGAGCGCGGTCGTCAAGGGCGCGGGCAACGCCCGTGTCATCCAGGTGCAGCACGACGGCACCGTCCTCGACGGCTTCACCGTCGACGGCCTGCACGGCTCGTCGACGTCCCTGGACGGCTACCGGCTCAAGCTCGTCTACGTCATGAGCACCACGCCGGGCAACGGCGTCGGCGGGCTGCGTATCACCGGCATGACGCTCAAGAACGCCGCCGACGAATGTCTGCGCCTGCGCTATCTCGTGACGGGCGCCGAGGTGTCGGGCAACACGATCACCGACTGCGGCGTCGCCGACTTCCGCTTCGGCGCGGGCGGCAAGAACGGCGAGGGAGTCTATCTGGGCACGGCCCCCGAACAGCAGGGCGACAACGGCGCTCCGGACGCGGCGCCCGACGTGAGCCGCAACAACCGCATCGACCACAACACGATCGCCACGCGCGGCAACGAGTGTGTCGACCTCAAGGAGAACTCGACGAACAACTACGTCGAGTACAACGACTGTTCCCAGCAGCGCGACTCCAGTTCGGCCGGCCTCGACGCCCGGGGAAGCGGGAACATCTTCCGCTACAACACCGTGCACGACAACACGGGCGCCGGGATCCGCCTCGGCGGTGACACCGCGACCGACGGCGTCGACACGAGCGTGTACGGCAACACGATCACGGGGAACGCGGGCGGCGGCATCAAGTTCATGCGCACGCCCCAAGGCCCCGTCTGCACCAACAAGATGAGCGGCAACACGGGCGGCGACGCCGTGGGCACCTACGGCAGCGCGTACGACCCGACGGGTCCCTGCCCCGCCTGAGCACTCACCGCCCCCTTCGTCTCTCCTTCTCCTTCTCCTTCTCCTTCTCCTTCTCCCACCTTTCGCGAGGTCCCCTGATGACTCCGCACGCCTCCAGACGCACGGTCCTGATCGGCGGCGCCACCGCCCTTGCCCTGACCGGGCTCCCCGTCGCCATGCCGCTCGCGCGGGCCTCGGAGAGCCCCGGCGCCGCCTCTCTGCTGGCCCGTTGGCAGGGCCTGCTCACCGGTGGCCCCGGTCTCGACCCGGCCGACCCGCAGATCGCCGACGCCGTCGCCCGGATCGGCCGCGCCGGCACCTCCGCGGCGCAGGGCCTCGACCCCGGCCGCACCGACGGCCTGTGGCCCGACCTGACCAGCACCACCGTGTCCAACCACGTCACCACCTCCTTCAAACGGCTGGCCACGCTCGCCACCGCCTGGGCCGTCCCCGGCACCCCGCAGCACGCCGACGCCGCCACCGCCGACCTCCTGCTGCGCGGCGTGGACTGGATGCTCGACCACCGTTACGGACCCGGTTTCACGCGGTTCGACAACGACTGGGACTGGGAGATCGGCTGCGCGCTCGCCCTCAACGACGCGGCGGTCCTCCTCCATGACGTCCTGGGCGCGGACCGGCTCGCGCGTGTCACGTCCGCGGTGCGCCACTACACGCCCGACCCCAATCTGTGGCGCGCCGACCGGCAGATCGCCACGGGGGCCAACCGCGTGTGGATCTGCACGGTCGTCGCCGTCAACGCCGTGCTCCGCGACGACGCCGACACGCTCGCCCGCGTCCGCGACGCGCTGTCGGACGTGGAGGGGGCCGGCGCGAACAGCGTGCTGGCCTTCAACGACGACCAGACGGGTACCGGCGAGGGCTTCTACTCCGACGGCTCCTTCCTCCAGCACTACAAGCACCCCTACAACGGCGGTTACGGCAAGGAACTCCTCGGCAACCTCTCCCGCCTCCTCCACCTCCTGGCCGCCACACCGTGGGATGTCACCGACCCCGACGTGGCCAACGTGCGGCGCTGGGTCACGGAGGGGTTCGACCCGCTGATGGCACGCGGTGACATGCTCGCGCCGGTCTGCGGCCGGGAGATCGCGCGCTCCAGCAAGCAAGGACACGTCTCCGCGCAGACGGTCATCGAGGCCGTGCTGCGCCTGCTGCCCGGTGTCCCGGCCGCGGAGACCGACCGTTTCACCGCGCTGCTCAAGCAGTGGATCACCGAGGACACCTACCGCGACTTCCTCGCCGCCACCGATCTCGCCTCGCTGGTGGCCGCGCGCGAGGTGCTCGGCTCCGGTGTGCCGCCCCGCGGACAACTGGTGACGCATCGTCAGTACCCGCGGATGGACAAGGCGGTGCATCACAGGCCCGCCTTCACGTTCGGCGTCTCCGCCTACTCGACCCGCATCTACAACTACGAGTCCATCCAGAACGAGAACCTGCACGGCTGGCACCTGTCCGACGGCATGACGCTGCTGCACGACGACGACCTCGGCCACTACAGCGAGGACTACTGGCCCACCGTCGACCCGAAGCGCCTGCCCGGCACCACCGTCCTCACCGGGCGCCCGGCCGACGCGGAGGGACAGCGCACCACCAGCACGGCCGACTGGGCGGGTGGCGCAGCGCTGCCCGGCACGACGCTCGGCTCGTACGGGATGGAGCTGCGGGCCTACGGCAGTTCACTGCGCGCCCTGAAGAGCTGGTTCTGCCTGGACGACGTGATCGTGCACATGGGATCAGGCGTCAGCGCGGACGCGGGCGACGCGGAGACGATCGTCGAGAACCGCAAACTGCGCGATCCGCAGGCGCAGTTGACCGTCGACGGTGACCGCTTCGACGGATCCGGCGAACTCGCCGGCGTCCGCTGGCTGCACCTCGCCGGCACCGGCGGCTACGTCTTCCCCCGCCCCACCCGCGTTCGGGCCCTGCGGGAGGAACGCACCGCGACCTGGCGGGAGATCAACCTCAAGTACGGCACCGACACCCCGGTGACACGGCCGTATCTGACGCTGTGGCAGGAACACGGGACGGCGCCGACCGACGCAGGGTACTGCTGGCTCCAGGCGCCGGGCGCGTCCGCCGACCGGACCCGGCGGCTCTCCCTGGCGCCGCCCGTGCGCCCCGTGGCCACGACGGCGTCCGTGCACGCCGTGCGGCGCGGCGCGGACGGGCTGCTCGCCGCGAACTTCTGGGCAGGGGGCCGGGCGGGCGAGGTGTCCGCCGACGGACCCTCCTCCGTCCTCGTACGGCCCGACGGCAAGAGCGTGACCGTGGCGGTCAGCGACCCCACGCAGCTGCGCGACCGCGTCACGCTCGACCTCGCGCTGCGCGGTCTCACCCTCGCTCGCGCCGACACCGGCGTACGGGCCGAGCGCACCTCCGCAGGGACACGCGTCACCGTCGACACGGCCGGCGCGCACGGCGCCACCTTCGCCCTCACCCTCACCAGGAGCTGACCTTGCTGTTCGACATGCCCCTCGACCGGCTGCGGGACTACCGTCCCGAGCCCGAGGAACCCGCCGACTTCGACGCGTTCTGGACCAAGACTCTCGACGAGGCCGCCCGGCATCCACTGGACGCCCGGTTCGCGGCGCACGACGCGGGCCTCGCCACGGTCGACGTGCACGACGTGACGTTCAACGGCTGGGGCGGCCAGCCCGTCAAGGCCTGGCTGCTGCTGCCGCGCGGTCACGCGGAGCCGCTGCCCGCGGTCGTGCAGTACATCGGCTACAACGGCGGACGCGGCATCCCCTACTCGTGGCTGACCTGGAGCTCGCTCGGCTTCGCCCACCTCGTGATGGACAACCGCGGGCAGGGCGGCGGCGGCAAGAACACCGCCGACACCCCCGACATCGCGCCCGAGGGCCACGGCTCCTCCTCGCCCGGCTTCCTCACCCGGGGCGTCGAGGACCCGCACCGGCACTACTACCGGCGGCTCATCACCGACGCCGTCCGGGCCGTGGACGCCGCCCGGGCCCACCCGCGCGTCGACGCCTCACGGGTCGCCGTCCTCGGCGGCAGCCAGGGCGGCGGGCTCGCCCTGGCCGTCGCGGGACTGCGCGACGACCTGTCCGCGGCCGTCGCGGACGTGCCGTTCCTGTGCCATTTCCGGCGTGCCTCGCAGATCACGGACAACGGGCCTTACGCGGAGATCGCGCGCTGGCTGTCGGGCCACCGCTTCAGCGTCGAGACCGCGATGGAGACACTGTCGTACGTCGACGCGGTCAACTTCGCGGCGCGCGCCACCTGCCCCGCCTGGTTCTCGGTCGGCCTGATGGACAGGATCTGCCCGTCGTCCACCGTGTTCGCCGCCTATCACCGCTACGCGGGGCCCGCCGAGATCGAGGTGTTCCCCTACAACGGTCACGAGGGAGGTGCCGAGTACGACCTGCCGCGGAAGATCGCCGCGCTGCGCGGCGCCCTGGCCGCCTGAGGTTCAGTGGCCGAGGACCGCCATCGCCGCGTTGTGCCCGGGGATGCCGCTGACTCCGCCGCCGCGCACGGCGCCCGCCCCGCACAGCAGGACGTTGGCGTGCGCGGTCTCGACACCCCAACGGCCCGTCCCCTCCTGGGAGTACGGGAAGGACAGGTCGCGGTGGAAGATGTTGCCGCCGGGCAGGCGCAGGTCCCGCTCCAGGTCGAGCGGGGTCTTCGCCTCGATGCACGGCCGGCCGTCGGCGTCCAGGGCGAGGCAGTCCTCGATCGGCTCGGCGAGCTGCGCGTCGAGCTGGGCGAGCGTGGCCTTCAGGAGCTCTTCGCGGGCGGCGTCGTTGTCGCCCGCGAAGAGCCGGGCGGGAGTGTGGAGGCCGAACAGGGTGAGGGTCTGACAGCCGCGCGCCACGAGGTCCGGGGCGAGGATGGTCGGATCGGTCAGCGAGTGGCAGTAGATCTCCGACGGGGGCGCCGCGGGCAGTGAACCGGCCGCCGCCTGACCGTACGCGGTCGCCAACTGCTCGTAGCCCTCGGCGACATGGAACGTCCCGGCGAACGCCTCGCGCGGGTCGACGGACGTGTCCCGCAGCTTCGGCAGCCGGGTCAGGAGCATGTTGACCTTGAGCTGCGCGCCCTCGGCCGGCTCCGGCGGCTCGTCGCCGACGAGTGCGGCGAGAGCCTGCGGGGACGCGTTGACGAGCACGTGCCCGGCGCCCACGCGGCCCGCGCCGCTCCGCGACTCGTACGTCACCTCGGCGTGGTGCCCGTCGGTCTCCACGCGGGTCACCTCGTGTCCGGTGACGAGTTCGGCGCCCGCCGCGCGGGCGGCGCCGGCGAGGGCGTCGGTGAGGGCGCCCATGCCGCCGACGGGCACGTCCCAGTCCCCGGTCCCGTTGCCGATCACGTGGTAGAGAAAGCAACGGTTCTGCTGGAGGGACGCGTCATGGGCGTCGGCGAACGTGCCGATCAGGGCGTCGGTGAGGACGACGCCGCGCACCAGGTCGTCCGTGAAGCGCTCCTCGACGGCCGTGCCGATGGGCTCCTCGAAGAGCATCCGCCAGGCCGCGTCGTCGTCGACCCTCCGGCGCAGTGCGTCGCGGTCCGGAAGCGGCTCGGTGAGGGTGGGGAAGACCCGTTCGGCGACGCGGCGGGTCGTCTCGTAGAAGTCGGTCCACGCGGCGTACTCGCGCCCGCCGCCCGTGAGCCGCTCGAAGGAGGCGCGGGTGCGCTCCTCGCCACCGCCGACGAGCAACCCGGTGGCCCGCCCGTCGCGCTCGGTCGGGGTGTACGAGGACACGGTGCGGCCGCGCACGGCGAAGTCGAGCCCGAGATCGTCGACGATCTTGTGGGGCAGCAGGCTGACCAGGTACGAGTACCGCGACAGTCGCGCGTCGACGCCGGCGAAAGGCCTGGTCGACACGGCGGCACCGCCGGTGGTGCCGAGCCGCTCGAGAACCAGGACGGAACGTCCGGCCCGGGCGAGGTAGGCGGCGGCGACGAGGCCGTTGTGACCTCCGCCGACGATGACGACGTCGTAGCGCTCGTGTGCTGGCATCCCTCTTGGTAACACGATCCGATCATGCCGGGCCAGACCCCGGCCCGGGGTGGGCGGGGCGGATTCCGTACGGTGCGGGACGGCTGCCGGGGCCGAGTCGTGCCATGGCGCGCAGGATGTGTTTCGGCGGGAGTTGCCAGCGCACGCGTGCGGGAACACAGCGCAGGACGGTGCCGGTGCACCGCAGCCCCCGGGTCACTGCGGCCGGTGTCGGGGCCGGCCTCCCGTACAACTCGTGGGCGTACGGCGGCAGAGAGGCGTACGCCAGATGCGACACACGCCTCCAGAGCGTCGCGCGTGCCGGGATCAGCAGCGGGTGCACGGGCGGCCTGCGCAGGAAGTCGTCGACCTCCCGGGCCTCCGGACCGGCGGCGAGCAGCGGCCTCATCGTCTCGAAGTAGGCGGCGAGCCCGGCCCGGTCGCCGGGCACGTCGGTGGGGTCGAGGCCGACCAGCCGGGCGCTGGTGCGGTGTTCGGCGATGTACTGGTCGGCCTGCGCGTCCGTGAGCCGGAACCCGGAGCGGCGCGCCACGTGGAGGTAGGAGTCGATCTCGGCGCAGTGCACCCACAGGAGCAGTTCCGGCTCGTCGAGCCCGTACCGCTCACCGGTGTCGGGGTCGGTGGCCCCGAGATGACGGTGGATCCTCCGCACGCGAGCACCGGCACGCTCCGCGTCCTCAGCGGTCCCGTACGTCGTCGTACCGACGAAACCGGCCGTCCGCATCAGCCTCCCCCAGGCGTCCTTGCGGAAGTCCGAGTTCTGCATGACACCGCGCACGGCCCGCGGGAGGAGTGCCTGGAAGTAGAGCGCACGCACACCCGCGACCCACATCATGGGATCCGCGTGCACCTGCCAGGTCACCGATCGGGGCCCGAAAAGCCCGGGATCGCCCCGCCACTCCCCCGTCCCTGCGCCCACCACGTCGCCGCCTCTCCCTCGCATCGGCGGTCCCAGCGCGATCAAGGATCTCCACTGGGCGCTTCAGCATCACGCTACCGGTGAGTCGGCACGGTCGCCCCAGGGGTTCAGGCGTTGGCTGCCGCCTTCTCCGATCGCGTCCGCTCCTCCGCGTCCGCGTCGAAGCCGATCGGCTCCCAGCGCTTGGACAGCAGAGCGATCAGGCCGAGGACGGGGGCGGCGAGGATGACCCAGTAGACGTGGGTGCCGAGGCCGGTGCTGAGGATGGGGAAGAAGAACAGTGTCAGCGTCGAACCGAGGCGCAGCACGGCCTGGTTGAAGCCGATGCTCACACCGCGCATCGACGTCGGGAAGCCCAGCGAGGCGTAGCTCATGATGTGCGCGCCGGGGCCGAAGCCCTGGGCGAACATGAAGGCGCCGAGCATCAGGATGCCCGCCGTCACGACGGCCGTCCCGGACGGATCCCCGATGAGGGCGAGCACCGTGATGGCGGCGAACTGGATCGCGAAGCCCAGCGTCATCATCGGCCAGGCGCCGCGGGTCGACGCCCAGCGGATGCCGAGCAGCCCACCGGTCAGGGCGAAGACGAGGTTCAGGGCGAAGGAGGACGCGATCGTGGTCAGCGGGCCCTGCGTCATCAGCGTGGCGATGATGATCGGCAGCCCGAACGCGACGGCGTTGTAGCCGAACGTCTCCGCCAGACCGACCGCCACCGACTGGATCGTGCGCGTGCGGTACGGAGGCGTGAAGAGCCGTGCGTACGCGCCGAGACCCGTCCGGGGCGGGCGGGACGGCGTCTTGGGCGCATCGTCGGCCACGCGCGCGTCCACGCCGTACGACTGGCGCAGGATCTTCGCCGCGCCTTCCAGGTCACCCTGGTCGGCGGCCCAGGTCGGGGACTCGTTCATGTAGCGCCGGCGCAGCAGCAGTACCAGCAGCGCGGGGACCGCGCCGAAGCCGACGGTGAACCGCCACAGCCAGCCCAGCTGAGCATCCGGCAGGAGGAAGTACAGCAGCATGATCACGAGGTAGCAGCCGCTCGTCGCGGTGTACCAGGCGGGTGACCAGGCGGCCGTGCGGGAGCCCTTGCTGCCCTTGCCGTGCAGCCGGGAGAACTCGGCGAGGAACGCGATCGCGACGGGGATGTCCATGCCGACGCCGATGCCCATCACGAACCGCGCGGCGATCAGCGTCCACACGTCCTGCGCGACCGCGCACACCAGCGCGGTGGCGACGAAGAAGAGCATGTTCGCCATGAAGACGCGGTAGCGGCCGATGCGGTCCACCAGCCAGCCGCCGACGAGAGCGCCGAGGAGCGAACCGACGCTGATCGAGGCGGTGACCGTGCCGGCCATCGTGGAGCTGAGGCCGAACTGCTTCGTGATGTCGGGCAGCCCGTAGGCGAGGGAGCTCAGGTCGTAGGCGTCGAGGAAGATGCCGCCGAGCGCGATGATCACGATCATCTTGGCGTGGCGGCCGCGCGCCGTACCCGAGTTGACCAGATCGGAGACGTCGGCCGCGGAGCGGATCAGCACCGTGCCCGACGGCGTCACCGCAGATGTGCTGGTGGACAGGGGGGAGGTGGAGCTCACGAGCGCCTTCCGGTGTGGTGCGGGGACGTACCGTCGGATCGTATGCACCGGCCGGAATTCGCCCGTGCGCATGTCCACATCCTGGTCATCCCGGTGGACCCGGCCGAGACGCGTGATCCAAGCTGTGAACATGGACCGCACCCGGACCGGCCTCAGGCGACATCCCGCGTTTGCCGTCCATTGGGGCGGAGCTGGGTGCGGTGATCCGCAAAGCGTTCTACCTTCGACCGAATGAGAGCGGCGGATATCGAAACACGGGTCTGGGCACAACGCGGCATGTGGGGTTCTGTGCTGCTCTCATCGGGTGCCTGGGGCGCCGGCGCGCTCCCGCGCGGCGTGCCCGACGGGATCTGGGGAGCCCCGGGCCCCGCTCTCGCGCTGATCGGCGCGACGGCGGCGTACGCGGGACTGGGGCTGCTCCTGTGGTCCTGGTGGCAGTTGGGCACGCTGCTGCGGGCCGGTGCGGTGATGAGCAGACGGCGGCAGTGGCTCACGCTGGGCGGCTGGGCGCTGCCCCTGCTTCCGGCGCCGGCCCTGTTCAGCACGGACATCTACAGCTACGTGGCCCAGGGCGCGCTGGCCGGGCGCTCCTGGAACGTCTACGAGATCGGTCCCTCCGCGCTCGGCGGCCCACTCGCCGCGAACGTCCCGGAGGTGTGGCAGCACGCCCCGGCTCCGTACGGACCCCTTTCCGTCCTGGTGAGCCGGGCCGTGGTCTTCGTGACCGGCGAACACCATGTCGTCACCGCCGTCGTGCTCCATCGAGTGGCCGCGCTCGCCGGGCTCGCCCTGCTGGCCTGGTCGGTCCAGCGGCTCGCGACGTGGTCGGGCGGCGACGGCTCGGGAGCCTGGTGGGCGGCGTCGCTGAATCCGCTGGTGCTGGCCCACCTGGTGGGCGGGGCGCACAACGAGGCACTGATGCTCGGTTTGATGATGGCCGGTCTCGTGGCCTGCAGGTCCGGGCGATGGGTTCTGGGCGTGGTCCTCCTGACCTGCGCCGCGTTGGTGAAGGCTCCGGCCGCGCTGGCGCTGGGGTGCGCCGCCCTGGTGGCGGTCGCCGGTCGGACGGGCTGGTGGCGACGTCTGGGCCGCGCGGCGGGGATCCTCCTCGCCGCCGTCGGGACGCTGGTGCTGACGGTGACGCTCTGCGGGCTGGGCTGGGGCTGGCTCGACACGCTCCGCACACCGACGCACTCGTACACGCCGATGTCGGTGACCACGGACGTAGGCCGGCTGCTGAGGTGGATCGGGACCGAGGCTGGCTGGGTCACCTCACCCGACCCGGTGACGGTGATGCGTGCGATAGGGACCCTGGCAGGGGTGTGCGGGGCTCTGTACTTCCTGGCGCGCGCTCCTCGCCTCGGCGCCGAACGCGCTACGGCCCTGGGGCTGTTGGCCCTGGTGGTGTGCGCTCCCGCCGTGCAGGGCTGGTACCTGCTGTGGGGGGCGGTACCCCTGGCCACGGTCGCCTGGCGCGCGCTGGCGGACGCCCGGATCAAGACGGCGGTCGTCGTTCTGGTTCTCATGGTGTTTCCGTCGGGCCGCGGCCCGACCGTCACAGATGTGCTCGGCGTGGTCCTAGGGGGCTGCGCGATCCTGCTGTGGGTGGCCTGGACCTCTCAACGAGCCCGTGACGCAGGGCTTCAGCCTTCCTCTCGGCCCAGTTACGGCGAGGCGGCGCCCTTGCGGTTTCCCTGAGGCTCGGTCGTGACTCCTCACCCTGCACAACGAGGGGGCTTCTCGCTACGTCGCTGTGGCTTCGCGACGGACCGGACCCACCCGGCCCGGCCCGGCCCGTAGAACGTTGGTGGCTCCCCTGGTGTCGCATGCGACGGGCAGGCTCCCACACGCTTGGCGGCCGGGCCGGTCGGCATGTTCACCGGTGTCCATCGGATGTCGCCGTTGGGCGGTTTTTCACCACCGCGTCGAGCTCCAGACTGAGGACCTGTTCGCCGTTCTGGTTGACCAACTCGCCCTGGATCCGCGCCATCGCGGTCCTCGCGCGAGGTGACACCCGTCCGATGGTGACCCAGCCTGTCAGCATGTCCCCAGGGCGGACGGGTCTCGGCAGGCTCATGTTCGTCATGCGGCGGCCTGCCACCACGGCCCATCGCGAGTAGGGCCCAGCGACGGCGAGCCGTTGGTACACGCACAGGGTGTGGAGACCACTGGCGATGACCCCGCCGAAGTGCTCGCCATCCCCGACATGGATCGGCAGCGGGTCCCACTGCCCAGCGAACTCCCGGATGTCGTCCTCGGTCATCATGTGCGTGCCGAGTGGCTGTCTGAGGTCGACGAACCGCGGGAGGTCCTCGGAGTAGAGCCGACCGGCTTCCGCCGAAGCCTCACGCATGCCCATCAGCCCCCGTCACACGAGGGTCGGCTGGATGTGGCCCGGGCTCCCCTCCGACGCGGGCGGTGCCGACCTGAATTGCGGGCGCTACGCCCAGGGCCTCGGGGAGAAAGGCGATGTCGAGCCCTGCACTCTCGTGGCCGGCCAGGTGCCGTGGGGCGGGGCCTGCCCCGGCCTGATGGTCGGTGCTGAGGTGGACGTTGATGCCGATGCGCAAGTCGGGACCCTTCGAAAGTCGGGGAGGCCAGGCGAACCTGGTCGGCGCAACCCTCATGACGCCAACCAGGTCGTCACCTGCCTATGCGGCAGGGGTTTTCGTCACCTGCCGTACAGATCGCGGGCAATGATCATCTTCTGGATCTGCGGTGTGCCGTCACCGATCTGGTAGCCCGACACGTCGCGCAGCATGGCCTGCAACGGCATTTCCTCGGACCAGCCGATGTGGCCGTGCAGGACGACGCAGTCGTTGACGGCGGCCATCGCGACCTGCGGAGCCCACCACTTGAGCATCGCTGCCTGGGTGGTGTGCGGTTGGCCCGCCATACGCAGACCGAGGGTCTGGTAGGCCAGCGCCCGGACCGCACTGATGTAGGTGCTGTGCTCGGCCAGCGGGAACTGCACGCCCTGGTTCACCGCCAGCGGCTGCCCGAAGGTGGTGCGCTGCTTGGTGTATTCCACCGTCATGTCGACGGCGCGCTGCGCGGTGCCGATCACCATGAGCCCGATCAGGGTCCGGGTGAGGTCGAACTCCCGCATGATCCCGTGGAAGCCGGTGCCCGGTTCGAGCATCACGTAGGAGTCGGGCACGAAGGTGCCGTCGAAGGTGATCGCGCCGCGGCCGATGGGCTTGCAGCCCGGGTCGACGAACGACTGACGCGAGATGGTCGGATCGTCGAGCGGCACGACGAATGCGCCGATTCCCTTGGCGCGCTCGCCCGGATCGGTCTGCGCGATGACGGCGGCGACATCGGCGTACGGGGCCTGGGTGATGGAGGACTTCTCGCCGTACAGCTTCCAGCCGCCCTCGACCCGCTCGGCGCGGCACGTCAACGCGGAGGCGTCGGAGCCGGTGCCGGGTTCGGTGAGCGCGGTACAGCCGATGGCCTCGCCGGAAATGAGCTTGGGCAGCCACTCCTCGCGCACCGCCGCCGGGGCGTGTGCGGAGAAGAAGCTGGTCTGCACATTGACGAAGAAGTACGACAGGGCCATGGTCGAGCAGGCGTAGCCGAGTTCCTCGGCGGCGAGCCCGAGGGCGAGCAGGTCCGCGCCCTGTCCGCCGTGTTCCTCCGGCACGGCCAGTGCGGTGAGACCCGCTGCGGCCAGCTCCCGCAGCTCCGCGCGCGGGTATTGCGTGCTCGCGGCCCGCTCCAGCTGGCCGGGAGTGAACTTCTCGCGGGCGAACTTGCGGATGTTGTCGCGGAAGACGAGGTGATCCTCGTCGAGGACGAACGCGTTCATGATGGTCCGATCTATGTGCGGGTGCGGGGGTAGGGGATTCAGCGGCCGACGAGGCTGCCGTTCTCGGCGGCGGCCACCACCCCGGCGGGCGGCAGGAATCGGGGGCCGTAGGCCTGGGCGAGTTCGACGGCCCGGGCGGCGAACCCGGCGGGGCCGCCCGGGTAGGTGTTCATGAACGACAGCGCGCCGCCGGTTCCGGCCGGGAATCCGCCCATGACCGAACCGATGTTGGCCGTGCTCGCGGATTCGACGATGCCCTCGTCGAGGCAGGCGGCCACCTCCAGCGCCATCCGGAACAGGTACCGGTCGCGCAGATCCTTGAACGGAATGTCACGGGAAGGCCCGAAGGCCTCCCGCAGACCCGGCCACAGTCCGAGGCGCCTGCCGTCGGCGTAGTCGTAGAAGCCCGCTCCCGCGGCGCGGCCGAGGCGCTCGAATGCGTCGACCATGCGGACCACGACGCCCTCGCCCGCGGTGCGGCGGTCCGTGCTGCCCGCCGCGGCTTCCCGGTCGGCGATGATCTGCCGGGACAGCGACAGGCTCACCTGGTCGAGCACCAGCAGCGGCTGGGTCGCCATGCCGTTCTGGAGCGCCGCCTGTTCGATGGAGGTGGCGGGCACGCCGTCGGCCACCATCTCGCACGCCTCGAACGTGGCCGCCATGAACAGGCGCGTCAGGTAGAAGCCGCGACCGTCGTTCACCACGATGGGCGTCTTGTTGATCAGCCGGACCGCGTCGACGGCTCGCGACACCGTTTCCCGGCTGGTCAGAGCACCCTTGACCACCTCGACCATCGGCATCCTGTCCACCGGCGAGGAGAAGTGCATGCCGATGAACGCCTCCGGGCGGGTGACGCCCTCGGCGAGTCCGGAGATGGGAATCTGCGAGGTGTTCGACGCCAGCAGCGCGTTGCCGTCGAGGACCGACTCGACCTGGCCGTAGGTCTCCTTCTTCAGTTCTGGGTCCTCGAACACGGCCTCGATCATCAGATCCGCGTCGGCGAGGTCGGCGTCGTCGGCAGTCGGGGTGATGCGGGCGAGCAGCTCGTCGGCGCGCTGCCGGCTCCAGCGGCCCTTGGCGACCGCGGCCTCGACCAGGGTGCGGGAGTACGACTTGCCGCGCTCGGCGGCCGCCGTCGAGATGTCCTTGAGGGCCACGGCCACACCGGCCTTGGCGTATTCGTAGGCGATGCCCGCGC
This sequence comes from Streptomyces sp. NPDC055955, assembly GCF_042270245.1. NCBI lineage: Bacteria > Bacillati > Actinomycetota > Actinomycetes > Kitasatosporales > Streptomycetaceae > Streptomyces > Streptomyces sp. NPDC055955. Next base: position 151,788 of record NZ_JBHJYS010000005.1, read on the forward strand.
CCATCATGCCCGCGCCGAGCACCGCCACCTTGGTCGGACGGAAAGGCTCCACCCCTGCGGGGCGGTCGGCGTTCCGGTTCGCCTGCTGCAGGTCGAAGAACGACTGAATCCCGTTGCCGGTCAGCGGATTCAGCGCCAAGTCGACCAGGTACCGGGTCTCGATCGTCGACGCCGCGCCGAAGTCGACGAGGCTGCCCTCGACCGCGGCGGCGATCAGGTTACGCGGGGCGGGCAGATCGGCTCCCTTGAGCTGCTTGCGCACCGAGGCCGTCAGCGCCAGCACCTGCTGCGACAGCTCGGCCCTGGTGGCGAGCCCGCCCGGGAGGGTGTAGCCCTTGCGGTCCCACGGCTGTACGGGAGCCGGGTTGGCGGCGATCCACGCCCGCGCGGCGGGCAGCAACTCGGCGTCGGTGTCGACCACCTCGTCGACCAGCCCGGCCGCAAGCGCCTTGCGCGGACTGAACTTGGTGCCCTTCAGCAGCACGTTCGTCAACGCGCCCGCCAGGCCGAGCATGCGCACGGTCCGCACCACCCCGCCCGCGCCGGGAAGCAGACCGAGGGTCACCTCGGGCAGGCCGATCTGAATTCCGGTGCGGTCCACGGCAATTCGGTGGTGGGTGGCCAGCGCGAGTTCGAGACCACCGCCGAGCGCGATGCCGTCGATCGCGGCCACGACCGGCTTGCCCAGGCGCTCCAGCCGGCGCAGCAGCGCCTTCGCCCCGTCGAAGAAGGCGGCGATCTGTACCGCGTCCGCGCTCCGCAGCAGCGGCCCGACCTCCTTCAGATCCGCACCGGCGCTGAAGATTTTTTCCTTGCCGGAGGTGATGACGACACCGGCGTAGTCGTCGCGTTCGGCCTCCAGCCGGTCCACGGTGACGGCCAGCGACCGCCGGAAGGCGGCATTCCAGGTGTTGGCGGTCTGGGAGGGGTCGTCGATGGTCAGCACCACGATGCCGTCCGCGCCCAGTTCCCAGCCGATGATGTTCTCGTTCATGGTCTTGTCTGTCCTCTCTGGTGCGGGCGGATCAGCCGAGGCGCTCGACGATGGTGGCGATGCCGATGCCGCCGACCGCGCAGAGCGTGACCATGCCGTAGCGCTTGCCGGTGCGCTCGAGCTCGTCGATGACGGTGCCGAGCAGCATGCCGCCGGTCGCACCCAGCGGGTGGCCCATGGCGATGGCGCCACCATTGACATTGATCTTGTCCAGGCCGATGTCGAACTGCTGGGCGAAGGTCAGCACCACGGCCGCGAACGCCTCGTTGACCTCGATCAGGTCGATGTCGTCGATGCCGAGTCCGGCCTTGTCCAGCGCCTTGCGGCAGGCCGGGTAGGGGCCGGTGAAGCCGATCGACGTATCGGATCCGGTGACCGCGGTGGCCACGATCCGGGCCCGCGGAGTGAGCCCGAATTCCGCACCGACACGGGCGTTTCCGATGACGAGCAGCGACGCGCCGTCCACGATGCCCGAGGAGTTGCCCGCGGTGTGCACGTGCTCGATGCGCTCGAGCTCGTGATAGCGCTGCAGCGCGACGGCATCGAAGCCGCCGTGCTCACCGATGGCCGCGAATGCCGGCCGCAACGCGCCCAGCGACTCCACGGTGGTGTCCGGGCGAATCAGTTCGTCGTGGTCAAGCACGACGACACCGTTGAGGTCCGCGACGGGCACCACCGAATCCTTGAACCGGCCTTCGGCCCACGCTCGGGCGGCGTTCTGGTGCGAGCGCGCGGCGAAGGCGTCGGCATCGGTGCGACTGAATCCGTACGTGGTGGCCAACAGATCCGAGGCCGGTCCCTGCGGAATGATCGGAGTGCGCTGGTAGTAATTGGCATCCGAGGCGACGACCATGCCGCCGTCGGAGCCCATCGGAACCCGGGACATCGATTCGACGCCACCGGCGAAGATGAGGTCCTCCCAGCCCGAGGCGATCTTCTGGGCGGCGGTGTTCACCGCTTCGAGTCCCGAAGCGCAGTACCGGTTGAGCTGCACGCCCACCGCGGTCTCGCCCAGTCCCGCACGCAGTACGGCCATTTCGGCGATGCCGAATCCCTGCTCACCGACCGCGCTGACACAACCCAGGATCACGTCGTCGATCCGGCTCGCGTCGATGCCCTCGTTGCGCCGCAGCAGTTCCCGGATCAGGCCGGTGGCGAGCTCGACCGGCGCGATCGTGTACAGCCCGCCGATGGGCTTGCCCAGACCTCGTGGGGTGCGAATCGCGTCGTACACCCATGCTTCTGTCGTCATTTCTTTATGTCTTCCGTTCTGTCGGTTCGGATTCGACGCGACGCTTCGAGCGAAGGAAATGCCTGAACGGCTGCGCGTTCAGGTTCGGTCGCGCGCGTAGAGCGCATCGATCTCGCCGGCGTATTTCTTGGCGATGACGGCGCGGCGCAGCTTCATCGTGGGAGTGATCTCGTCACTGCCGGGCTCCCAGAAGACCGGCAGCACGGTGTACGCCTTCACCTGTTCGACACGCGACAGTCGCGCATTGGCGGCGGCGACGGCAGCGTCGAGCCGGCGCCGAACGTCCGGATCGGCCGCCAGCGCGCGCGGTGATCCCTCGATGCCGTGCTCGGCGGCGAACTCGGCCGCCGCCTCGGGCTCCAAAGTGATCAGCGCAGTCACGTACTTGCGCCGATCACCGATGGCCATCACGGATCCGATCAGCGGGCTGGCCGCGTGGATCGTGCTCTCGATATTGGCGGGGGACATGTTCTTGCCCGCGGAATTGATGATCAATTCCTTCTTGCGATCGACGATCGTGACGTAACCGTCGGCATCGATGACCCCGACATCGCCGGTGGACACCCAGCCGTCGGCGTCGACGGTCTCGGCAGTGCGGTCCGGGTCGTTGCGGTAACTTTTCATCAACCCGGGGGTACGGACCACCAATTCACCGTCATCGAGGCAGCGTATTTCGACCTGGTTCAACACCGTTCCGACGGTGCCCACCCGCTGCGCACCCGGACGATTGGACGTCGCCAGACCGATCTCGGACATTCCCCATGCCTCGGCCACCGGTATGCCCAGCGCCAACAGGAATTCCAGGGTCTCCGGGGTGATCGGCGCGGCACCGGTATAGGCAATACTCGTCTGATCCAGACCGATTCGTTCCCGCAGCCGAGCCAACACCAGGCGCTCGGCCGGCAGATGCCGCAGCCGCAGCAGCGGGGAGACCGACCTGCCCGCGAGATCCGTGGCGACCTTGCGCCGACCGACCTCGACCGCCCACGCCGCCACCGCGCCGCGCGGGCCGCTCTGCTCGGCGAGTGCGGCTCGCACCGCCGCCTCGATCTTGTACCAGAGCATCGGCACGGTGATGAACACCGTCGGGCGCACTACCGGCAGAGCGGCCGCGAGGTCCTTGCTGTCGGCCAGCGTGTACACCGCCGCACCGGTGACGGCGGGCATGTAGTGGGCATACCACCGGTTGATGGCGTGAGCATCGGGAAGATAGGACACGACCCGCCCACCGCAACCCACCGCGAACTCCGGGATCCCCAACATCGCTTCGGTGGCGAAGATGGCGCTGCGATGCGACATCTCCACGCCCTTCGGCGCCCCGGTGGTGCCGGAGGTGTAGATGACGGTGATCGTGTCATCGGCTTCAACCGCACGCCAACGGGATTCGAAGTCGAACTCGGGATCGCCCAGGGCTTCGAGTTCCGCGAGCGTCATGGTGCCGGCCGGAGCGTCATCGAGGCAGATCACATGCTCGACCCGGCCGCCCTCTTTGGCTTCGAGCACACGCGCCAGGAACTGCCTCTCGCACACGACAACGCGATTGCCCGCATTGCCGAACAGGTAGGCGATCTGTGCCGCAGCGTTGGTGTTGTAGACCGAGAAGGGGATCGCGCCCAGGTGGTACGCGGCGGTGTCGATCAGACTGAACTCGGGTCGGTTGGTCAGCATGATCGCGACCGTGTCGCCGTGCTCAACACCGATTGCCGCCAGCCCCGCCGCAAGCCGGCGCACTCGAGCACCGTATTCACCCCACGTCAACGCGGTCCTGCCGTCGGGTGTGCGCAGCGCGAGATCTCCGGCTCGAGTCGCGCAGGTGTGCTGGAACAGCTCGCACAGCGACTTCGCCTGCGACAGCCGCGAAAGGGTTTCCGTAGGGCTCATGCCGGCCAGTGTGCTGTGGCACCTGAACTGGACGCTTGTACCGCCAGTCACAAAGCGACCGGCCGCGGTTGTGCCGCCGCCGCAGTCCATGAAGGGGGTCTTCGAGGTAGAGCGGACCGATGCGTTCGGTGATCACTTGTGGTGATCATCTTCTGGTTACGGGGTGTGTCCGGCGGTCGGATCGGCCGGCGGCCCAGCGGACGCGGCGGCGTCGGTCGGCGGGGTCGCGGAACCCGTGGGCCCTGCGGGCTTCGAGTCCGGCGACGCGGTCGAGGCCTTCGCTGCGGGCGTGGGACACGCCCAGCACGATCGCAGACGATCGGGTCGGCCCAGGAGTGTCGGTGGCGGCCTGTGAGTGGCGGCCTGTGACAGGAGCTCGGGGTTGTCCTGGCAGGCCGCGCACCAGGTTCAAAAGTCGTACAGCTTGGCGTGGATCTTCCCGGGGGTGGGTGTGATGCCCGTGCGGGAGACGCCGAGGGTGAGGGCGTCGCGCAGTTTCTCCTCGGCGAACCAGGCGGCCGGGACCCGCCGAGCGCGGCGGTGCCGTCGCCGTCCAGGGTGTGGAAGGGTTCCTCGGCCACCCTGGCGTGCGGCAGGTACCGCGGCCCTGATCCGACTCGAGTTCGACGCCCACGACCTCGACGCCGTCCAAATCCAGCGGCAGCCCGGCACTCTTATGCTGTTCCGTGCGCCCTTGGCCACCGATCACGTTTCTTCGGAAAGAACATGATCACCCGACTACGGACGCTCCCCCACCCCCGAAACGATCACCGAATGTCCCCCTCCCTCCCCCGATCACACAAGGCGATCAGGGGACAGCACCTGCCCACTCAAGCTCGAAGACCCTGTGATGTGCCACCGCTGCCATCCGTACATCGACGTACGCTGGGAGAAGTCGATATGCGTCAACCCCGTGACCTCGTTGCGGAGGCCAGAGTCTGGTTCGAATCCTTCGCCAACCGTGAAGTGGACGAGCCGGAGTTGACCAGCCTGTCCGGGCGAATGATCGACGCCATCGCCGCCGACGTGCCCGAGATCGGATCCGACCCCGCGCTTCGACAGGAATTGCGGGTCGCGGTGCACGACGGCGTCGGCGCGTACTTCAGCCAGGGCCCGCATGAACGCCCGGGCGATATCCATCTCCCCAACTCCGCCAAAGCCCTGGGGCGCGGACTGGCCCGGTGTGGCTACGACATCGCACTGCTGCAGCGCTGCTACCGGACCCTGCAACGCATCAGCTGGGCCGAGATCATGACCTCCGCCTGCCGCGAGATCACCGATCCGGAGTTGTTGCCGGTGGTGCTGGATCTGCAGTGGGATCACTTGAGCCGCACCATGTCCGCTGCCACCGAGCGCGCTGAAATGGCCTTTCTGGACGAGACGCGGCGGCAAGCGGGCAGCGCGCTGACCCGCAGGCGCGAGCTCATCGAGGCGATCCTGCACGAGGACAGGGTCGATATCGAGCGCAGCACACGACAACTCGGGCACAACCTCTACATCGAGCAGACCGGCCTGATCATCTGGACTCTGGACCGCACCGAGGACGACGCCACTGCGATGCTGGAGACACTGGCCGTCGACATCGCGACCGCCCTCGGCGCTCCACGTCCGCTGATGCTGCCCGCCGGCGGCCGGATACTCTGGGCCTGGCTGGCCACACCGGAGGCGCCCGACCTCCGGAAGATCGCTCGCCTGAAGGCATTTCAGCAGCGTCAACCGATCGTTCAGTTGGCGGCCGGCGTCCCCGCGACCGGAGTGGAAGGATTCCGCGTCAGCCACCAGGAGGCCCTGCGGGCCTACCGAATCGCCGCGGAGACCGAGCCCGCGCCGGTCACCCTGTACCGCGATGTCGAACTCGTCAGCTGTCTGGCCGCCGACATCGCCGCGCTGTCGCGGTTGGTGCGCCGCGAACTGGGCGGCCTCGCGAAGCGGGGCGCGGCCACCGCGCGACTGCGCGACACCGCCCTGGTCTACCTCGAACAAGGCAGCATGGCCAGGGCCGCCGAGTCACTGAGCGTGCACAAGAACACGGTGCTCTATCGAATGCAGCAGGTCGAGGGATTGCTGCCGCAGCCGCTCGACGAACGCAAGATGCCCCTCGAGGTCGCTCTCCGAGTGGTGGCGACGCTCGGTGAACGGGTGCTTCCGGAGTGAACAGGGTTCAGGCAAGGAGGGAGTGAAACGTGTGCTGAGCCCGGATGGCACCAGCCGGTGGGGGACCGGTGGCTCGGCCGTGAACTCGGCCGAGTAGTCCTTCATCGCCATCGGTGATCTTCTCGCTTCCTCTGGATCGAGCAGTTCCAGTATCAGCGTGCCCACCGCTCAGGGGAGGCCCCGATTCGACGGGCCAAAAAGGCGATCTCGCCGCCCGCGACGCGGGCCGGGCGAATCCACAGATCCGTCTGAACCACGATCCCGCGACGGGTTGAGAACCCCGAGGCACTGCGTGAACTGGTGTTGTGCGACTGGATCTTCCAGGCCGCCGACAGCCACTCGGTCAGGCACTGGGGGCAACGCCGTCGCGGGGCGTCAGCGGCGGACGCGGGGCATTCCCAGGCCTATCCAGGAGATGATCTCGCGCTGGATCTCGTTGTTGCCGCCGCCGAACGTGAAGATCACGGCTGATCGGTAGCCGCGTTCGAGTTCGCCGTGCAGGACGGCGCCTGCCGAGCCCTCCTTGAGCGCTCCCGCCGCGGCGACGACCTCCATCAGCCAGGCGTACGCCTCGCGGCGCGCCTCGGATCCGTACACCTTCACGGCGGAGGCGTCCTGCGGGGTGAGGCTGCCGTCCTGGACGGCGTTCACCATCTGCCAGTTGAGGAGTTTCATCGCGTCGAGCCGGGTGTGGGTCTGGGCGAGGCGCTTTTTCACCCAGCCGAGGTCGATGACGCGGCGCCCGTCGGTCAGTTCGGTGTCCATGGCCCAGCGCTGCACGTCGCGCAGCGCGCGGATCGCCATGGTGCCGTGGGCGGCGAGGGTGACCCGCTCGTGGTTGAGCTGGTTCGTGATGAGCCGCCAGCCCTTGTTCTCCTCACCGACGCGGCGGCTGACGGGAACGCGGATGTTCTCGTAGTAGCTGGCCGTGGTGTCGTGCGAGGCAAGGGTGTTGATGATCGTGCAGGAGTAGCCGGGGTCCGACGTCGGCACGAGGAGCATGGTGATGCCCTTGTGCGGCGGGGCGTCCGGGTCGGTGCGTACGGCGAGCCACACCCAGTCGGCCGTGTCGCCGTTGGTCGTCCAGATCTTCTGCCCGTTCACCATGTAGTGGCCGGTGGCCTCGTCCCCCTCGCGGACCGCCCGCGTCTTGAGCGCGGCGAGGTCGGTGCCCGCGTCGGGCTCGCTGTAGCCGATGGCGAAGTCGAGTTCCCCGGAGAGGATCCTCGGCAGGAAGTACGCCTTCTGCTCGTCGCTGCCGTACTGCATGATCGTGGGGCCGACGGTGTTGAGCGCCATGAGCGGCAGGGGTACGCCGGTCTGCGCGGCCTCGTCGAAGAAGATGAACTGTTCCATGGGCGTGAGGCCGCGTCCGCCGTACTCCTTCGGCCACCCGACACCGAGCCACCCGTCGGTGCCGAGCCGGCGCACCGTCTCGCGGTAGAACCGCTTCTGTGCCGCCGGGTCCTCGTAGCGGGCGTACGCGTTGTCGGGCACCAGCTCGGCGAAGTAGGCGCGCAGCTCCGTGCGCAACTGCTGTTGCTCGGGCGTGTATTCGAGGTGCACGGCCCCTCCTGGCGGTCGCTGGTACACCGGGTCCCGGTCATCCCGGTCTCCTGACGGCGCACACAGTAGAACTCGTTCCAGAAATAGGGAATGGCCGCGGGCGGACGGTTCCGGCACACGGCCTCGACACGTCCGGCCCGAACGTGTCCCGCCCGTGCGCGCTCGACCCGTGCGCGCCCAATTCCTTTGCGGGCGTCGCGCGGGCCCGGTTAGGTTCTGCCGCGTCCGCAACTCCCCGCACAAGGAGCCCTCTTGTCGCTGCACCTCACACCGCTGACCGATCCGGCCGGCGGTCCGGACGCCCGCCGCCTCGCATGGCTGGCGTCCGACGCCGACGGGAACCCGGTCGGCTCCGCGTTCCTGCGGCTCGTCGACCGGGACGGGCAGCGGCATCTCGCCGAGCTGTCCCTCCAGGTCCATCCCACGGAACGCCGCCGCAGCGCGGGCTCCCGGCTCCTCGACGCGGCGGTGACGGCCGCGAAGGCGGACGGCCGGCGCTCGCTCATCGCCCCGGCCGACGACGGTTCACCCGCCGACCTGTTCCTGGCCGCGCGCGGGTTCCGCCGGGTGCTGAGTCTGACGTACGCGCGGCTCCCGCTCGCCGACGCGGACATCCCGGCCCTCACGCGGACGGCGCGCGCGGAGCACCCCGGATACCGGCTCGTCTCCTGGGAAGGCACGGTTCCGGACCACCTGGCCGCGACGTTCGCGGCGTCGCGTCGCGCCATGGACGACACGCCCATGGACGACACCGACTACGGAACGGTCCCGTGGGACGTGGACCGGGTCCGCGCGGTGGCCGAGGCCGTCGAGCGGCGCGGCGAGCACCTCGACACGGTCGCGGCGGTCGATGTCCTTGACGGCACCGTCGTGGGGTTCACCGAGCTCGTCGTCCCCGGCGACGGCAGGGGCGACGGGCAGCACTACGGCACGGGCGTGGTGCCCGAGCACCGCGGTCACGGTCTCGCGCGCTGGATGAAGGCCGAGGCCGTCCTCCGCGCCCGCGCCCGCCACCCGAGGCTCGGGGGTCTGCTCACGGACACCGCCGACAGCAACACCCCCATGCGCGCGGTGAACGACGGACTGGGCTACGTGCCGACGCATCGGGCGTACGAGTACCAGCTCGACCTCCAGCAGGCCTGACGACCCCGACCTCCGGCACAGCCGACGGCCTCGGCCTCGGGCGGGCCGAACAGCACGCGCGATGGCCACCGCGGGTTCGTGGTGGCCATCGTCACACCCTCCCCCGGACCCCGCGGCCAAGCGATGGTTGTACAGTACAACGTATGCAAAGGTTGTAAACACCAACCCATTGAGTTGTATACGCCAACGCTCACCCCTGCTCTCCGTCCCCCACTGGAGGTCCTGCCCATGCCCGCCGACCACAAGGCGCACCGCTCCGAGTCCTCGGGCACCGTGCACGGCGTGCGGAATCCGGCCCTGCGCCATGTCCTGACCCACCTCATCACCCCGCTGCTGATGTGCGTGGGCATGGGACTGGCGTACATGGGAGCCTTCGTGGCGCCCGAGCCGCACCATCTGCCGGTGGCGGTCGTCGGAGCCGGGCCCGAGACGAAGGTCTTCGCCCAGACCGTGAAGGACAAGGCCGGCGACGCGCTCGACGTCCGTACGCTCGACAGCCGCTCCGCCGCCGTCGAACAGCTCCGCTCCCGCGACATCGACGGCGCGTACGTCCTGAGCGCGAAGTCCCCCGAGCTGATCGTCGCGACCGCCGGGTCCGACATGAGCGCGATCACCGCCGAGAAGATCTTCACGCCGGTCGCCACGCAGCAGGGCGTGCCGCTCAAGGTGACGGACGTGACCCCGACCGTCTCGGACGACCCGACGGGCCAGGGCCTGTTCTTCCTGCTGGTGGCGCTGAGCATCGGCTCGTACGCTTCGGTGGCCGTGGTCGGCGCGGCGGGTTCCGCCCTGTCGATGCGGACACGGGCCGCTCTCGTGGTCGGTGTGTCCGGGGTGGTCGCCCTCGTCGGCGCGGCTCTCGCGGGACCGGTCTTCCACCTGGCCCACCACGGCCTGTGGGGCATGTGGTCGATGGCCTGGCTGTACTCGGCGGGCATCCTCTTCATAGGCGTCGGCCTGCACACGTTCCTGAAGCGGTGGACGACCCTCGCGCTCATGGTGCTGTTCGTGATGCTGAACTTCACCAGCTCCGGCGGCCTCTACCGGCCCGAACTCCAGAACGGCTTCTTCGGCACGCTGCACTCCTTCTGGAACGGCGCCGGCTTCGTCGAGGGCTCGCGCAGCCTGCTCTACTTCGGCAGCCACGACCTGGCCAGGAATGTGTGGACGCTGGCCGTCTGGCTCGTCGTCGGCCTGGCCGTGATGGCTCTGGCCGCGCTCACCGAGCGGCGGCGCGGTGCCTCCGCCGTCGAGCCCCGGCGGCAGGCCGCGGACAGCGCGGCGCAGGCCTCCGCACGCTCCGACCGGACCGAGGCAGAGGAGGCCCAGGAGTCGCAGGAGGCCCAGGAGTCGCAGGCGGCGGAGGAAGAGATGGAGGAGACGGTCGCGGTCTGACCGTCGTCGGCAGGCCGAAGCAGTCGCGCCGGGCGCCCCTGCGGGGGACGCCCGGCGTTCGGGTGCCCGCCCCCCTCACACCCCGTGCGGAATCCGCTTCGCCTTGCTCCGCAGCTGGAACGCCGTGACGATCTCCACGACGCCGACCGCGACCAGCCAGCAGCCGCCGACCAGGGTGAGCACGGCGACGGACTGGAACGGCGAGACGATCAGGACCACACCGGCCAGCGCGCTCACGACGCCGAGGAAGATCTGCCAGCCGCGCGCAGGCATCGCCTCGTCGGAGATGGCCGCGACGGTCTGGGTGATGCCGCGGAACAACCAGCCGATGCCGATCCACAGGGCGAGCAGCAGGATCGACTGTGTCGCCCCACGGAAGCAGAACAGACCGAGCAGGATCGACACCGCGCCGCTGATGAAGGCCATCACGCGCAGCCCGGTGGTGACATGGGTGCCGAACGCGGCCACCAGCTGGAAGACGCCGGTGACCAGGAGGTACACGCCGAAGAGCACTCCGGCGGCGAACAGGGACGCCCCTGGCCAGACCAGGACCAGTACGCCCAGGATCAGGGCGGCCGTGCCGGCCAGCAGCACTACTTGCCATGCGGACTGGGCCAGGCGTCCGAGCGGGCCCCGGGGCGCGGCGGGGCGCTCTTCGCGGGTGTCTTCGGACGTCGGGATGCGGGGTTCGTGCGGTGCGTGCGTCATGTCCGACTGTTGACACGGCGTCGGCGCGACGGCCACTCGGGTGAGGCGAACGACGTACACCCCCGCGATGCGGGTCCGTCACCGCAGCGGCGTACGACCGCGCACGTGTGGCGCGGAAGACTCCGCACAATGAGGCCATGACAGAACGCTCCAAGAGCTCCGAACCGCACTTCCGCGTCCGCCGCGTCTACGATCCGCCGTCGTCGGACGACGGGATCCGGGTCCTGGTGGACCGCCTGTGGCCGCGCGGCGTCTCCAAGGAGCGGGCCGATGTCCAGGAGTGGATGAAGGATCTGACGCCGTCCTCCGCGCTGCGCTCCTGGTACCACGAGGACCGCGCCTCCCGCTTCCCGGAGTTCGAGCGCCGCTACCGCGACGAGCTCGCCGAGCCGGACCGTGCGGAGCTGACGGACAAGCTGCGCGCGCTGGCCCGTACGAGCACGGTCACACTGGTGACCTCGGTCAAGGACATCGAGCACAGCCATGTGCCGGTTCTGGTGCGGCATCTGACCGAGGGCTGACCGGCCCGGGGACGGTGCGGATCCCCTCCGTCCGCGCCCCGCGGGCATACGGGCCCGGCCCGACAGCGGGTGCGAACCGGCACAAGCTATGACAATTTTGTGCAACGACGTACCACTTGCACGCCTGGCGTCGTCCGGGCGACGCGGGCACCGGTGGCGCCGGTGCCCGCAGACGCGCCCCGGGAGGGCCCGTATGGCCACCATGGATGCCCCGTCCGACGAACCCGTACCGCGGGCGAGGGCGGCGCCACCGGCAGCGGCGCCCGCCCTGAAGCGGGTGCCGCCGACGCTGATGACGACCTCGTCGGTGGCGGGTCCGCGGGCCGCTCCGTCCCTGGCTGCGTACGGCCTGGCCTGCGTCTTTGTCTATATCGTCCCGGCGATCGTGTTCGCGCTGCCGCCCGCCCCTGTCCCGGCGGACCCGTCCGAGATCGAGCACATCGGCGCGGGTGAAGGCGCCGTTCCTGCGCGCGTACGGCACCGAGGCGCGGCGCTGACACACATCCCTGGGAGACCGACGTGACCACCTCCGACATCCCCGACTCCGCCCCCGACTTCGCCGACCGGTCCGACTTCGAGGAGGCGGACCGAGGTCTGGTCTCCCCGCCGCTCTCCTCGACGATCACGGCCGAGGACGGGCGGGTCGTGTGGAACTTCGACGACACGGCGTTCCTCGACGAGGACTGTCCCGACACGGTGCACCCGAACCTGTGGCGGCAGTCCCAACTGTCCGCGCGGGCAGGTCTGTTCGAGGTGACCGAGGGTGTCTTCCAGGCGCGCGGGTTCGACCTCTCCAACATGACGCTGATCGAGGGCGACCACGGTGTCGTGGTCGTCGACCCTCTCGCCTCCGCCGAGACGGCGGCCGCCGCCCTGGACCTGTACCGGTCGCTGCGCGGTGAACGGCCCGTCGCCGCCGTCGTGTTCACCCACTCCCACCTCGACCACTTCGGCGGGGTACTCGGCGTCATCGGACCCGACGACGACGTTCCCGTGGTCGCTCCACAGGGCTTCATGGAGCACTCCGTCGCGGAGAACGTGTACGCGGGTACGGCGATGCTGCGCCGCGGCACCTACTACTCGGGCGCCAACCTGGAGCGGGGGCCCGAGGGTCTTGTCGGCATGGGCCTCGGCTTCACCGCGTCCACCGGCACGGCGGGGCTGGTCGCGCCCACCGTCGAGGTCCGGCACACGGGACAGGAACTCATCCTCGACGGCGTCGTGTTCCGCTTCCAGATGACGCCGGACGCCGAGGCGCCGGCGGAGATGAACTTCCTGCTGCCCCAGCGGCGCGCCCTGTGCATGGCCGAGAACGCGACGCACAACCTGCACAACATCCAGACCCTGCGCGGCGCCGTGGTCCGTGACGCCCGGCTCTGGGCCCGCTACCTCAACGAGGCCATCGAGCTCTTCGGCCACGACGCGGACGTCCTGTTCGCCTCACACCACTGGCCGACCTGGGGCTCGCAGCGGATCAGGTCGTTCCTCGCGGAGCAGCGCGACCTGTACGCGTATCTGCACGACCAGACGCTGCGGCTGCTCAACCAGGGGTACACGGGGGCGGAGATCGCCGAGCTGATCGAGCTGCCGCCCGCGCTGTCCGCGGCCTGGCACGCGCGCGGCTACTACGGCTCCGTCAGCCACAACGTGAAGGCCGTCTACCAGCGTTACATGGGCTGGTACGACGGCAACCCCGCCTCACTGTGGGAGCACCCGCCCACGGAGACCGCCGAGCGCTACGTCGACTGCATCGGCGGCCTCGACGCGGTGCTCGGCAAGGCGCGTACGTACCTGGAGGAGGGCGATCTGCGGTTCGCCGCCCAGCTCCTGAGGCACGCCGTGTTCGCCGCGCCGGACAACGCCGACGCCAAGGAGCTGCTCGCACAGGCCTTCGAGCGGCTGGCGCACGGCGCGGAGAACGCGACCTGGCGCAACTGCTACCTCACCGGCGCACAGGAGCTGCGCGGCGGCATCGGGGAGACCAGGATCGGAGGCGGCAGCATGACCGACGCGCTGACCGTCGAGCAGCTCTTCGACTCACTCGCGGTCCGCGTCGACGGGCCCCGGGCGTGGGAGCACTCGCTCACCCTGCACCTGCATCTGTCCGACCTCGGCGAGATGTACCGCATGACGCTGCACAACGGGGTTCTGGTCCACACCCGTACGAGCCGCCCCGCCGACGGCGCGGACCTGTCCCTCACACTGACGAAGCCCCAACTCCTCACTCTGCTGGCCGGGAAGGGACTCGACGGCGTCTATCACTCGGGCGACCTGGGCGTCCTCGACACCCTGCTCTCGGTCCTCGACGAGAACGACCCGGACTTCGCGATCGTCACCCCGTGACGGTGGTGACGGGGTGCGGCGGCCGCCCGTACGCACTAATCCAGCGGGCCCTCGGCCTCCGCTTGGCATCCCATGAGTACATGACACCGGACCGTGAGGACCGTCCCCCGTCGGACGCGCGCGACGAGATCGCCGAGCTGCGCGCCCGGGTCGCCCAGCTGGAGTCCGGAGGGCCGGCGCGGCCCCGGCACCGTCACCGTCTGCGCTCGTTCTTCGCGGGCCTCCTGATCGTCCTCGTGGCGATCCTGACGCCGCTCAGCGCCGTCGCGACCTGGGCCAGCGACATCGTCGGCGACACCGATCGCTATGTGGCGACGATGAAGCCGCTCGCTTCCGACCCCGATGTCCAGGCGGCCGTCACGAACCGCGTCACGAACGTCGTCATGGAGAACATCGATCTCAAGACGCTCCTCAGTGACGTGGCACCCGCCGACCGGCCGAGGCTCGAAAAGGCGCTGGGGACGCTGAGCGGCCCGCTCACCAGCGGTCTCAGCGGCTTTGTGCACAACACCGTCCAGAAGTTCGTCTCGAGCGACGAGTTCGCGAAGCTGTGGACCGGCCTCAACCGCCGTGTGCACACGGCGGTCGACAAGGCACTGACCGGGAGCGGCGGCGGCGCCGTCAAGCTCACGAACGACACCGTGACGATCGACCTGGCTCCCGTCATCGAGGAGGCCAAGCACCGGCTCGTCGACCGCGGCCTCGGCGTCGCCTCGAAGATCCCCCAGGTGCACACCGACTTCACCGTCGTGAAGTCCGACTCCATCGGAAAGATCAAGAAGGGTTTCCGGCTCCTCCAGCTCATGGGGATCTGGCTGCCGATCCTCACCCTGGTCCTCGCGGCCGTGGCCGTCCTCCTCGCCGTCCGCAAGCGGCGTGCCCTGGTGGCGATGGGCATCGCCATCGCCGTGGGCGCCGCGCTTCTCGGCATCGGCCTGTGGGCCTTCCGCGCGATCTATCTCGACGGGCTGCCCTCCGGGGTGTCGCAGCCGGCCGCCGGCGCCGTCTACGACGCGCTCGTGCGGTTCCTGCGGACGACGGTACGCATGGTGATCACCGTCGGCGTCCTGGTGGCGCTCGCCGCGTGGCTGACCGGCGAGGGCCGGGCGGCGACCCGGGTCATGGCCATGTGGCGCGGCGGCATCGGCGCGGTGCGCGACGCCGCGGGCCTCGCGGGCGGACCGGTCGGCGCGTGGGTGCACCGGGCGAAGACGTGGCTGAACTGGACGGTCGTCGTGGTGGCGGCCGTGATCATGCTGGTGTGGGACCGTCCGACGGGCGTCGTCATCGTGTGGATCGCCCTGTGCGCGCTCATCGCTCTCGCGGTGATCGAGTTCCTGGACGACGACGGAGCACCGCATCTGACGGCCACTCCCGCCGGATGAAGCCGTTGCGGTTCGGTGTCAGGCCCGCGCGGGGCGCCGCACCGCGCGGGGGCGGTACTCGACCACGGTCAGCGCCAGGGCCACGTACCGCTCCACCAACTCGTCGACGGACACCGGGCCCTCAGCCTGGTACCACTCCGCGATGGCGTTGCACATCGCGATGACCGCGCGCCGGGCGTCGTCCGGATAGGGGGTGAGGAAGATGCCCTGCGCCACGCCCCGCTCGACGACCTCGCGGAACTGCTGGGTGCCGCGCGCCTCGTTCTTCCGGTAGCGCGCCAGGTGCTCGGGCTCCAGGCTGCGCCCCTCGGTCAGCACGATGCTGCTCTTCACGGGGTGGTCGATACGGAACCGGACGGTCGCCGCGACGAGCGCCTCCAGCTGCTCGGCGGGGTCGTCGCCCGCCGCCTCCAGCGCCTCGCCGCACGCGCCGAAGTAGGCGTCGAGGCCGTCGTCGAGGATGGCGACCAGCAGGTCCTGCTTGCCCTTGTAGTAGTAGTACAGGGCGGACAGGCTCACCCCGGCGCGCTGGGCGATGTCGCGGATCGAGGTCGCGCCGTAGCCCCGCTCGGAGAACTCCTGCCGGGCAGCCTCGACGATGGCCTTGTGGCCTGCGGGTCGCGTGGACACAGCTCTCCGATCTCCTGCTCCCGTCCCGGCGCCGCGCGCACTGAACGAACGGTCGAACAGTCGTAGCGGGACGTCGCCGAGTGTACTGGCACACGCCGCGAACCTACCGCTCACAGGGCAAATGACCGGAGCAGGCACCACGGACGTCCGATTCGGGCGGCGCCGCGGCCTGCCGCGTGAGCACCGTCACAGCCACACAGGCCCCCGGGGCTGGCAGCATGCCGACCATGGGTGCTCAATACAACCAACTCGCGGTGGCGCAGCCGGATGCCACGGGCGACCGCGCGGACCTGCTTCCCCTCGGCGAGCTGCTGGGCCTCGAGGCGTCGGGCGACAGCGCCTTCACCGGCATGCCGCACCTGGGCCGGCCGCCGCGCGCGTTCGGCGGGGTCACGCTCGCGCAGGCTCTGCTCGCGGCGGGGCGCACGGTCGACGGCGGGCGGCAACCGCACTCCCTGCACGCCTACTTCCTGCGTTCGGTCGCCCCGGAAGCCTCCGTCGCGTACGAGGTGGAGCGGCTGCGGGACGGGGCTTCCTACGCGGCGCGACAGGTGGCCGCGCGCCAGGACGGCATGACGGTGCTCAGCCTCTCCGCTTCCTTCAAGAAGCCCGAGAGCGCGCTCGACCACCAGCCCCAGATGCCCGGCGCACCGTCGCCGGACGACTGCGAAGCCCCGTACGAGGTGATGGCACGGGAGCACCCGGAGCGCTACGCGGAATCCGTCATCCCCCGCGCGGTCGACCTGCGGCTCGTCGAGGCGGACGCCGATGAGCTGGCGGCGCGGGCCGACGGCATGTCGCGGCGTCGCTGCTGGCTGCGGGCGGCGCGGCCGCTGCCCGACGAGCCGCTGCTGCACACCGCCGCACTCGCGTACCTGTCGGACCTGACGATCTCCCCCACGGCCGCGCTGCCCTGGGAGCCGCACGGCGCGCGAAGCGCCCGCCGGTCGAGGGTGATGCTGGCGTCCCTGGACCACGCCATGTGGTTCCACCGCCCCGCGCGCGCCGACGCCTGGCTGCTGTACGCCCAGCACACCACGAACCTGTCGGACGGCCGCGCGATGTCACGCGGTGAACTCTGGTCGCAGGACGGCCAGTTGGTCGCCTCCGTGCTCCAGGAGGCGCTGATCCGCCACCGGCCCGCAGCCACCTGACCCACCTGCCCCCGCAGCACAACCGGAAGGAATCCACTCCCCATGCTCGACTTCACCTGGGGCGCCGGCACCGGCCTGGACCGCATCCGCACGCTCGCCGAGGAGCTGGCGCACTCGCCGCACGTCCCGTACACACAGTTCGGCCTGAGCATCACCCAGGTCGACAAGGGGCGGGTGGAGATGGCATGGACCCCCGGTGACTCCCTCCTCAACCGGGGCGGTGTGGTGCACGGCGGCTTCATCGCGACCGCGCTCGACGAGGCGTGCGGCGCCACCGTCATGTCCGGGAGCGAACCGCTGACGCCGTTCCTGACGATGAGCCTGAACATCGAGTACCTGCGCCCCCTCCGGGCGGGCGCCACGTACAAGGTGGTCGGGACGGTGCTCAAGCCGGGCCGCCTCCGGACGCTGGTGCGGGCCGTCGTCGAGGACGCGGCGGGCAGGCTGTGTGCGGAGGGCACCGCTTCGATGACACCCAACCGGGCTCTGCTGCAGACGTCTGGACAGGCACCGACCGGGACCGTAGCTTAACGAATGTTCTGACTGCACGCCCGTCGCACCCGCCGACAAGGGAGTTGCCGCGTGATCCGTCGCCATCCGAAGGGCATGCCGGCCCGCCTCTCCTACCCCGAGGCGTCCGTCGGGGACATCCTCGCCGGCTCGGCCAGGAGATACCCCGACCGGGTCGCCCTGCGGGACGGCGACGACACGCTGACCTACGCGGAACTCCACGCACAGTCGCTCCGCTTCGCGCGGGGACTGCGCGAGCGCGGCATCACCGAGGGCGACGTGGTGGCACTCCATCAGCCGAACTCCCTCTGGTTCCCGCTCACTTACTACGGGATCCTGCTGGCCGGCGCCGTCGTGGCGCCCCTCAACCCCACTCTTCCCCCGGCGGCCCTGCGCGCCCAGCTGGACGAGGCGGGGGCCCGGGCGGCCGTGACGCACCCGGCCACGGCACCGGCGCTCCTCGCCGCCGGTACCGACGGGCTCGAACTGGTCACCGTCGTACCGCCGTCGGCCGTCGCGCCAGGCGATCGGGCGCACCTGGACGGCACAGTGCCGCTCACCGAGCTGCTGGCGGGCGACCCGGAGCCCGGCCCGCGCGTCCCGTCCGACGCGGTCGCCCACCTGTCCTTCACGGGCGGCACGACGGGGCGCTCGAAGGCGGTCCAAGTGCTGCACCGTCATGTCGTGGCGAACTGCCTCCAGTTCACCTGCTGGCGCGCGGCCGCCGTGCCCGCGGTGGACTCCGACGGAGGCATCTTCCTCGACCCGGTGGCCGAGGCCGCCACCGAGTACACGAACCGGCCCGGACAGGGTGTCTCGATCGCCGTCGCGCCGTTCTTCCACGCGATGGGCCTGGTCGGTCAGTCGATCGGCGTACTCGCCGGGCTGACGAGCGTCCTCGCCGGCCGTTTCGACCCCGAGCGCTTCCTGGAGCTGGCCGAGAAGTTCGGAGCCACCCAGATCGCCGGGTCCCCCGCGCTCTTCCACGCCCTGCTCGCCGCCCCCGCCGCACAGGGCCGCGCACTCCCCGCGGTCCGCGTGGTCAACTCGGGCGCCGCGCCCATCGACACGACGACACTACGGGCCCTGCGGACGCTGTTCCCCCGCGCGTGCGTCGTGGAGGGCTACGGACTGACCGAGGCAACCATGGGCGTCACCTCGGGGATCGTCGACCCCGACGACCCGGTCCCGATCGGGTCGGTCGGCCTGCCGGTCTTCGACACCGAGGTCGAGATCCGCGACCTCGTGCAGACCGGGAGATGCGTGCCCGACGGCGAGACGGGCGAGCTGTGGGCCCGCGGTCCGCAGATCACCGCGGGTTATCACGGCCACCCGGAGCTGACGGCCGAGCAGTTCGTCGACGGCTGGCTGCGCACCGGCGACCTGGCGCGGTGCGACGAGCGCGGCCACGTCTACATCGTGGGCCGGGCCAAAGACATGCTCATCTACAAGGGGTACAACGTCTATCCGGGCCAGCTGGAGGAGATACTCAGTGGCCATCCCGCGGTCGCGCAGGTCGCGGTGATCGGGGTTCCCGCGCCCGACGCGGGCGAGATACCGGCGGCGTACGTCGTGGCGCGTCCTGATGCCTCACCCGCCCCCGGCCCGGCCCTCGCGCAGGAGCTGATGGCGCACGTGTCCGCCCGTGTCGCGCCGTACCAGCGGGTGCGCGAGGTGCGGTTCCTGGAGGCACTGCCCACCTCGGCCGCGGGGAAGGTCCTGAAGGCGGACCTGCGACGAGCACACAAGGCATAGCTTTAACGAACGTTCAACACGTCCGGCGCCGGGTCCCCCGATCGGTGACGACCCGGCCCCACCCCTCTCACACCTCCCCCGCACCTCCCTCACACCCCCGGCCGCCCCGGGTCGCATGGCCGGCGGTGTTCCGGGAAGGCGACCACCGTACGTGCCTGCCCCATCACCCGTTCGGGCTAACCCGAGATGTCGTGGAGCTGATCCGCACGCACGTTTGGAATGTAGAGCCCGTGGGGTGCGTACCCGTCGGCACCGCGCCGACGACCGGACGGGCGCCGGGGAGGTGCGTGATGCCAGAGATTTCCGTGGACGTCCACATCGGCCGATCCGTCACTGAGGTGTACGACTTCCTTTCCGACGCACGGAATCTCGAACTCTGGTTCTCAGGAGTCGACAGTGTCACCGAGAGCGCAGAGCCCGCAGGTCCCGGCGTGGTCCACGTGTACCGCTTTCCCGGACGCCATCGGGACCAGCTCCTGCAGTGCGTGGCGTACGTCCCGGGCGAGCACCTCGTCTACCGCGGCGACCGGATGTGGAACCCCCTCGGCGCCCAGACGCCGATGTACTCGTTCACGCTCTCCCCGCGCCCCCGCGGCACCCTTCTGCGCCTCACGGTGCGGTGCCGCCTGACAGGCGCGCTGACCCTGCTCGCGCCCGTGGTCGCCATGGCCTGGCGGCGCGACCTGCCGAGGGACGTGCGCCGGCTGGGCGAACGCCTCGGCGCCCCGCACTGCCACGTCATATCCGCCCCGAGGCGCGTACGCCTGCCCATATCCGTGTCCACCCCGACCACCGCCACACCCACGACCGTTCGACCGGCCCTCGCGCCGCCCGCCCCACCACGGCCGCAGCTCCGTCCTGAGCCCCGCTCTGAGGCCCGCCCCGAGGCCCACCCCGAGGCCCGCCCAGAGGCTCGCCCCGAGCCCCGCCCCACCTCGGTCCCGGCCGCCAAGGAACGCTCGCCGCGCCCCGCGGCGTAAGGCGCCCCGAAGCCATCCGCAGGAAATTGCCGTGCGGCGGGGGCGACCCGGCCAGTAGCGTCCTCACCCATGACTCCTCCTCGCATACGTCCTGCCTACGACGCCGACGAGCGGACGCAGTTGGTCGCCTGGCTGGACATGCAGCGCGCCGTCGTCGAGTGGAAGTGCGAGGGCGTCTCCGAGAAGGACGCCCATCGCCCCGTGCTCCCCGCGTCCCCCGCCATGACCGTGGCGGGGGTCGTGTCACATCTGCGCTGGGTCGAGCACTGCTGGTTCGAGGTCATGCTGATGGGCGGCGCGGCCGAGGGACCCCAGTTCGACGACGGCCCCGAGGACGCCGACATGCTCGTCGACGACGTCCCCCTCGACCAGCTGCTCGGCGAGTACGCGCGCCAGTACGCCCGGTCGAACGAGATCACCGCCGCGCACTCCCTCGACCAGGCGGGCCGCCACCCCGACTTCCGTGCCGGGTCGGCGAATCTGCGGTGGATCCTCCTGCACATGATCGAGGAGACGGCCCGGCACGCCGGTCACCTCGACGCGATCCGTGAGCTCCTCGACGGCGAGAAGGGCTACTTCTGACCCGGGGCGTCCGACGGTCTGCGGGGCCCTGTGCGGGCGCCTCGCGCGACCTGCGAGACTGTCGCCATGTCCAGTCCGGTCCGTACCTCCGCAGCAGGCGAGGGCCTACGCGCGAGGCGCCGCCGCGAGACCGAGCACGCGATCCACGCCGCCGCGGTACGGCTGGTCGAGGGGCACGGCGTGGCCGGGGTGACGGTCGACATGATCAGTACCGCCGCCGGGATCTCACAGCGCACGTTCTTCAACTACTTCCCGAGCAAGGAGTCGGCGCTCACCATCGGCCCGCCCCCGCTGCCGGACGCCCTCCACCGGCGCCTCGCGCACGGCGACCCGGCTCCCCGGGCGACGCTCACCGAACTGCTCGACGTCCTGTCCGCACACATCACCGACGACGTCGTGCCCGACCGCGAACTCGTCCAGGCCACTTTCCGGATCGCCGACCGGCATCCCGAACTGCGGGCGGCCCTCCACGCGCGGTTCGACGCCTTCGAGGAACAGGTCAGGGAGGCGGTGACCGAACGGATGGCCGCCCCTCCGGCCGACCCCCGGCCCCGCCTGCTCACCGGCATCGCGCTCGCCGTGACCCGCACCGCGCTGGAGCAGTGGTCACTGGCCGCCGCCGGCGACCACGCCTCCCCCGAGCCGGACCTCCGGCAGTGCGTCGACCTGCTGCACACCCTCATGCCGAAACCCTGAAGCGCGCCGACACGGCCGTCACCGTTCGTCGGCGAGCTGCTGCGCGCGGGCCGTCAGGTCCACCTTCCGGATCTTCATCGTCGTCGTCATCGGCATCTCGTCGACGATCTCGACGAGGGGAACCTTGTAGGTCGCCATGCTCTCGCGCGCCCAGTCACGTAGCACCGCGGCCTCCACCGCACCCTTGTGACGCAGGGTCACAAAAGCCACCGGGATCTGGCCCTTCGACGGGTCGTCGGCCGGGACGACGGCGGCCGTGTGCACGTCCGGGTGACGGCACAGCAGCATCTCGACCTCCGCGGGGAAGACGCTCATGCCCTTCACCTTGATGAGGTCCTTGTCGCGGCCGAGGTAGTGCAGGCAGCCGTTGTCGTTGATCCGTCCGTTGTCCCCGGTGTGCAGCCAGCCGTCGCGCAGTTGCCGCGCCGTGGCGTCGGGCTTGTTCCAGTAGCCGTTGGTCACCGAAGGGCTGCGGACGACGATCTCGCCTGCCTCGCCGAGCGGCAGCGGTTCACCGGTGACGGGCGAGACCACGGCGATGTCCGTGCCGGGCATGGGCAGTCCGCAGAAGACGGGTTCGGCGTGCAGATCCAGGTCATCGTCCTGGAACCCGTAGGGCGTCACGTCGATCGTGTGCGTCTCGGTCATGCCGTACGCGGCCTCGCGCAGGACGGAGTGGGCGCCCGCGGCGGCCGCCCAGCGCCGCCGGACAGCGACGTCGAGCTTGCGGATGAACGAGGTGCAGAGCGGGTCGACGAGGGAACTCAGGTCGCACGAGGCGAATTCGGGCCGGTCGAGAAGTTCGAGGTAGTTCTCCACGGTGCCGACCATCGTGGTGACCTTGTGCGCGTCGATCGCCCGCAGGACGCGGGCCGGGTCCCAGCGGGGCATGAGGACCGAAGTGCCGCCCAGCATCAGGGGGTTGAGGATGCCCAGATCCTCGCCCGCGATCCAGAAGACGGGGATGTAGCACAGGACCACCACCTCGCCGTCGGCCGTCTGACGGGTGGCCGCGGCGCTGGTGGCGATGGTGTAGATCATGTGCCGCTGGGTGTGCATACAGCCCTTGGGGAGGCCGGACGTGCCGCCCGTGTAGTTCAGCGCGGCCAGGGCGTCGAGGTCGGCCGGGGCGCCGTCGACCGGCTCGTGCGCCACGGCCTGCGCCCACGTGTGGACCGCGAGCCCCTCGATCGTCGCGGCCTCCGGCGCGGTCGCGGCCGAGGCCATCTCGGTGAGCGCGGTGACGAACACCCTGCGCACCGCGGTCTGTTGACGTACGGAGGCGAGCAGCGGGAGCGAGGTGTCGAGGGTGATGACGGTCTCGGCGCCGCAGTCCTGAAGTTCGTAGGCGAGTTCGACGCCCTGGAACATCGGGTTGACCGGCACGTGCACCGCGCCGAGGCGCAGCACGGCCAGGAAGGCGATCAGGAACTGGGGGCAGTTGGGCAGGTGGACGGCGACCCGGTCGCCCGCGCCGACCCCCTCGGAGGCGAGGCGTCCCGCCACGCGGCGGCTCAGCTCGTCCAGTTCGCGGTAGGTGACGGTGCGGCCCTCGAAGACGACCGCGGCCCGGTCGGGGCGCAGCCGCGCCCAGTGCGCGACATGGTCCGGCACGGAGATCTCGCCGAGCGGATACACGACGTCGGACGGTGTGCCGTGCGGGCGGACCCGGGCCTGACGGGCGCGCAGATCCTCCAGGTACTCCTCGATCTTCATGCGGCTCCTCGGTTGTTGTCCCGACCTGACCTGCTCGGACCTTCACCGCACGGGCGTCACCACGTGTCCACGAAGCGACGACGGGCGTGCCCCTCGGGCGGGTGCGGGTGCGGATGCGTGGGGTGCTGGGCGAACGTCGTGCTGATCCAGCGGCGGGTGTCGGCCGGGTCGATCACGTCGTCGACCTCGAAGGTCGTCCCGGCATTGAGCGCCTTGCCCTGCTCGTACTGCTGCGCGAGCAGCGCCTCGTACGTGGCCTGGCGCTCCCGCGGGTCGGAGATGGCTTCGAGTTCGCGGCGGTAGCCGAGCCGGACGGCGCCTTCGAGGCCCATCGGGCCGATCTCGCCGGTGGGCCAGGAGACCATCGCCGTGGGGGCGCGGAAGCCGCCGCCGGTCATCGCCATCGCGCCGAGGCCGTACCCCTTGCGCAGGACGGCGGAGAAGACCGGCACGCCGAGGTGGGCACCGGCGACGAAGAGCCGGCTGAAGTGCCTTACGGTCGCGGTCTTCTCGGCGTCCGGGCCGACCATGAACCCCGGGGTGTCGCACAGGGTGATCACGGGCAGGCCATGGGCGTCGCAGAGCTGCAGGAAGCGGGCCATCTTGTCGGCGGCGTCGCTGTCGATGGCGCCGCCCAGATGCTGGGGGTTGTTGGCGACCAGGCCCATCGGCCGCCCCTCGACCCGTACGAGTGCGGTGATGACGCCGACGCCGAACTCGCGGCGCAGCTCCAGGACCGAGCCGGTGTCGGCGAGGAGGGTGACCGCCTCCCGGACGTCGTACGCGCGCAGCCGGTTCGCGGGCACGACGTGCCGCAGGAGGCGCTGGTCCGCGCAGTCCCAGTCGCTCAACTCCCCCTGGAAGTAGGAAAGGTACCTCTTGGCGACCGTCACGGCCTCGGCCTCGTCGTCGACCAGGATGTCGACGACGCCGTTCGGGACCTGGACCGGCATCGGTCCGACCTCCTCGGGCAGGAACTGCCCGAGTCCGCCCGCCTCGATCATCGCGGGGCCGCTCATGCCGACGGTGGCGTCGGCGGTCGCGATGACGACGTCGCAGCAGCCGAGGAGCGCGGCGTTGCCCGCGAAGCAGCGACCGGCGACGATGCCGACCGTCGGCACCTGGCCGCTGAGGCGGGCGAGGGTGGCGAACGTGGGGACGTCGAGTCCGGCGACGGCCATCATGTCGGTGTCGCCGGGGCGTCCGCCGCCGCCCTCGGCGAAGAGCACGACCGGGATCTGCTGCCGCTCGGCGAGTTCGAGCATGCGGTCGGTCTTCTTGTGGTTGAGCAGCCCCTGCGTGCCGGCGAGGACCGTGTAGTCGTACGCGAGGACGGCGCACTGGCTGCGCCGGTCGCCGAACCGGGCGCCGTTGATCCGGGCGACGCCGGTGACGATGCCGTCGGCCGGTGTGGCGGCGATCAGGTCGTCGAGGGTCCGGCGGCGACGCTGCGCGGCGATCGCCAGGGCGCCGTACTCGGTGAAGGTGCCCGGGTCGCAGAGGTCGGCGAGATTCTCGCGTGCGGTGCGGTGGCCGGTGCGCCTGCGGCGCTCGACGGCCTGTGGCCTCGCCTCGTCGAGCGTGACGCGATGGCGCTCGACGACCTCGGCGAGGTCGGGCCTGATGACATCGAGATCGACCTCGGCCGCCGCCTCGTCGACGCTCTCCTCGCCCTGCGACGGTGCGAAGACGACGAGTTCGGCACCGGCGGGGACCACGTCCCCGACGCGCGCGCGGACCTCACGCACCACTCCCGCACGCGGCGCCGTGAGGACGTGTTCCATCTTCATCGCCTCGAGTACGACGAGTGGCGCGCCTGCCGCGACCTCGGCGCCCGGCTCCACGCAGACGTCGACGACGCTGCCCGCGGAGAGCGCGGTGAGGGCCGAGCCGTGCCTGTCCGGGGAAGGGGTGGCTCCCGGTACGAGCTTGTCGAGGTGTTCGTTGACGAAGGCGGTCGTCACCGTGCCGTCCCGGAAGGCCTCGTGGCGCAGGACGGCACGAAGGAGCGGCAGATTCGACGGGACTCCGCAGACCGTGAACTCGCCGAGCGCTCCGGCCGCCTTCGCGGCCGCGTCGGCGAAGTCGCCCCGGACCGTACGAGTGATCACCTTGGCGACGAGGGAGTCGTACGAGCCCTTGATCTCCAGGCCCGAGCGGCCGTGGGTGTCCACGCGCACGCCGGGTCCGCCGGGTGCCTCGAAGGCGGTCAGCGTGCCCTGCGAGGCGCGGGCCGTGCCGTCCGCGGACAGCTCTTCGAGGTTGACGCGGGTCTGGATCGCGAAGCCGCGCGGCTGCGGGACGTCCTCCTGGAGGAGGCCGAGTTCGGCGAGGGACCTGCCCTGGGCGAGGCGCAGTTGGGTGGCGACCAGGTCCACGCCGGTGAGTTCCTCGGTGATGGTGTGCTCGACCTGGAGGCGCGGGTTGGTCTCGATGAAGTAGTACGCGTCGGGGTCGTCCGCGTCGACGAGGAACTCGAAGGTCCCGAGGCCGAGATACCGGGTCGCCGAAGCCATCGTGACCGCGGCCTCGATGAGCCGGTCGCGGGTGTCCGCGGAGAGCCACGGGCTGGGCGCGACCTCGATCAGCTTCTGGTTGCGGCGCTGCACCGAGCACTCCCGGTCCCACAGGTGGGTCACCTGGCCGGTGCCGTCCCCGACGACCTGGATCTCGATGTGCTTGGCGCGGGGCAGCAGCTGCTCGACGTAGACGTCGCCGTTGCCGAAGGCGCGCGCGGCCTCGGAGCGGCAGCGCTCATGGGCCCAGGCGAGGTCCGCCGCGTCGTGCACGGCGCGCATGCCGCGGCCGCCTCCCCCGGCGACCGCCTTCACCATGACGCCGTCGCGCACGCCGGCTAGGAACTCCGTGGCCTGGGCGAGCGAGGTGGGGGCGCCGGTCGCCGCGAGGACGGGGACGCCGTGCCGGGCGGCGAGCGCCCGTGAGCTCGCCTTGTCGCCGAAGAGGGCGAGGAGCTCCGGGGTGGGCCCCACGAAGGTCAGTCCCGCCTCGGCGCACGCCCGCGCGAAGTCGGCGTTCTCGCTGAGGAACCCGTAGCCGGGATGGACCAGATCGCAGTCCGCGCGCCCGGCGATCCCGACGATCTGGCGCGCGTCGAGATAGGCGGCCACGCCCTCGCCCGTGAGCAGGTGGGCCTCGTCGGCGAGCCGCACATGGGCCGCCGAGCGGTCGTCCGCGGAGTGCACGGCGACGGTCCGCAGACCGAGCGCCGACACCGCGCGGTGGATCCGGACCGCGATCTCGCCCCGGTTGGCGATCAGCACACCTGACATCGGACGTCTCCTTCACGGGCCCGTGACGGGGGCCTTCTGTACGTGACGGCTTCGGGCTGCGCAGGGCGGCTCCGGGCATGCCGGACCTGCCGACGCGCCGGTGCGTTGACGCTGGTGTCAACGTCCATGGCGGGCCCAGTCTGCGTTGACGCCGTCGTCAACGTCAATAAGCTGGGGCCATGCCGATCGCGAGAAACTCCTGGACCGTGCGCGACAAGCTGGACCGCCAGGACAGCGCCACCCGCGCCCGGCTGCTCACCGCGGCCCGCGCGGTCTTCGAGCAGCGGGGCTACGCGCGCACGACGATCGCCGACATCACGGCGGAGGCCGATGTGGGCCGCGCCACGTTCTACGTCTACTTCGCCTCCAAGCAGGACGTCTTCGCCGTGCTCGCCGCCGACCTGCGCGACCGGTTCCTCGCGGCGCAGGAAGCGGCGGACCCCGAGGCCGAAGACCCCTACCTGCTCGCGGAGCGGACCAACGCGGCGTTCCTGGACGCCTACGTGGACAACCTCGCGTTCATGACCGTGCTCGACCACCAGTCGCTCACGGATCCGGCGATGCGCGTACTCCGCGACGAGATCAGCGACCGCCCCCGCGGACGCACCGCGCGCTACATCGCCCGCCTGGCGCGCCAGGGCCTGGCCGAGCCCGCCGGTTCACCGGAGTCCGTGGCCACCGCAGCGGCCGGTATGGTCGCCGGCTTCGCCCGGGCCGTCGCCGCCGACCCGGCCTGCCGGGACCGGGCGGTCGCCGACCTGACAGCGATGTATCTGCGGCTGCTCGGCCTCACGCCCCGCGCAGGCGCCACGCCCACCGGCCGCGACTGACCCCACGCCCCTGTACCCCGTCCATTCGGCCCACGCCCGCTCGCGCCACGCCGCCGCCCCTGTGTTGGCTTGAGCCAGGCATCCGGACGGAGGGGGACATTCCTCAATGGAGACACCACAGACGCCCTATGGCCAGGACCCCGGCTACGGGCAGGATCCGCACCAGCTCTACGGGCCCGATCCGGCGCACCCCTCCTACCCCGCGTACGGGACGTACGTCGACAGCCCACCGCCTGCGCCCCCGCAGTCGCGCGTCGACGCCCGCAAGATCTGGTCCGGCGGCCTGATGACCGCCATCGTCGCCGCCCTGACCGCCGTGGCCGGTGTCCTCCTCGTCCGCGGTGTCCTCGGCGTCGCCGTGTTCGCTCCGGAGCGCGACGGCGCGATGGGCGACGCGTCCACCGGCCTGCTCGCGGGCGGCTCCGCCGTGGCGGCCCTCGTCGCGACGCTGCTTCTGCATCTCCTGTGCCTGGGCACACCGCAGCCCGGGCGGTTCTTCTCCTGGATCGTCACGCTGGCGACGCTCGTCATGGTGCTGCTGCCCTTCACCACGTCGGTGCCCCTCGTGACGAAGGTGGGCACGGCCGCCGTCTATCTCGCCGTCGGACTCACCATCGGCATGCTCCTGACCCCCGTGGCGCGCGGCGCGGTGCGCAGCAGCTGACCGACGTTCCCTGCCCCGGCTGCGGGTGGGCGACCGCCCCACGGCTACCGTTGCGGCATGGAACTCACAGGCGAGATCACCGCCGGCCGTCCCCTGCTCGTGCTGGCCGTGAAGGAAGAGGCGCAGTTCCTCGACACGGATCTCCCCGTCCTGCTCACCGGCATGGGCAAGGTCAACGCGGCGACCGCGCTGGCCACCGTCCTGGCCCGCGGCCCGCACCCCTCGGGCATCGTGAACCTGGGCACGGCGGGTGCGCTGCGCCCCGGCTGGACGGGCACCCACGTCATCGGCTCCGTGATCCAGCACGACCTGGACAACGCCGTGCTCGCCTCCCTGACGGGCGAGATCTACGGTGCGCCGATCGACCTGCCCGACCACGGCGGGCCCGTCCTCGCGACCGGCGACTCCTTCATCTCCGACGAGGCGGCCCGCGCCCGCCTGGCCGCGCACGCCCCGCTCGTCGACATGGAGGGCTACGCTCTCGCGTCCGCCGCCCAGCAGGCCGGTGTTCCGCTGCGCATCGTCAAGCACGTCAGCGACGAGGCGGGCGACGGCGCGGCCAGGACATGGCGCGAGACGGTCGCCGACTGCGCACGCGTCCTCGCCGACTGGACCGCGCGGAACGTCCCCGTACAGGCCTGATCCGCGACTCCCGGGCAAGGTGTAAAGGGTCGGCGATGAGATGATCGCGGACCATGTCCCGCGCGCTCCGGCACTCCCGCCGAGGCCGTCGGGCGCCCTCCGACCGAGACGAGCACGCCTTGGGAACCCGGCCGACGGCCCAGGTCACCCGAACCGCCCCCTCCTCCGCCACGTCCGCCTGCGCCGACGAAGGCGACGACGACCCCGGCCACAGCCCCGTGCCGGGCGACACGTCGATGTCCTGGCCCCGGCTGTGGGCGGCGCTGCGTCGCACGCCCGTGTCGATGTGGAACGACGACGTGTCGGACTGGGCCGCGGCGTTGACGTACTACGCGATCCTCGCCCTGCTGCCCGCCATGCTCGTGACCGTCTCGCTCATCGGGCTGGTCAGCCCTGCGACGACGGACGCACTGATCGCGCATGTCACGGCCTGGGCGCCCGCCGAGTCGGGCACCGCCCTGCACGGGGTGCTGCGCCACATGGCACACGAGCGGTCCGCCGCGCTCACCGTGACGATCGCGGGCGCCGTCAGCGCCCTGTGGTCGGCGTCGAGCTACTCGGCGGTGTTCCGCCGGGCCCTGCACACACTGCACGGCGTCCGCGACACCAGGCCCGTGTGGCGCAAGGCCCACCGCATTCTGCTGACCGCCTGCACGCTGCTCGCGCTCCTGGTGGCCAGCGCGCTCGTCCTCGTGCTCAGCGGATCCCTCGCCCAGTCTCTCGGGCACTGGCTCGGTCTCGGCGACACGGTCGCCGCGGCCTGGAACCTCCTCAAGTGGCCCGCCCTGCTGTGCCTGGTGGCGCTGCTCGTCCTGGTCCTGTTCCGCTCGGGACCGCCCGCCGCCCGAGGGTGGCGGCACGGCCTGCCGGGCGGTCTGCTCGCCGCGCTGATCTGGCTCGTCGCATCGGCCGGCTTCACGTTCTACGCCTCGCAGTTCGGCACCTACAGCAGGCTCTACGGCTCCCTGGCGGGGGGCATCGTGTTCCTCGTCTGGCTGTGGGTGTCGAACCTGGCGCTGCTGGCCGGGGCCCAGTTCGGCGTCGAGCTGAACCGGGCCGCGCCCCACGCGCCCGAGGTCAACGCCGACGACGCAGCGCCTGCGGAGTGAGGTCGGCGAGCGTCGGGTAACCGTCCACGGCCATGATCAGGTCGGTCTCCGCGAGCAGGGACCGCAGCACGTGGACGATCCCGTCGACGCCGCCGAGGGCGAGGCCGTACGCATAGGGACGGCCGATGCCGACCGCCGTGGCGCCGAGGGCGAGCGCCTTGACCACATCGGCTCCGGAACGCACACCCGAGTCGAACAGGACGGGCAGACCGTCGGCTGCCTCCACCACGTCGGGCAGGGCGTCGATGGCGGCGAGCCCTCCGTTGGCCTGCCGTCCGCCGTGGTTCGAGCAGTAGATGCCGTCGACGCCGCCGTCCTTGGCGCGTCGTACGTCCTCGGGGTGGCACAGGCCCTTGACGATCAGCGGAAGGTTGGTGAGCGAGCGCAGCCAGGGGAGGTCGTCCCACGTCAGGGGATTGCCGAAGACGCTCGCGAACTGCATGACGACGGCCTGTGTGTCGTCGGCGCGGCCCTGCGGGAGCCGGGAACGGAAGACCGGGTCGGAGGTGTAGTTGCTGAGGCAGTGGCCGCGCAGCTGCGGGAAGTTGCCGGTGGACAGGTCGCGGGGCCGCCAGCCGGTGACCCACGTGTCCATGGTGACGACGATCCCCTTGAAGCCCGCCGCCTCCGCGCGGCTGACGAGGCTCTCGGCGAGGTCGCGGTCGGTCGGCGTGTAGAGCTGGAAGAAGCCGGGCGTGTCGCCGAACTCCTTGGCCACGTCCTCCATGGGGTCCGCGGAGAGGGTGGAGGCCACCATCGGAACCCCCGTGCGCGCGGCGGCCCGTGCCGTCGCGAGGTCGCCGCGCCCGTCCTGCCCGCAGAGCCCGATGACGCCGATGGGGCACATGAACAGCGGGCTGTCGAGCTTCAGTCCGAAGAGGTCGACGCTCAGGTCCCGCTTGCTCGCCCCGACGAACATGCGCGGCACGAGGCCCCACTGTTCGAACGCGGTGACGTTCTCGCGCTGGGTGAACTCGTCGCCCGCGCCACCCGCGACGTACGACCACACGGACGGCGCGAGCGCCTCACTCGCCCGCTGTTCCAACTCCGCGAAGGCCATGGGCAGCTCGGGGACGACGCCCCCGAGCGCGTTGAAGTAGATCTCGTGCTGGTAGTCACCGAACTGCTGCGTCATCGCGGCCACCCTCCTCGTCGAGCGCCACCGTGTCCTGGCGGTGGCGATCAGACACTAGTGCGCAGGCCGGCGGAGGGGAGCCCGTGGGGTGCGGGGTCAGGTCCGCACCCCACGGGCGGCTCGGGGCCCGCGAGGCAGCGGGAGTCGCCCAAGAATGCGGCGGAAGTCAGCCGGAGGTCAGGCGCCGCACGGCCTCCCGGGTGAGTGCGCGGCTCTGCGGGGCGCCGTCGAGGGAGCGGTGCAGGACCAACCCCTCGATCAGCGCGTCCAGTTGGCGGGCGGTGTCCGCGTCGAAGTGCCGCTCCAGGAGGTCGCGGCTGCGAGCCGTCCAGGCGTGGGTGAGTTCGCGGTACTCGTCGCGGCGGGCGGCGAGGGCGTAGAGCTCGTGGGTGAGGACGAGATCGCGACGCGAGCCCGCGGACAGCGCGTGGATGAGGTCGGTGACGGCTTCGCGGGCCCGCTCGGGGGTGCCGACGTCGGCCAGGTGCCGCTCGAACACGTCCACGATCTCGTCGGCGAACCGGGTGAAGGCCTCGCGCAACAAGTCATCGATGCCGGCGAAGTGGTAGGTCATCGAGCCGAGCGGCACGTCGGCGCGTACGGCGATCCTGCGGTGGGAGACGCCGGCGACGCCCTCTTCGGCGATGTGGTCGAGGGTGGCGGCGAGGATGCGCTCGCGGCGCTGCGGGTCCGTGCGTCCGGTGGCCATGGGGACGCCGGTCAGAGGGTGCGGACGGGGCGGGCGGGGTTGCCGACGGCCACGACGTTCGCCGGGACGTCCTTGGTGACCACGGCTCCGGCGCCGATGACGGAGTTGTCGCCGATGCTCACGCCGGGGCACACGATGACCCCGCCGCCGAGCCAGACGTTGTCGCCGATGGTGATGGGCAGCGCGGCTTCCAGCTTGTCGCGGCGGGGCTGCGGCTCCACCGGGTGGGTGGGGGTGAGGAGTTGGACGTTGGGTCCGATCTGACAGTCCTCGCCGATGGTGATCCGGGCGACGTCGAGCGCGGTGAGGTGGTAGTTGACGAAGGTGCGGGCGCCGATGGTGATGTTGCTGCCGTAGTCGACGTACAGCGGCGGCCGCACCTCGACGCCCTCCCCCACGGACGCGAGCAGGTCGTCCAGGATCGGCCGGGCCTTGCCGGCGTCCTCGATGAAGGCGTCCTGGTAGCGGGCGGCCAGCCGCATCGCCCGCTGCTGACGGCGGGCGATCTCGGGATCGTCGGCGATGTAGAGGTCACCCGCGACCATGCGCTCCAGGTTCGTCCGCGGGTCGTCGGCGAAGTAGTCCGTCGTCGTCATGCGTACGATCGTACACTCCAGAATGTACGAACGTACGCTCGCGACCTCGTCCGGCCTCGGCCTGCGGGGAGGACCGGGCAGCCTGTTCCGAGCCGTGCGAACGTGCGGAAAGCCCGCGGCCTGGCGTGGGACGCCTGCTCCTCCTCGACACGCGCACCGGGCGCCTGCTCCACACCCCACGGTTGCCGTCCATGACCACGCCGGACGGCCATGACCACTTCGTGAAGCTCGACATCCTCGACATCGCCGACGGTGCGGTGAGCATCGGCTGGCGAGACGACGAGGGGACCTGCCGATCGCCACGGAGTGGAGCCCGCCCGCGTCACGTCATCGACCAACGCTGCTACCTGCGACTCAGCTGTCGAGACTTGTCGGGCCCATTGCCGCCGGATCCGGCGACGGAGACAGTCGGACGACTGCCGGCCACGGTGACCTCTGGCGGGGGCTCGGCGGCCGACGATCGGCCGCCGAGCGGAGACGACTCAGATCAGCGCGTTCTTGTAGAAGATGCTGGAACGCCGGTCGCCCTCGTCGCCGGTGGCGAAGCCGATGAAGAGGCGGGCCTCACCGGCGTCGGTGCGGTAGATCGCCAGGCCCTCGGGCTCGCGCCACTTGAGGGTGGAGCCGGCCTTGGTGAGGACGGGGCCCTGCTTCACGGTGCCGGTGTTGATGTCGACGCTGGTGACGTAGGTGTTGCCGTCGCCGACGGGGGTGCCATCGCCGGGGTACGGGTCACCCGTCAGGAAGTACATGTACGAGCCGTAGAGGGTGTAGCCCTGCGCGGTGCCGGAGATCGTCGGCTGCTGGAAGTCGACCAACGGCGACCCGAAGCTGCCCGACTCGAAGGCGGAGAGGGGGTACACAGCGATGCGCTTGCCGGCGCTGGTGTTGTAGCGCACGATCATGCGCTGGTACACGGGGTCGGCGGAGCAGGTGTACTCAGTGGCGCCGGAGATCGGCCGGTAGGCGGCCGAAGCAGCCGGCGAGGCCAAGGTGGTGTCGGCGGTGTAGCGGACGGGGGTGAGCGCGGTGCCGTACCCGTTGCCGTTCGCGGCGCACTCGATCCACAGATCGGTGCCGGAGCCACTCGGCACCGCGGCGAAGGCGACTCCGTGGCCGAAGCCGTTGAGGTGCATGTACGAGATGTAGTTCCCGTCGAAGTCCATCTTGTTGATGCACAGGTCACCGGCGGACTCGGCGCTCCCATCCCGCTTCGTTGCCACGAACAGGAACTTGTTCACCCAGTCGAAGGCGAAGCTCTGCTGGACCCGCGGACCGTGCAAGTCCTTGGACCGGAACAGGTCGTACGACGGCTGCGTGAGATCGAACCGCTTGGTGGTGGCCACCGCGGCGGAGGCGGTCTGCGCGCCGACGCCGAGCCCGACCGCGGCGAGCGCGGCGCCGGCGCCGGTGCGTATGAGGCCGCGGCGGGAGATCGGGAGGCCAGAGGTGCGCTTCATGGGGGGGACTCCAGAGACATGAGTGGAGGGCAAGGACACGTGATGCTATCCGTGGGAGGGGCCGTGCGACGGACCAGACTCCACTGAGCAGTTGGGGCCGGCCGACGGGTCAGGTCGGATGCCGAGGGGAGTCCGTTTGGCGTATGCACCACGCCGCTTCATGTCTCCGGACCTCCCGAAACCGCCCCGTCAAGGTCTGCTGGGGCACGGACCCGGACCAGACCATCCGGATCGCTCACCTCCTCTGGGCGGACGCGTGACGACCACCAGGCATGCGGTTCCCTGCCGTGGGGGCGCCACCCGTTCTGTGACAGTCACGCCGGCCTGACCGTGAGGGCGAACTCCCTTGCCGGTCAACGCCGTTGCCCGCTGCCGGCGCACCGTCCTGTCTGCTGCCACTCGCCCGCCTGAACGCTCGCGGAACGTCATCGGCTGACGGAGGATGGCCGCATGACGCACCCTCCGATCCCCGCGCGCTCCCTTCCGGCCGCCGCCCCCTCCGAGATGGACGTCGACGCTCGCGGTGTCTCCCGTTTCCTCGACGCCCTCGACTCACACCCCTGCATCGAGCCACACAGCCTCATGGTGCTGCGTGGCGGGCACACCGTCGCCGAGGGCTGGTGGTTCCCGTACGGGCCGGACCGCGTCCATCTGCTCTACTCGCTGAGCAAGAGCTTCGCGGCGACGGCGGCCGGACTGGCCTACGGCGACGGGCTCCTCGACCTGGACGCACCGGTCATCTCCTACTTCCCCGAGTTCGCCGACGACATCACCGACCCGCGATCCCGCCGCATACTGGTGCGCCACATCGCCGCCATGGCCAGCGGCCACCTGGAGGAGCAGATCGTCGCCGCCCACCGGACCGACCGGGTCGAGCCGGTACGCGGGTTCCTCCTCAACCCTCCCGAGCAAGACCCCGGAACCGTCTTCACCTACAACCAGCCCAACACCTACACCCTGGCCGCGATCGTCTCGAAGGTGACCGGCCGCCACCTCGACGACTATCTGCGCGAGCGACTCTACGAACCGCTCGGCATCGGTGAGGCCCTGTGGACCGAGCAGACTCCGGGCCGGGTGATGGGGTTCAGCGGACTGCACACCACCACCGACGCGATCGCCCGCCTCGGCCAGCTGTACCTGAACGGGGGCGTGTGGCAGGGCGAGCGGCTGTTGCCCGAGCGATGGGTGCGCGAGGCGACACGGCGCCAGGTGGAGACTTCACACCGTTCTCCGGCGCCCGACGAGAGCCCCGACTGGCAGCTGGGTTACGGGTTCCAGTTCTGGATGGCCCGCCACGGTTACCGCGGCGACGGTGCGTACGGGCAGTTCTGCCTGGTACTGCCGGAGAAGGACGCGGTGGTGGCGATCACCGCTGCCACCGAGCGGATGCAGGACGTCCTGGACGCCGCCTGGGAGCATCTGCTTCCCGCCCTTGACACCAAGGGCTCCCTTGAGGCTGACTCCGAACTCGCCCATAAGCTTGCCGGGTTGAATCTGCCTACCGTGATCGGCTCCGTCGCACCCAGCAGTGGCGCACCGGCATGGACGGCCGCACGGTTCACGCCTGCCGTACGGGAGGAACCCGCGACCGGCGCATCCCTCGTGACGAGCCCGGACGGCACCTGGACCCTGACACTGGACGACCCGTCGGGCGCCCGGCTCGCAGTACCCCTGGGCCTGGGTGGCTGGGCGGTGACCGAAGGCACCGACGACACCCCGCCCCTCGCCGCCAGCGCGGCCTGGGACACGGACGGCACGACCCTGCGCGCCACCGTCCAGTTCCTGGAGACTCCCCACCGCCTCGACGCCAGCCTCACCTTGACGGACCACCACCTGATGACGTCCTGGAGCACGGTTCCGCTCCGTCGGACCTCATTCATGGACCAGCGAGCGCCACGGTAGGTCTGTGGACTCGGCGGCGGATTCGATCAGGCGCGGGGTGACCGCCGGGTGGCTGATCACGGGAGCGTGGGATGCGCCCTGCGCCTCGAGGGCGTGGGAATCGGCCGCCGGCAGAAGAAGCGTTCCACGACGAGAGGGACGGCCTTGTCCTGGGTGGCGACCATGACTCAGGGAGATTCGTCGCAGGCGCTGACAGGTGAACTCCGACACGCGCCGAGGTGGCGTCAGGCAGGCTGCGGGGCGGGCGTTGCCGGAGCGGCCGCGATCTTGCGGGTCTCGCGCAGTATCAACAGGCCGTTGACCGCCATCAGTGTCGCGGTCAGACAGTGGACACCGAGCGCGGTCGCCACGGAGCCGTGGTGGGCCAGCACGGTGGTCATGTCGCCGTACGCGGCGAGGGACTCCACCAGCAGCGCCCAGCCCAGCGCCCGGCGGTGGCCCGTCACCAGCAGGACCGCCAGGACCAGAGCCAGGACGACGTCGCGGATTCCCTTGACGATCAGGAAGCCGTCGCCGTCGCCGGACGGCCGGCCCGGCAGGCCGAAGCCCGGCGCCGTCGCCTCCGGGCTCAGGATGAACTCCGTCCCGAACCAGAGGATGAAGAGGATGAAAGCGGCGGCCAGAACGGTGTTGATCTTCTTGAGCGACATCGTTCTTCTCCTTGTGAGTCTTCGTCAGCTTGGTGAGCTTCGTGGAGCTTGCTGATGCGCGTGGAGCCTGATCGGGCCGCGCGGACGCGGCTGATCGAAGGGCGCAGCTTGCCGGGGTCGCAGGTATGGGCTGTCGGCGGCAGCCCACATTCCCGGATGCCGGGTTTTCTCAGGCCCGCCGCTGTGCGGGAGCGGGGATCGTGCGCCGCCGGCGCGGTGACGGCCCGCGGGCTCAGGCGAGGGCGGCGACCAGCAGGGTGAAGGCGGCGACGATGACGGCGACACGGACGTAGTGCCAGCGGTCCCAGCGGTTCATCTGCTCCTTCCAGTCGTCCGGCCGATTCTCGGGGGTCCACGTCTTGCCCCGGTTGTTGATCGGGACGAGCAGCAGGAGCGACATGACCACGCTGAGGATCAGCAGCGCGCCGGCGGTGACGACGAGGCCGGCGCCGGGGCGGTGCCATCCGGTGAGGGCCCAGACCGCGACGAGGACGAGCGAGCCGATGTACCAGACCGGCATCACGGCGCCGAGCATCCGGCCCCCGTGGGCGCGGCCGAGTTGGCCGCTGTCCTCGGGGAGTGCGTTGAAGATCCGGTTCATGACGAAGGCGACGGAGAACTCCACCCCCACCATCACGCCGACAGCCACGGTGGTGAACACCTCGAGTGCGTTGAACATGATGACCCTTCCTGGAATCTAGCGTCGCTAGCTGATGAGGCAACGCTAGTACTGCCGCCGCTCTGTTGTCTAGCAGTGCTAGGATCGAATCATGTCGGTACAGGAACGCAAGCAGCGCGAACGGGCGGTCCGCGAGCGCCTCATCGTGGCCACGGCCCGCGAACTCGCCGAGCAGCAGGGCTGGGACGCGGTCACCACCCGCCGGCTCGCCGAGCGCATCGAATACAGCCAGCCCGTGCTCTACAGCCATTTCCGCGGCAAGCGCGAGATCATCGGCGCTGTCGCCCTCGAGGGTGCCGCCGAACTGGCCGCGGCGGTGCGGGCCGCGACCGCCGCAGCGGACGGCCCGCGCGCCCGGGTGTACTCCCTCGCGTGCGCCTACCTCGACTTCGCCGAACGCCATCCGGCGGTCTACGACGCCCTGTTCCAGCTCGACGGCGGTCTCCCGTACGCCCAGGAGGACACCCCGGAACCTCTCAAGGACGCCTTCGCCGCCCTGATGGAGAGCCTGGGCGATGTCGCCGGGGACGGCGTCCACCCGGGACTGTTCACCGAGGTGTTCTGGGCGTCCCTGCACGGCCTCGCGACCCTGACACGGGCGGGACGCCTTCTGCCGGAGGAGGCCGCACAGAGGGTGGAGCTGCTGGTGGACCGGCTCGCCGTGGTCTGACACACCGTCCCGGCGGGCACACAGCCGGGGCCCTCGGGCCCTGCCGCTGCCTGCCTCCGGCAACGCTTCCGGTCACTCCCAGGCGCACGGTGCAGCGACAGATCGCCGGGCCCCGTACCCCCAGCGGGGCACCCGCCGCCCCGCCGGCTGCGATGCTCATTGATCGCGGCCCGATCCACGCCCTGACGCTGGGTCATTCGCCGGTGCCCTCGTCGCCGTCGTCGTCCTCGTCGTCCTCGTCGTCCTCGTCGTCCTCGTCGTCCTCGTCGAGGTGAACGGTCGCCGGGTCACGCAGTGGGCGCAGACCCTCACTTGGCGGGCGGGCCGGCGGCGAAGCTGTAACGGCCCAGGCAGTCGACGTTGGCGGGCTGCAGCGGGGAGACCCGGGCCACGTCCCCGTCCAGGAGGTCATGCTCCCGCTCATCGACAGCAGCGCACTTAGGTGGTCGACGCGGCAGCGGCAGGTAGCGCGTTGCCCAGAACATGACGGCACTGAGGACCAGGCCGAGTGCGCCGTGACTCGTGGACGGTGAGCTGCCGGTTCATCTGGCGCCCGTAGATGCCGTCGACCGGGTCGACGATCCGGAGCAGGAGCCGCCGATGGTGCCAGCGGCACTGGCGACACCCAGGGCGGCACCCAGGTCGGCGGCATTGGCAACACCCAAGGCGGCTCCTGACACCCTCGGCCTGGTCCTCGCCGTCATGGTCACGGTGCCTCGGTGCACGACTCGACGGGTGGGAGACGGCTGCTGGACGAGCTGGCCGCCACGCATCCAATCGTGACCATGGTCTGGGCTGAATGGCGACCACGAGTCGAGTGGCGAATCGGTCAACGCGCCCTGAACGTCGATCAGATGCCCTCTCAGGACTCCAGACGAAGTCTCTTGGACCTGACCTGGTCAGGGGTCGGTGTCGTGCACGGAGCCGCCGGGTGTCGGGACGCAGCAGTCAGCCGCGTAATCTCACGCGATAAACCCGGCGACGTCGGCGATCATCCCCGGGATACTGGTCGCCCATGGATGAGGTCGAAGTCGTCGTCGCCCATTCCGAGCGCGCGACCCTGCGCGTCGGTGACGTGTTCCTGAAGGTGGACGCCGATCAGGCGCGCCTCGATGCCGAGGTCGAGGCGATGTCCCTCGCGCCGGTCCCGACCCCGGAAATCCTGTGGCACAAGCCGCCCGTGCTCGCGATCACCGCACTCCCTGGGACGACGCTTGGGCGCCTCGGCGGGGCGTCGACCGGGTCGGCGGCGGCGTGGGCCGCGGCGGGCGCAGCCATCCGGACGCTGCACGACGCGCCGCTGCCGCCCCGGCCGGGCCGGGCCGGCCGGGGCATCGTCGCGCTGGCGGCGGAACTCGACGAGGAGTGCGCGTTGCTCGTGACGAACGGCCTCCTGCCCGCCGACCTGGTCATCCACAACCGCCAGGTCGCCGAGGCCGCGCTCCGGCCGTGGACTCCGGCGTTCACACACGGCGACCTGCAGATCGCGCACGTCTTCGTCGACGGCGACGAGGTCACGGGCATCATCGACTGGTCCGAGGCGGGCCAGGGTGATGCCCTGTACGACCTCGCCACCTTCACGCTCGGACACGAGGAGCACCTCGACGATGTCGTCGCCGGATATGGCACCGACATCGACCTCGACGTGATCCACGCGTGGTGGTCGTTGCGAAGCCTGCTGGTGGTTCGCTGGCTGATCGAGCACGGCTTCGACCCGTTCGCGCCGGGCTGTGAGGTCGACGTGCTGAGATCCCGGATGTGAGGCTGCGCGGGCCCGACACCATGTTCAGCGATGCGGTCAGTCGTTTTCGACTTCGTGATCGTCAAGCGGAGAGCATCTTGACGATCTCGTCGGTCGAGATGATGGCGCTCGCGTACTGAGGCATGTTGAACTGCAGCGACGCGTCCATTTCTGCGGCCCCGAAGCTGCCGATGGCGTCCTTCACCACCGTGACCTCGTGGCCGAGTTCGGCGCCGAAGCGGACGGTGGATTCGATGCAGGTGTTGGCACGCATGCCGATCACGACGATCTTGCGGACGCCCGTCTTCTTGAGCTGCAGGTCGAGGTCCGTGTTGGCGAATCCACTGGAGAGCCAGTGCTCCTGCGCGACGATGTCGCCAGGGCGCGGCTCGAAATCGGGGTGGAAGGTTCCGCCCCAGGTTCCGTCGGCGAACACGTGCGCCTGCGCGGCGGAGACCTGGACCGGGGGCATCGTCTTCCAGCGGTTGTACGGGTCGCTTTCACGCCACCGATGGTGCGGGGCGATGAAGACCTGCACGTCGGCCGCCCGGGCGGCGGCGAGGACCTGGCGCATGTGATCGACGACGTTGAGCGCGTCGAGGGTCGAGCGAGCGCGGTCGTAGAGCTTGCCGCCCTCCGACAGGAAGTCGTTGTACGGGTCGACGATCAGCAGCCCCGTCAGGGCGGGTTCGTAACTCTTCTCGGATGCCATCTGCATCACTTTCCACGGCTGTGTGAAGTTCTCGCGGACAGGGGCCACAGGTCAGCCGGAAGGGCGTCTTCGAGACCGCCGTCAGCCCCGGAGCACCGGGTCCGGCATGATCCTGACGTCTGGAGGTCGCCCCTCATCCAGGCGACGAGGGCAGCGGCCCAGCGGTACGGCATCGGGGGCGGCTGCGCGTGGTGACGGTCGTGGACGGACCACACGAAGGGCTGCGTACGGCGCGGGACCGTACGCGGTGGTGGACGTCGAGGCTGGACGGCGCGTCGATGCACGGACGAAGTACTGATCGTCGCAGGCGCGGTGGCAACGCCCGCCAGAACGCGACACGATCGGCAGGGACCCGATGCCGCCACTGGCATTCTCCTCCGCCGGCCCCACGTCAGTGGTGTTCTTTCAGTCC
Organism: Streptomyces sp. NPDC055955; assembly: GCF_042270245.1. NCBI lineage: Bacteria > Bacillati > Actinomycetota > Actinomycetes > Kitasatosporales > Streptomycetaceae > Streptomyces > Streptomyces sp. NPDC055955. The sequence continues at coordinate 192,354 of NZ_JBHJYS010000005.1, forward strand.
GTCAGGCCCTCGATGGCCACAGGAAGATGGCGCGGGCCGCGCAGCACGGCGTTGGCACGGTACGGCGGCGGGTCCTCGATCAGCCGGGAGAACGCGACCCGGCGGAAGAGTTCGGGTACGGCCACGTGGAGTTCTATGCGGGCGAGCGGGGCGCCGAAGCAGTAGTGGATGCCGGTGTAGAAGCCCAGGTGCTCGTTGTCCTTGCGGTCGGGATCGAACCGGTCGGGGTCCTCGAAGCGCCGGGGGTCGCGGTTGGCCGCGGCCAGCATGAGCCAGACCGGCGAGCCCTTGGGGATCGTGGTGCCGGCGATGTCGATGTCGGCCAGGGCGGTGGTCCACGGGACGAACTGGACCGGGGGCTCGTACCGGAGCACTTCCTCGACGAGGGGGACTGCCAGTTCCGGGTCCTTCTGGAACCGCTCGAGGATGTCGGGGTGGCGCAGCAGGGTGAGGGTCGTATTGGTGATCGCGTTGACGGTGGTCTCGTGGCCGGCGACCAGGAGCAGCACCGCGGTGGCCTCCAGGTCTGCCGGTGTCATGTCGGGGGCGAGCGCGCTGAGGATCCCGGGGCCGGGGTGGCGGCGTTTGGTCTCGATCAGGTCGGACAGGTAGGCGCCCAGCTCCTGGCGTGCCCGCTGTGCCTTGTCCGGGCCGCCGTCGTCGCCGGAGTGGGGATCGACGGACGACGCCAGGGCATCGGCCCAGGCGTGGAAGAGCGGTTCGTCCTCGCGCGGCACGCCCAGGACCTTGCAGATGGCGGTGACGGGAAGGGGGTAGGCGAAGTCCTCGACGATGTCGATCTGGTCCTTGCCCTCGAAGGCGTCGAGCAGCTCGGTGACGACCTTGGCCAGCTCTCCGCGCAGGCCGTCGAGGAATCTGGGGCTGTGCGGGGGACCGAACGGCCGGTTGATCGTGTCGCGCAGCCGGTCGTGCACGGGCGGGTCGGTGAAGATGAAGCTGGGCGGCAGGCCACTGTCGTCCGCCGGTTGCCCGGGGCGGCCATGGCCGGCTGAGCGGTTGCTCGTGTCGTTGCTCAGCCGCGGGTCGTTGGCCAGGCTCCGAACCTCGTAGTAGGTGCTGACCAGGTAGGTGCCGTCGTCCTCGCGCCTGACCGGAGTCTTGCGCAGCTCCGCGTAGAGCGGGTACGGATCGGCCCGATTGGCGTAGTCGGTGATCTGAGCGACGATGCTGGCGGACGTCATGGTGACTCCTGAGGGCTGCGCGGTACAGGGCCGGTGATCAGGCATGCGACGGGACGAACGCGACACGGCGCTCGCTCGGCGAGTGACCCGTCAGCGTGACCGTGGCCCCATGGGTGGGCAGATGGGGGTCGGGGAAGCCCGGGTCGATCGGATGCAGCGTCTCGGTACGGCGGTCGACCGCGCGGTACTCGGGCGGGAAGGGGGCGCCGGACGCGATCTGCTGCTCGTAGAACCCCAGCCACTTGGCTCCGTCGAAGGCGGCCGCGGCGATGACGCGGCCGCGGTACCCGTACACCGCGACGAACCGCTCCTCGGCGAGCGCCCCCTGGGCGACGACCATCTGGTCGCCCAGCGTGGGAACACCCACCGACTTGATGTTGACACCGAACTGGGTGGACCAGAACATCGGCAGCCACAGATGCGGACGGCGATCCGGACCGGCACAGATCATGTTGTGGGCGGCGATCTCGGCCTGTTCGACCGCGTTACCCCAGTGCTCCAGCGCCAGGAACTGGTAGTCGAACAGCGGGTGGGGGCTGCGCGCGACATCACCGGCGGCGTAGATGTCGTCGGTGACGATGCCGTTGACGTCGAACACCCGGCACCCGGCGTCGCACGCGATGCCCCGGGGACCCGCGGCGACTCCCGAGCCGGCGAGCCATTCCGTGTTCCGCATGGCCCCGAGCGAGACGACCGCCACCTCCACGTCGATCACCGCACCGTCTGACAGATGGGCGCGCCTGAGCCGTCCCACATCGTCGCCTTCGAGGGCGGTGACGCTGACCCCACAGCGCAGGTCGACTCCGTGCTTGCGCTGCAGTCGGTCCGCGACCGCGCCGATGACTCCGCCGAGCGCGCCCACCAGCGGCGCCGGGCCGCGTTCGGCGACCGTGACCTCGAGGCCGAGCTCCCGGCAGGCGGAGGCGACCTCGGAACCCGTGAAACCGGCGCCGATCACCAGCACCCGGGACACACCTCCGGTCAGCTTCCGGACCAGGCGGGCGGAGTCGTCGCGGGTACGCAGCACGAACACCCCGTCCAGCGCGGCCTCTTCCGGGTGGAACCAGGGGCGCGCTCTGGTCCCGGTGGTGATCAGCAGGCGGTCGTAGGGGACGGTGTCGCCGTTCGTCAGGCGTACCTGCTTGGTGTCCCGGTCCAGGCGCTCGGCGGCGACGCCCAGACGCCACTCGGCGTCGATGTCCCGCCGCCTCGGAAGCGCGGTGTCCTCGGGCCGAGCCCGCCCGAGCAGTGCCTGCTTGGACAGCGGCGGCCGGTCATAGGGCTCGTACGGCTCGTCGCCGATCATGGTCAGCGATCCGGTGAAGCCCTGCTCGCGCAAGGTCTCCGCCGCGCGCAGACCCGCCAGCGAGGCACCGACCACGACAATGCGGCCCTCGCGCCGCAGGACCTCGACGTCCGTGTCAGCCGACATGGGGCTCCACCCGCTTCGTCGGCTCATCGGAGTAGTCGACGAGGATGGCCTGGACCGGGCAGGCGGCGGCAGCCTTCTCCACGCGGTCACGCTGTGCCTCGTCGAAGCGAGGGGAGAACAGCAGCGCCTCTTCCCCGTGCAGGGCGAAGACGTCCGGGGCGAGGAAGACGCACTGCGCGAACCCCTGGCACCGGTTGAGATCGACGACAAGCCTCATTGGAATCCGCTCCCTGCACGGGCCGCGGTCGCCGAGCCCCGCAGCCGTCTGCGCTCGGTCCATTTGGTCGGTAGGCACGCCTCATCTCCAGGTTCAACCCCTCACCCAGGTCTTGCAAGGCAAGGCGACGCTCATCAGATCTGCGACTTCTGACCTGCGCGTCATTCACGATCTTGGCTTGATGCGCGTCTGGTCACGCCCCACGGAGTGAACGTGTCAAGGGGCGGGTGTCGTCGGACGTCGGCTCAGCCGGCAGTCCCGCGAGCCGGCGCCCCTAGCGTGCCGAACGATCCCGGTCCCTCGCGGCGGCGCAGCCGGTACAGCGGCGACGCGGGGCTGCCGGGCCGATGGCCGCGGCGATCTCCCGCACGGTGCTCGCCGCGATACGCGCCCACATCGCGGTCACGGCGAGGCTCCCACGGGGGCTGAAACGCCTTGGCCCTGTGCCGCTGAACGTCGATCCTTGACGCCGAAGTGTGACGGTCATCGGAATCGTGTCCATGACGTTTGAGCGGCGTGGCAGGAGTTCCTGGTCGTCAGGGCCTGTGGTGGGCGACCGCGCTGCCCGTTTCCGCCGGTGCGAGCCGTGCGGAGGCGGTGTACACAGGAGTCATGCCGCAGCGTCGCGACGGACTTCGACGGCCGGTGCGAACGGGGCGGGCGTTGCTCGCCATCCCGATCGCGTGGATCGTCGCAGTGTCCGCGGTCGACCTTCTTGCTCCGCCCGACATTCACCTGGGCCCGCTGCTCGTCGCGGCCCCGGCGATCACGCCGTTGTTCGGGGGGCCCTGGTCGGTGGGCCTGGTCTCCGCACTGGCGGTGATCGCGCAGACGATCATCGGGCTGGTCCGCGATCCTGACCAGATGCTCTCGTCCAACCACCAGGCACAGATCATCGCCCTGGTACTGGTCGGCGCGAGTTTGGTGATCTTCTGTGTCTTCCGGGAGCGTCGCGCAAAAGTGCTGGCGCAAGTGCGGTACGTGTCCGAGGCGGCCCAGCGTGTGGTCCTGCCGCCGCTGCCCGCGGAGATCGGGCCGCTGCGTGTGGCTTCCCTCTACCTCGCGGCAGAGGCCGAGGCCCAGATCGGCGGGGATCTGTACGCGGTGGCGCGCACCACCTCCGGCACCCGGCTGATCGTCGGTGATGTGCGAGGCAAGGGGCTGACCGCGGCCAATGACGCCGCCTTGCTGCTCGGTGCGTTCCGTGTTGCTGCCCACCGTCAGGCGGGCCTGGGCGAGCTGGTGAGCTATCTCGACCGAAGCGTGTGCTGGGACCTGATGGAGCCGGGCGAGACGGGCTGCTTCGGGGAAACGTTCATCACGGCCACCATCCTGGACATCCCCGACCGCGACGGCCGGGTCCAGATGGTTGCCTGCGGTCATCCGCCGCCGGTCGTCCTGCGCGACGGGCGGCCGACGACGATGGACGCCCTTCATCCCGCGCCTCCGCTGGGCCTGGGTGCACTCGCGCATCCGCAGTACCACGTCGACAGCTTCCCGTTCGAGCCGGGAGACCTTCTGCTGCTGTACACCGACGGCGTCACCGAGGCCCGCGACTCCACCGGCACCTTCTACCCACTCACCGACCGCATCACAGGCTGGACCGACAACGACCCCGACGCCTTCCTCATCCGCTTCCGGCGCGACCTGCTGCAGCACGTCGGCGGGCGCCTGGATGACGACGCAGCCATGATCGCCATCAAGCGCATGGCTTCGTTCACTCGAAGTGGTTCTGGCACCACTTCTGTGTAGCGGCCGCTCCGAGTGGTGGTCGGGCGGCTCGGTGAAGCGTCGCAAGTCGCCCGAAGAGGCCGGCGGGGACGTCTCCGTCGGCGGGGTCTCCCTGACCGAGGCGGCCGAGCGCTTCGGCACCCCCGTCTGCGTACTCGACGAGCAGGAGGTCCGAACTCGTTGCCGCGCGCGTACCGCACGGCACTCCCCGACACCGACGTCGTCTCCCTGGCGATCAGGCCAGGCCGAACGCCATGGGGGGGACCTCGCGGTGCAGGGCGCAGCGGGACGAAGCCGCTCGAGGCCAGGGGCACGCACTCAGACGGCGAGGGGGGCCGCGGACGCGCAGGGCCTCACGCTGCAGCGGGGAATCCTCGTGGCTGGAGGTCGCTCTCGGCGCCGCACGCCTCGAACGGCAGGTTCCTGAGCGGCTATGAGGTGGCGGTCGCCGGAAGGTCGGGGCGGGCCGGCTGGAGGCCGGGCGCTGTCGGCAGGGTGAGGACCATGGTGAGGCCACCGCCAGGGGTGTCCTCCGCGCTCAGCGTGGCGCCCATCGCCTCGGCGAAGCCGCGGGCGACCGCGAGGCCGAGGCCCACTCCCGCGCCGCCCGGGGCGTCGCCGTAGCGCTGGAAGGGCTCGAAGATACGGTCCTTGGCCTCGTCGGGGACGCCGGGGCCGCAGTCCACGACCCGCACCTCCACCCGGTCGGCGATGGCGCTCGCGGACACCAGGACCCGCTCGCCGGTGAGGCTGTACTTCACCGCGTTCTCCACCAGGTTGGCAACTGACTGCTCGAGCAGGCCCGGATCGACATTCACCATCGGCAGGCTCTCCGGGATCTCCAGCTCCACGCTGTTCTCCGGGATCCCGCCGAGCGCCATCGGCACCACCTCGTCGAGGTCGATCTCGCGGATCAGCGGGCTGACCGTGCCGGTCTGCAGCCGGGACATGTCCAGCAGGTTCCCCACCAGGTTGTCGAGGCGGTCGGCGCCCTCCTCGATGCCCGCGAGCAGTTCCGCCTGGTCCTCCTCGGACCACGCCACGTCGTCGGACCTCAGTGAGGAGACCGCCGCCTTGATTCCGGCCAGGGGCGTGCGGAGGTCGTGGCTGACGGCGGCCAGCAGCGCGGTGCGGACGCGATTGCCCTCGGCCAGCGTGCGGGACTGGTCGGCCTGGGACTGCAACCGGCGGCGGTCCAGGACCACCGCGGCCTGGGCGGCGAAAGCGGCCAGGACCCGCCGGTCCTCGGCCGGCAGCACTCGACCGGACAGCGCCAGCGCCATGCGGTCACCGACCGGCATGTCGACATCCGCGTCCTCCGGACGTTCGACCACCGCTCCCGTACCCACGCTGCCCGCACAGGTCCACGGATCCACTTCGCCGGCCCGCTCGAGCAGCGCCACCGACTCCATCCCGAAGGTCTCCCGGACCCGTTCGAGCAGGGCCTCCAGGCTGGTCTCTCCGCGCAGCACGCTGCCCGCGAGGAAGGAGAGGATCTCCGACTCGGCGCGCAGCCGGGCCGCCTGATGAGTACGCCGGGCGGCGAGGTCCACGACGGACGCCACCGACACGGCGACGCCGACGAAGATCGCGATGGCGACGATGTTCTTGGGGTCGGCGATGGTCAGGGTGTGCACGGGCGGGGTGAAGAACCAGTTCAGCAGCAGGGAACCCACGAGCGCGGACGCGAGTGCCGGGTAGAGCCCGCCCAGCAGGGCCGCGGCCACCGTCAGCGTGAGGTACAGCAGCATGTCGTTGGCCAGGCCGACTTCGGGGGCGACGCCGGTGAGCAGCAACGTGAGGAGGGCGGGGCCGGCCACACCCGCCAGCCATCCCCAGATGACCCGGGACCGTCCGAGGCGCGCGCTCCGGGCGATCGGCAGACCACGCCCCTTGCCCGCCTCGTCGTGCGTGATCAGGTGGACGTCCAGGTCGGGGCCCGAGTCCCGGGCGACGGTGGCGCCGACGCCCGGTCCGAAGACGTACTGCCAGCCCTTGCGGCGGGACACCCCGAGGACGATCTGGGTGGCGTTGACGCCGCGTGCGAAGTCCAGGAGCGCGGTCGGGATGTCGTCCCCGATGACGTGGTGGAAGGTTCCGCCCAGGTCCTCCACCAGGGTCCGCTGGACGACCAGTTCCTTCGGTGACGCGGAGGTCAGCCCGTCGCTGCGGGCGATGTAGACGGCCAGCACCTCACCGCCCGCGCCCTTCTCCGCGAGCCGCGCTGCACGGCGGATCAGCGTACGGCCCTCGGGCCCGCCGGTCAGACCCACGACGATCCGCTCGCGCGAGCCCCAGATCTTCGAGACCTGGTGCGCGCTGCGGTACTCGGTCAGGTAGGCGTCGACCCGGTCCGCCACCCACAGCAGGGCCAGCTCGCGCAGCGCGGTCAGGTTCCCGGGGCGGAAGTAGTTCGACAGCGCCGCGTCGACCTTGTCGGGCTTGTAGATGTTTCCGTGCGCCATCCTTCGGCGCAGGGCGGGCGGCGACATGTCGACCAGCTCGATCTGGTCGGCCCGTCGCACGACCTCGTCCGGGACGGTCTCACGCTGCCGGATACCGGTGATGGACTCGACGACGTCGCCGAGCGACTCCAGGTGCTGGATGTTGACCGTCGAGATGACGTCGATGCCGGCCGCCAGCAGTTCCTCGACGTCCTGCCAGCGCTTGTCGTTGCGCGAGCCCGGGATGTTGGTGTGCGCGAGCTCGTCGACCAGGGCCACCTTGGGACGTCTGGCGAGCACCGCGTCGACATCCATCTCGGTGAAGACGCTGCCGCGGTACTCCAGCTCCTTGCGCACGACCTGTTCCAGGCCGTGCAGCATCACCTCGGTGCGCGGCCGGTCGTGGTGCTCCACGAAGCCGACCACGCAGTCGGTCCCCCGCTCGACGCGACGGTGCGCCTCGGAGAGCATCGCGTACGTCTTTCCGACGCCCGGCGCCGCACCGAGGTAAATCCGAAGCTTGCCGCGTGCCATCTTCTCGTCTCTTCGTCTCTGCGGGCGGAGGGTGTGGGAGTGATGGGGCCGGTTCAGGAAAGCCCGGTTCAGCTCTCGAAGCGGTATCCCATGCCGGGCTCGGTGATGAGGTGGCGCGGGTGGGCGGGGTCCGTCTCGAGTTTGCGTCGCAATTGGGCCATATAGACGCGCAGATAGTTGGTCTTGCTGCTCTGGGACGCGCCCCAGACCTCCTGGAGCAGGTATTTCTGCGTGATGAGTCGCCCGGGGTTGGTGACCAGGATTTCCAGCAGGTGCCATTCGGTCGGAGTGAGGCGTACGTCGTGTCCGCCTCGGCTGACCTTCTTGGCCAGCAGGTCGATGGTGAACTCGTCGGTCGTGACGAGAACGATGTCCGGGGCGAGCGGAGCGGCCTCGGTGCGGCGGACGGCCGCCCGCAGGCGGGCCAGCAGTTCGTCCATGCTGAACGGTTTGGTGATGTAGTCGTCAGCACCCGCGTCGAGCGCGGCGACCTTCTCGTCGGATGCCCGGCGGGCGGAGAGCACCAGGATCGGTACGCGGGTCCAGCTGCGCAGGGCTTTGATGACGTCCGTGCCGTCCATGTCGGGCAGGCCCAGGTCGAGTACGACCGCGTCGGGCCGGCGCGCGGCGGCGAGGCGGAGTGCGGTGGCTCCGTCGGGCGCCGGGTCCACTCCGTATCGGCGGGCCTGCAGGTTGATCACGAGGGCCCGGACGAGCTGAGGATCGTCCTCCACCACCAGCACCCGGGTCATCGGTGTGCGCCTCTCCTGTTGTACGGAAGGCCGGAGCCTGCGGAACCGGTCTCATGGTTACGGGAGTTGACGGATCGGGGCCTCGCCCCGTCCGCCAACTCCCGCTCGGTGCGGATCAGGCCATCAGCTCTTCGCCACGAGTCCCTTGAGCGCGATGTTGAGTTCGAGGACGTTCACCCGCGGCTCTCCCATGAAGCCGGCGACACGGCCTTCGGTGTGCTCGTCCACCAGCTTCTGCACCTGGGCGACGGAGAGGTGGTTCTTCTCCGCGATGCGGTGGACCTGGAGGTCGGCGTAGTCCGGGGAGATGTCCGGGTCGAGGCCGGAGCCGGAGGAGGTGACGGCGTCGGCCGGCACGTCCGACTTCTCGACCTTGTAGGTCGCCGTGGAGTTGTCCTTGATGACGGCCTTCTGCGCGGCCTCCACCTGGTCGATGAGGACCTTGTTGTCGCCGGCCAGATTGGTGGCGCCGGACAGGATCAGCTTGTACTGGGTGTTGACGCTGTTGGTGCCCAGTCCGTTGGAGGGGCGCGGCTGGAACCACTTGAGGTCGGGTTCCGCGGTTTCCTGGCCCTTCTTCAGCGGCAGGTCGTAGCGCTGCCCGATGAGGGACGAGCCGACGACCTTGCCCTCGGACGTGATCTCGGAGCCGTTGGCCTTGTGGTGGAAGAGGGCCTGGGCGATCCCGGTGACGGCGAGGGGGTAGATCACGCCGCACACGACGGTCAGGACGAGCAGGGCCCGCAGGCCGGCCCACAGCAACCGGCCGGTGTTCTTAACCGAGTTGTTCATGGTGATCAGCCGATCCCGGGGATGAGAGAGATGAGGAGGTCGATGATCTTGATGCCGATGAACGGGGCGACCAGCCCGCCGAGCCCGTAGATCCCGAGGTTGCGACGGAGCAGCTTGTCGGCGCTCACCGGCCGGTACTGGACGCCCTTCAGGGCGAGGGGTACGAGGGCGATGATGATGAGCGCGTTGAAGATGACCGCGGACAGGATCGCGGAGTCGGGCGAGGACAGCTGCATGACGTTGAGCTTGTTCAGGCCCGGGTAGACCGCCGCGAACAGCGCCGGGATGATCGCGAAGTACTTCGCGACGTCGTTGGCGATGGAGAACGTCGTCAACGCGCCCCGAGTGATGAGGAGTTGCTTGCCGATCTCGACGATCTCGATGAGCTTGGTCGGGTTGGAGTCGAGGTCGACCATGTTGCCGGCCTCCTTGGCGGCCGACGTGCCCGTGTTCATCGCCACGCCGACATCGGCCTGTGCGAGCGCGGGGGCGTCGTTCGTGCCGTCGCCGGTCATCGCGACCAGCTTGCCGCCCGCCTGCTCCCGCTTGATGAGAGCCATCTTGTCCTCGGGGGTGGCCTCCGCGAGGAAGTCGTCCACACCCGCCTCGTCCGCGATGGCCTTCGCCGTCAGCGGGTTGTCGCCCGTGATCATCACGGTCTTGATGCCCATGCGGCGCAGCTCGTCGAACCGCTCGCGCATGCCGTCCTTGACGACGTCCTTGAGGTGGATGACACCCAGTACGCGGGCGCCCTTGCCGTCCTCGACGGCGACCAGCAGCGGCGTACCGCCCGCTTCGGAGATCCGGTTGGCCAGGGTGTCCGCGTCGTCGGAGACCTGGCCCCCCTGCTCCTGGACCCAGGCGATGACCGAACCGGCCGCGCCCTTACGGATCTTGCGGCCGTCGACGTCCACTCCCGACATGCGGGTCTGGGCGGTGAAGGCGATCCATTCGGCGCCGGCCAGCTCGCCCTGGTGGCGTTCGCGCAGCCCGTACTTCTCCTTCGCCAGGACCACGATGGAGCGGCCCTCGGGGGTCTCGTCGGCCAGAGAGGACAGCTGCGCCGCGTCCGCGACCTCGGCCTCCCTGGTTCCGCTCACCGGCACGAACTCGGAGGCCTGACGGTTGCCGAGCGTGATGGTGCCCGTCTTGTCGAGCAGCAGGGTGGAGACGTCGCCCGCGGCCTCGACCGCCCGGCCGGACATGGCGAGGACGTTGCGCTGGACCAGGCGGTCCATGCCCGCGATGCCGATCGCCGAGAGCAGAGCGCCGATCGTCGTCGGGATCAGGCAGACCAGGAGGGCCACCAGCACGACCATCGTGAGGTGCTTGCCCGCGTAGTCCGCGAACGGCGGCAGTGTGGCGCACGCGAGCAGGAAGACGATGGTGAGGGACGCGAGAAGAATGTTCAGCGCGATCTCGTTGGGCGTCTTCTGCCGCGCGGCGCCCTCGACCAGGGCGATCATGCGGTCGATGAACGTCTCGCCGGGCTTCGTCGTGATCTTGATGACGATGCGGTCGGAGAGGACCTTCGTACCGCCCGTGACCGCGGAGCGGTCACCGCCCGACTCCCGGATGACGGGGGCCGACTCACCGGTGATGGCCGACTCGTCGACGCTCGCGACGCCCTCGACGACGTCACCGTCGCCGGGGATGATGTCGCCCGCCTCGCACACCACCAGGTCGCCGATGCGCAGTTCGGTGCCCGGCACCTGCTCCTCGCCGGTGCCGTCCTTGGACAACCGGCGCGCGACGGTGTCGGTCTTGGCCTTGCGCAGCGTGTCCGCCTGCGCCTTGCCGCGGCCCTCGGCCACGGCCTCCGCCAGGTTCGCGAAGATCACGGTGAGCCAGAGCCAGGCGCTGATCGCCCAGCCGAACCAGTCGGACGGGTCCTTGAACGAGAACACGGTCGTCAGGACCGAGCCGACGAGCACCACGAACATCACGGGCGACTTGACCATGACACGCGGGTCGAGCTTGCGGCAGGCGTCCGGCAGCGACTTCAGCAGTTGCTTCGGGTCGAAGAGACCCGCGCCGACACGTCCTTCTTCCTTGTGACCTGACGGCACGTCGCTGTGCGGCGCCCGGGTCGGAGTGGCTGTGGACATCGCGTCCTCGTCGTTTTCTGTACGGGTCTTCGCTGTACGAGCGGTCATGACGCCAGGCCTTCCGCGAGCGGGCCGAGGGCCAGGGCGGGGAAGTACGTCAGACCGGTGATGATGAGGATCGTGCCGACGAGCAGCCCGGTGAACAGGGGCTTCTCGGTGCGCAGGGTGCCGGCCGTGGCGGGGACGGGCCTCTGTTCGGCGAGCGAGCCCGCCAGGGCGAGGACGAACACCATCGGCAGGAACCGGCCCAGCAGCATCGCGAGACCGATCGTGGTGTTGAACCACTGCGTGTCCGCGCTCAGACCGGCGAACGCCGAGCCGTTGTTGTTGGCACCCGACGTGTACGCGTACAGGATCTCGGAGAAGCCGTGCGCACCGGGGTTGAGCATCGAGTGCGGCGGCGTGGGAAGCGCCATCGAGATCGCCGTGAACACCAGGACGAGTGCGGGGGTGATGAGGATGTAGCAGGCCGCGAACTTGATCTCGCGGGTGCCGATCTTCTTGCCCAGGTACTCGGGCGTACGGCCGACCATCAGACCGGCGATGAACACCGCGATGATCGCCATGATCAGCATGCCGTAGAGCCCGGAACCGGTACCACCGGGCGCGATCTCACCCAGTTGCATACCGAGCATCGTGATGCCGCCGCCGAACCCGGTGAACGAGGAGTGGAAGGAGTCCACCGCTCCGGTCGACGTCAACGTGGTCGCCACCGCGAAGATCGACGAACCACCGACCCCGAAGCGGTTCTCCTTGCCCTCCATCGCACCGCCCGCGATGTCGAACGCCGGGCCGCCGTGGTGGAACTCGGTCCACATCATCAGGGCCGTGAACCCGATCCAGATCGTGGCCATGGTCGCGAGGATCGCGTAGCCCTGCTTCAGGGAGCCGACCATGCGCCCGAAGGTCCGGGTCAGCGCGAACGGGATGACCAGGATCAGGAAGACCTCGAAGAGGTTCGTGAAGCCGTTGGGGTTCTCGAAGGGGTGGGCACTGTTGGCGTTGAAGTAACCGCCACCGTTGGTGCCCAGCTCCTTGATGACCTCCTGCGAGGCGACGGCGCCACCGTTCCACTGCTGCGAGCCGCCCATGAACTGGCCGACCTCGTGGATCCCTGCGAAGTTCTGGATCGCGCCGCACGCCACCAGGACGATCGCGCCGATCACGGAGATCGGGATCAGGATGCGGATCGTGCCGCGCACCAGGTCGGACCAGAAGTTGCCCAGCTCACCCGTGCGGGAGCGCGCGAAGCCCCGGACGAGGGCGACGGCCACCGCGATACCGACGGCCGCGGAGACGAAGTTCTGCACGGCCAGGCCGGCGGTCTGCACGACGTGGCCCATGGCCTGCTCGCCGTAGTACGACTGCCAGTTGGTGTTGGCGACGAACGACGCGGCGGTGTTGAACGCCTGGTCCGGGTCGATGGACCTGAAACCGAGCGAACCCGGCAGGCTGCCCTGAAGGCGCTGGAGCAGATAGAGGAACAGCACGCTCGCGGCCGAGAAGGCCAGCACACCGCGGAGGTACGCCATCCAGCGCATCTCGGTGTTCGGATTGGCGCCGATGCCCTTGTAGATCCACTTCTCGACACGCAGGTGCTTGTCGGAGGAGTAGACCCTGGCCATGTAATCGCCGAGAGGACGGTAGGCAAGTGCCAGTGCCGCTATCAGGGCGAGCAGCTGGAGCACGCCGGCGAGGACGGGACTCATATCGCTTCTCAGAACCTCTCCGGGAAGATCAGGGCGAGGACGAGATAGCCCAGCAGGGCGACGGCCACGATCAGGCCGACGATGTTTTCGGCGGTCACAGCTTCGTCACCCCCTTGGCGACGAGCGCCACCAGCGCGAACACCGCGATCGTGGTGACAACGAAGGCCAGGTCGGCCATCGCGAGCTCCTAGATGAGGTTCGGATTGAACGGACGGTTAGAGGAAACCGCCTCTCTGGCCGAATTCGAGCGCCGTTGACGCCTCCCTTACGGAGACACGTACGCCTTTGACGGAACTCTTACGGTTGGCACATCCCTACGCAGAACCAGCCCTCCATCCGCGTGAATACACCGATGGCCCGCACCAGTGAGGTGCGGGCCATCGGCATGAGGCGTCGAACGAGATACGGATGGGGTCCTGGCCACTCCCCTCCCTGCGGCCCGCACCCGGACCGGGCGTCAAGGTCGGACACGGCGGGCATCAGAGCCGCGTCAGGGTGCGGGGACTTTGCTCCCGGGAGTTCTACCGTCGGTTCGCGGGTCAGCCTTCGGAGGGACGCGGGGCGCGCAGGTGCGCCCGTTCCTTCAGTTCCTCCTCGTCGACCAGCTTGAGCATCGGCTGACCCGGCGCGCACACCATGGTCACCACGAACTTGGTCGGTGCGTCCGTCAGGGCGTTGCCGTCCTGGTAGTGGATCACGTCACCGCCCGGCTCCCAGAATGTCCCACCGGGCTCGACCACCCGCTCCGGCTCCCCCTCGAGCTCGAACCGGACCGCGCCCTCCATCACGTAGCCGAACGCCGGACCCGAGTGGCGATGCGGAGGGAGCCCGGGATGACCGGGAGGCCACTCGACGAGGATGGTCATTCCCGAACCACCCTCGGGAAAGAAGGGCGGAGTGACTTCCTGCAGCAACTTGACTTCGGGCGGCAAGGAGACCTCGTGGGCGCTCTCTTGCTCTGGGTTCTTCGCTGACATGTTCCACACCTCCGTAAACCTGCCCGGAATGAATGATCTTGCCTCGGGCACCGCTCTCCGGACCGGTGCACCGATCCACTCGTTCGGCGGTGACCGAATGCGCCGGTTCCCGGCTCACACGACTCGCGTCGCGATGAGGACGAGCCACGGCCCGCATCCGTCACAGGCCGTGTGCCTTCTGCCGCGCCCAAACAGTCTCGACACCACCCTGCCTCTCGTCGAAGGCCGCCACAATCCGGGAGCCGGCGGCACCGAGACCGCATCGCGCCATGTCATCGGCGGGCATCCGGCGCCGTGTCAGGCGGCGTCCGCCCTGTCGCGAACCTCCGCGCCGCGCTCTGTGACCGGTGATCATCTTTGTGTAGCGCCGTGCGGTAGGCGGCCGGGGTGACTCCGTAGGTGCGGGTGAACCACCGGGTGAGGTGGGCCTGGTCCGCGAATCCGGCCTCGGCGGCAGCCGTCGACGGCGTTGTGCCCTCGGCCAGGAGCGCACGGGCGCGCCGCAACCGCAGATCGCGCTGGTAGTCGCTGGGCGCGAAGCCGTACGCCGCGCGGAAGCCCCGGTACAACGTGAAGCGACTGCATCCGGCCACCCGTGCCAGCTCGTCGGCGGAGATGTTCTCGGCGAACCGCTGCCGCAGCAGAGCGCGGGCCCGCGCCATCGCCGCCAGGTCGACTCGTTCCCTCGGGTCCGGCAGCAGCGCCGGCCTCGTCGCGGCACCGCGGGACAGCGCCGGCACCGCGGCAGTGAGGCACTCCTCGACGACAAGGTGCGGTACGTGCGCGACGACCGCGGTGTGGAGGCGGGCCACGGCTCGGGCCAGGGCCGGGTCGTCCACCACCGGGGTGTCGAAGAGGGGCAGCCCGGCAGTGCCGGGTGCCGCGTCGGCGAGGACCTCCCGGACAAGATCTTCCCCGAGGTGGAGCATCCGATAGCGGTAGCCGTCGTGGACGGCCGACTGCCCGTCGTGGGGATCGTCCGGATTGAACGCCATGGAGAACCTTGAGGCGGGGGTGATCCCACACCTCGTCCGGCACGTCGCTCAGACCCGCCCGCCAGTACGAAAGCACCGCCGGCCTCCCCTCGGAGATCTGGATGACCAGCCCGGCCGCACTGACGTGCCGCTCGCCCCTGCACAGGAACGACTGCGCGCCGTCGTCGGTGACTCCGAACGAGTACGTGTCGTGGGCGTGCATCGGATACGCGTACTGCTCGAAGCGGGCGCCCATGGCCTCCAGCGCAAGCCCGGGAACCCGCCAGTAGGCGGCGCGTTCCCCGTGAGACGTCATGTCTCGATTGTCCCGCACGAGCGTTCAAGCCCCCGGCCTCCTCGAGGCGCACCCTGGACCCATCGCCTCGACCAGCGAAGGAACCACAGGAATGACCGGGAACGCCTCAGCAGCACCGACGGACCTTGACGGGACGGAAAGGGTCCGCCTGGCCGTCTACCACGGATTCGCCCGCACCGGCCGCGCTCCGAGCGTGCCGGAACGTGCCGCACTCACCGGACTCGCCCCCGACCAGGTGCGTCAGGAACTGTGCAGCCTTCACGTCCCAGGCGCAGCCGCCCCACCACAGTGTGTGCGCCCCCCGTTCTCGGCCGCCCGCGGGGGACCTCACAGGGTTTCAGATGAGTTGTCGGACAAGGGGGTTGGACACCTCCGGGCGAGGCGGCCGGGCAAAGGTGCGCGTATCGCCCGGAGGTGGTTCGGGGCGCGCGCGGGCTACAGACCCACGTCGCGGCTGCGGATGTCCTCCAGCGACTCGCGGCGCACGAGGAGCCGGGCGCGGCCGTCACGTACGGCGGCCACCGGCGGGCGGCCGACCAGGTTGTAGCCGGAGGCCATCGACAGGTGGTAGGCGCCGGCGACGGGTACGGCGATCAGGTCGCCGGCGACCACGTCGTCGGGGAGTTGCACGTCGGCGGCCACCACGTCGCCGGCCTCGCAGTGCCGTCCGACGACCGTCACCGGCGCGAGCGTCGTACTGCCGCGCCGGCCGACCACGCGGGGCGCGTAGCGCACCCCGTACAGGGCCGGCCTGGGATTGTCACTCATACCGCCGTCGACGGCGACGAACGTGTGCCCTGCGGTGTGCTTGACGGACACGACGCGGTACAGCGCGATTCCGGCGGGTCCGGCGATCGCCCGGCCCGGCTCGACGATCAGGCGCGGCACGGTGAGTCCGGCCGCCGCGCACGCCTCGGTCAGCTCGGCGCGTACCCTCCGTGACAGGCGGGTGAGGTCCATGGTCTGCTCGCCGGGGCGGTAGGCGACGCCGTGTCCACCGCCGAGGTCCAACTCCTTCAGGACCACGCCATGCTGTTCGCGCAGGCGCGCCATCAGGCCCACCATGCGGCGCACCGCCGACAGGTAGGGCTTGACCTCGGTGATCTGTGAGCCCAAGTGGCAGTGCAGGCCTGTCAGTTCGAGCTGCGGCTGGTCGAGGATGCGGGCGATGGCGTGCTGCGCGTAGCCGTCGGAGATGGACAGGCCGAACTTCTGGTCCTCGGTGCCGGTGCGGATCTTCTCGTGGCCGCCCGCGCTGATGCCGGGAACCACTCGGACCATCACCTTCTGGTGTCCGTCCGGGCCGACCGCGGCGGCGATCCGGGCGATCTCGGAAGGGCTGTCGATGACGATGCGGCCGACGCCGTACCACAGGGCCTTCTTCAGCTCGTGCGGCGTCTTGACGTTGCCGTGCAGGACGATCTTGTCGGGCGGGAAACCTGCGGCGACCGCGAGTTCCAGTTCGCCGGCGGAGCAGACGTCGAGGCCCAGCCCCTCCTCCTCCACCCAGTGGGCCATGGCCCGGCACAGGAACGCCTTGGCCGCGTAGTGGATCTCGGCCTCCGGGAAGGCATCCCGGTAATTCTGACAGCGCCGGCGGACCTCGCCCTCGTCGAGGACGTACACCGGGGTGTCGAAGCGGCCCGCGATCTCGGCGAGGGCCACGCCGCCGACGGTCAGGTCACCGGGGCGGGGCTCGGCGGTGGAGGCCGGCCACACCGACAGCTCTTCGGGAGAGGCCGTGGCGTGGACGGCGGGTTCGTGAACGGTGGTCATGGTGGCGCCTTCCTCAGCCGATCCGGTGCGACAGCGCCGAGACGGGCGCGGTGGTCCCGGTGCCCCGGAGCGCGCCGACCTCCTGCTGGCCCCGGGCGCTGCGACGCACCGCCCTCTTGCCGGAGGTGGGTACCGGGGCGGTGAGCTGCGGGTCCACCGTGACGGTGGCGGCGCCGAGCGGCGCGGTCATGGCCCGCAGGGCGGGCTCGGCGAGCCGGATCCACGGCTGGTCGGTGCCGAGGGTGGCGGTCAGGGCGCGCTCGGAGGTGAAGCCGACCGCCGTACGGCCACCGAGCGGCGTGCGGAACAGCCGGGCGGTGTGCCCGAGCGGGCCCGGCCGGACGGGCACGTACAGGGGTCCGGCCGGGAACCGTTCAGCAGGTTCCGGGTCTTCGCCGTAAAGAGGTTCTGCCATGGGATGTCTCCTGGAGGATCCGGGGTCGTAGGCGATATCCCGAGGCGGTTCGCCTGAGTTCGGGACGTTCGCTTCAGTTCGAAGGTCACCGGGCTCCGTCATGGGACGGGCGACCGGGGCTCGCCGAGGACGCTATGCCCACCCACCCGGGCCCCCGGAACCGTCCTGACGGATCGCTGACGCGGAGAGCGGCAATGCTGACGCGTTGGTGATGGGCACTGCTTCAACAGTGGGACGGCGCCGTCAGAGCTGTGCCAAGAAGCGACGAAGGGGCTGTTCACGGGCCCCGGCTCGGGAGTGTGATGGTGCCGGTGTTGATGAGCACCGCCGACGGGGCCTCTCCTGCGGCGGCAGTTGACGGACGGTGAAGCAATGTCCGGTTCCGACACGGCCCCGGACACGCGTGTCGCCCGTGTCGTGGTCGGGGTCAGCGGGTCTTTGGGAAGCCGCACGGCCCTGCGCCGCGCCGCGGCCGAAGCCCACCATCGGCAGGCCGAGCTCTGGGCGGTGTTGGCGTGGCAGTCACCCGGCGGCGCACTCCACGCCCGCCGGGCCTCGGCCGCGCCGCTCGCGGACGGTGACTGGGAGAACCTCGCCCGCACCACGCTGGTCACGACGATCCGCGAGGTGTTCCCCGCTGGCCCCGGCGTCCCCCTGCGCGCTGTCCTGACCCGCGGCACCCCCGGCCGGGCACTGGCGGAGACCGCCGGCCGTGAGGACGACCTCCTGGTCGTCGGTGCCGGGCACCGCGGCCACCTCCACCGCGCACTGCACCCGTCGGTGAGCCGCTACTGCCTCGCCCACGCCTGCTGCCCGGTCCTCGCCGTCCCGCCGTCCCCACTGGAGGCCGACCTCGCGGCAGCGCACCTCCGCAATGTGTGGCGACTGCGCCTGGACACCGGGCACTTCACCAAGGAGACGGCACCGCCCGACGCTTGAGGGTGACCTCGGGAGAATGTCAGAGCTCGTGCGCGGGCCCTGCCGCGCCGAGGGCCGCGCCGGTCTGATCGACACGGGTGGCTGCGACTGGGCGAACCTGAAGCGAAGGGGTGGGACCACACCGGTGGTCTGCATGAAGCGGCCAGGTCGTGCCCGTTGCCCTGGGTGCGCAGTTCGGTCCTGCGGCCTGCCGGGTGGTCCGGCATCAGATGGGCAGCCGTGGCTGCGATCCGCCTGCGGTTCCGGCTGCGGTCCCGACCCCTTCAGGCACCTGAGGGATCGGCGTGATTCGGGTCTCGGCGGAGCGGCAGCAACTGGCTGAGGGCAATCAGGACCAGCCCAGCAAACAGGAGGGCGTTCCCACTGAAGAAGCGGGCCTCCCAGGAAACGCTCGGCAGGAGTCGAAAGTAGAAGAGGCCCTGCAGAACGACGGAAGCGCCCGCGAGCAGGGCACCGAGACCGTGGAGTCGGGGCCTGGTGACGTGGCGGCGCGCCATGGGCAGGATCCACCCTGTCCGGAGCGTGACGATTCCCAATGCCACCACCAGCAGCCCCATGAACGCGCTCGTTCCCACTACCCACGCCATGGCGTCACTCCGCTCCGACCGCAAAGGGCCCGGAACGCGAGTGCGCCTGGCCCCAAGGACGCCCACATTGTCGCTGGCCCCGGAGGCACCTGACCATGCCGAGGTCAGGCAATCTCCGTCCGGCTCCGCTGCCGACTGTGCGCTGCATGCTCGAGATCCGCCGGACACTGCCCGGGCCCGGAGCGGTTCTGGCCAGGACTTCGGCCTGCCACGCCTCGGATACGACGTGGCCATGTCCCCGACGTGCTCCCCGCCCGCCCCCGGATACGCACCGGCGACGGTCACTGGGGCGAAGTGGCGCCCCTACCGACGATTGCGCCCTCGGATCGGTATCGTCCGCCCCGACGCCCCGGTCCGCGGCCCAGCGGCCCGCACGAGGAGGAGCACCATGGCCGATCGCCGACAGGAACCCGCGTCGGACGACGGGTCCCCGTCGCGGACACTGGACGCGCGTCGGGCGAGCGCGCGCGACACGGTGCGCCTCGCGGTGGTCATCGGTGCGCTCGGCGTGGTCTTCGGCGACATCGGGACCAGCCCGATCTACACGATCCAAACGGTGTTCAACCCCGACGACCCGCACCCCGTCCCGGTCAGCACGGACAATGTGTACGGGGTGGTGTCGCTGGTGTTCTGGTCGGTGATGATCATTGTCACGGTCACCTACGTGCTGCTCGCGATGCGCGCCGACAACGACGGCGAGGGCGGCATCATGGCGCTCATCACCCTGTTGCGACGGTTGAGTTCACAGCGCGGGCGCCGGGCCGCCGTCGTCCTGGCCGCGCTCGGCATCTTCGGCGCGTCCCTCTTCTTCGGCGACAGCATGATCACCCCGGCGATCTCGGTGCTGTCCGCGGTCGAAGGACTCAAGGTCGTCGAGCCGTCCCTGCGGGACGCGGTCGTACCCATCACCGCGGTGATCATCGTCATCCTCTTCCTGGTGCAGCGCAGGGGAACCGCCGCCGTGGGCCGGGTGTTCGGGCCCGTCATGATCGCCTGGTTCGTGACCATCGGTGCGTGCGGCGTCGCCGGCATCACCGACCACCCGGACATCCTCAAGGCCCTGTCACCGACGTACGCGCTGGGCTTCCTGTTCGGCCACTGGGGCACGGCCTTCTTCGCCCTGGCCGCGATCGTGCTCTCGGTCACCGGCGCCGAGGCGCTCTACGCCGACATGGGTCACTTCGGCCGCCGGGCGATCACCCGAGGCTGGCTGCTCCTCGTACTGCCCGCCTGCGTCCTGAGCTACATGGGCCAGGGCGCGCTGATCCTCGACGATCCGGACAACATCAGCAGCCCATTCTTCCTGCTCGTGCCCGGCTGGGGACGCTGGCCGATGGTCCTCCTGGCGACGGCGGCGACCGTGATCGCCTCCCAGGCGGTGATCACCGGCGCGTACTCGGTCGCCTCCCAGGCGGCCCAGCTGGGCTACCTGCCGAGGCTGCGCATCGCGCACACCTCCGAATCCACCATCGGTCAGATCTACGTCCCCTGGATCAACTGGCTCCTGATGGTCTCGGTCCTCACCCTGGTCTTCGCCTTCCGCAGCTCCGCGGCGCTGGCCTACGCGTTCGGCATGGCGGTCACCGGCACCATCACCATCACCACGCTGCTCTTCTTCTATGTCGCCCGCGCCAAGTGGGGCACGCCCCGGTGGCTGCTCGGTATCGGCGCGGGCGTGCTCCTCTTCGTGGACCTGCTGTTCGTGGCGGCCAACATGACCAAGCTCGTCCACGGCGCGTGGCTGCCGCTGCTGATCGGCCTCACGGCGTTCACCGTCATGACGACCTGGCAGCGGGGCCGCGAGCTGGTCACCGCGGAACGAGCCCGCGCCGAGGGGCCGTTGCCCGAGTTCGTCGACGACCTCCGCAGCGGCAAGGCTGCCACGCTCCAGGTCCCCGGCACGGCCGTCTTCCTGAACCGCGGCAAGGAGACCACGCCGCTGGCGATGCGGGCCAACGTCGTGCACAACCATGTGCGGCACGAGCAGGTCGTGATCCTCGCCCTGCAGACCGAGCCGGTGCCCCGTGTTCCGGCCGACCAGCGGGTCGTCGTGGACGATCTCGGCTACGCCGACGACGGGATCGTCCACGTCACCGGCCGGTTCGGCTACATGGAGACACCGGACGTGCCCGGTCTGCTGGCCACGCTCGACGCGGCCGAGACCGAAGGGCCGTTGCAGCTCGACCAGGCGTCCTACTTCCTGTCGAAGATCGAGCTCCGGCGTGGGAAGGCGCCGACGATGGCAGCGTGGCGCAAACGGCTGTTCATCGCCACCTCCTACATCACGTCCGACGCCGCCGAGTACTTCAGTCTGCCCCGCGACCGCACGGTCATCATGGGCGCGCACATCGAGGTGTAGGCGCACAGCGCGGGCAGCCGGCCCGTTCGGCCTGCATGGACGGCCGGTCCTGGCCATCCACGTCCGGCAGCGCCCAGCCCCATGCCGGTGCTGGAAGATCTTTTCGGGTACTTGGACTTGAAGATCGCCCGGAGAAGACACCACCCCAGGCGATCCTCTGCCGCGCGCGTCACCGAGCCGACGTCCTCTTCGCGATGCTCCGCGACGACCACCTCCGACCAGCCACCCACGCCGTACACGTGACCAGGGCTCCGCGAGAGCCGATACTGCCGTGAGTGAGTGAGTGGTCGGGAGCGCCGGTCCGCAACCGCACACTCATTTGATACTCCGTCAGTAAAGTCAGGAACAAGTCAGCAGCAGACCGCCGAACACCGCTCCCAGCCGCCACGGACCGCCGAGATCGAGAACCTTCCAAACCCGCTCCGACCAGGGATCTCACTGGTCAGAGGCTCAGATGCTACGCCCCTTTGGAGGACCCATGAAGATGCTCATCAACGTGCCCTAGTTTGGAGCGGCCGCAGGTCAGGACCATGCTGAGGAGCACTTGGTCAGCAAACTCCCAGCATGAGTCAGGAGACGTGCACGTTGGCGACCAAACTCATCCGTGGGATGGGCAGCTACTTCAAGACCTGCCCCTGCACCCGGCCGAGTCGATGCCCCCACCCGTACGCCATCCGCTATCGCGACGCCACGGGGCGTCAGCGCGAGGAGGCGGGATACGCAACACAAGACGACGCGCTCGAACAACTCGCAAAGTTGTACACCGACAAGCGGACCACACCTGCCAGGCAAGCCGAGCTGAAGAGGGAGCTCGGGAATAAGCACTTCGGCGAATACGCCTCACTCTGGCTGGGACGCCAGCGCCACTACGCGCCGGGCACCGTCCGAACCATCAGCCAATTGCTGGGCAGTCAGATTCTTCCGGTCCTCGAATCGCGGCGCATCAACTCCTTCGCCCCGACCGTGATCGACGACTTCATCATGTCGATGGACGAGAGCAGGGTCGGTCAGGCAACGCAGCAGAACGCCTTCGACACCCTCAAGAAGATCCTCCTCGACGCACACCGGCGCGGCGGAATCATCGACGACCCATTCGCCGGCGTCATCCCACCCGAGTACATCCCGCGGCAGATCACCATCCCCACGCCGGACGAGATTCACGCTCTCAAGGAGGCAGGCTCGGACGGCCTCGCACTCTTCATCGACCTGATGCGAGGCTGCGGACTTCGCAACGGTGAGGCCTTCGCCGCCAACATCAACCGCATGGTGGCGGACGACGTCTACCGGGTCACCGAGCAGATCGACGGCGTGAAGCGCGTCCGGGCCCGACTCAAGCACCGCAGGCCGGGCGAGTTCAGGGAGACCCCGCTGCCGGCCACCGTTCGCGAATCTCTGCTGAGGTACGAGAAACAGCACGGCACGGACGAGGAGGGCTACTTGCTGCGCACGCAGCGCAGTCCGTACTGGGCCCACACCACGCTCGACTACCAGTGGAACGCCGCGAAGAAGCGAGCGGGCATCACCCGCAAACTCAACCCCTACTCGCTACGTCACTTCTTCGCGTCCAACTGCCTGTCCCGCGGCATACCCATCACTGACGTCGCCGAGTGGATGGGGCACAAGGACATCAACATGACGTTCCGCATCTACCGGCACCTGATGCCCGCCTCCATCGGCCGCGCCGCCCGCCTGCTGGAATCCGGCCTCTGATCGCCACTGACACAGGCGAAGGGGGCCGGGCGATCGCCCGGCCCCCTATCAGGTGACCTTCTGCTGACGAGCCCACCGATCCAAATCGTCAACCTTGAACTTCAGCTTGCCGCCGAAGTAGTACCGCGGGACTCCATGCCGACGAGACTCTTCGATACATCCATCGCTCGGTCATGTCGAGATACGCGGCGGCATCAACAATGCCCATGTACTGACGTTCCATGAGTTCCTTCCGGTGGGACGCCGCAGAGGTTACGGCAGATCTTCGGCTGCTCAGAGCTGCGGCGAACGGAAGCGAGGCACGTCTCGGCTTCCTGCCTTCTCGGAGACGGAACGGCAGCGCGGCGCACAGGCCCAGCCCCCGGGCCCGGACTGGCTCATCGAGATGGGGCTCGGCCGCCGCGACCCCGTGTACGTCCACGTCGGGGGCTGCCACATGGCGGGCAAGCGCAGCCGAGGCGTCGACCGTGATCAAGCCTTGCGGGCCGTGACCGAGGGCATCGACTCCTGCCCGCACTGCCGGCCAGACACCGAGCTCGGCGTGCTCGACTAGATGCCGTCATCAAGCACCGTTGCCTGCGGCGTCGGCAGCCACAGGCCCGCATCCGCGACGCGCCACGCAGCCGAGCTGGGCGTGAGGCGGTAGCGGCGGTTCCGCGCTCGCAGCCAATCGATCGTCAGGCATCGCACCGTTACCACTCCCAGCTTGCGCTTCTCCTTGAGTACTGTCATGTCGAAAGGAGTCGATGGGAGCCACGTGACGTGGGGCTTGCAATGCCAAATAGGCTGCGCCGAGCTACTAACCCCGTCGCCTCACCGAAGCGGCCCGACGGCTGGCCGATCTGGGTCTCCCCGGTCCGCCCCGGCCGCGAGCGGCCGTCTATGACGCGGACGCGCGAGCACTGATCGTGAAGGCCATTGACGCGCTGGGCTGACCTGCGTTCGCCGAGGTCGATGACTGAATCGGCGCCGAGGGTGACCGCGCACCATACGCAGTCGCGCACTCGGTGATGCCGAACAGGCACATCAGCCTGAGGGGGTCGGCGCTGTCGGCCGCTTCGTTGAGTTTACCGACCGCAGGAGCTCGAATACCGGCTCTGAACTGCGGCGATCCATAGACTATATGTTCACGAAGGCGAGTTGGGATCGTTGCTGTAGCACGTCAGGGTCGTCTCGCGGGACGGCCCGACCACCGGGACGGTGGACAGGCCGCGCGGTCGTCAGCCGGACAGAAGCAGGTTGTTGATGCCCCTACTTGATGCGGTCGAGGAAGCCGAGCACCCGATGGTTGACCTGCTTTGCGGCCTGTTCGTCGTAGGACGGCAGGCTGCTGTCGGTGAACAGGTGGCTGTCGCCCGGGTAGAGGAACAGCTCGGCATCCGTCGCCGTCTCGACGAGCGCGCGGGCGGCGTCCACATCGCCCTCCCCGGCGAAGAGGGGATCTGTGTCCATGCCGTGGATCTGGACCGGGACGGCCTGGGGCCAGGCGCCGCCGAACTCCGAGATCGGGACGCATGCCTCGAGCAGCAGTGCGCCTTTTGCCCCGGGTCGGGTCTGAGCCAGCTTCTGTGCTGGCAGGACGCCGAGCGAGAAGCCAACATAGAAGAGCTCTGAAGGCAGCCCGTCGGCGGCGGCGGTTCCGCGCGCGGTGATCGTGTCGAACCCGGCGTTCTCGGCGTAGTCGGCGCCCTCCTCGAGGCTGTCGAAGACCTGCCCCTCGTATAGGTCTGGTGTGTGGACGATGTGTCCGGCCCGTCGCAACTGCTCGGCGAACTCGCGAACGCCGGCGGTCAGCCCGTGTCCATGGTGGAAGACCAGCACCTCAGCCATGTCGCTCCCCTCGTGCTGCGGCGCCCGGGCGGCGCTGCAGCACGAGTATGGCCCGCAGCACTGACATCCACAGGCCTCGGCTGGACAGGATCAGGTCGCAGTGCTTGCCGAAAGAGACGGCACCAGAGCGTCCCTCGTAGGCATTCTGCGTGAGCCGCTATGCCGCCAGATCATGATCGCGGCCCTGCAAGCCGCGGTCGCCCGCATACGCGTAGCAGCGTCTCCATCGAGACGGTGCGTCAGGCGCGGTGCTCGTACTCCGCGATCAGACTGCAATCCAGATGCGAGAGAAGGTCTGCAGGGTCCTGGTAGACAGCGACTGCTCCGGCTTCTTCGAGACCCGCGCGAGGGATGCCGCCCGACAGTAGCCCTACGGCCCTTGCGCCCGCCTCGGTGGCTGCCTTCATGTCCCATACCGTGTCCCCGACGAAGACGGCCTCCGTGACGGCCGCTCCAACGAGTTTCAGCGCTTGGTGAACCGGATCCGGTGCGGGTTTACCGGCCGCAACGTCATCGGCCGAGGCCACGCCGGCGATGACGTCATCCGCGTCGACGGCCCGCCGCAGAGCCTTGAGTTCGGCTCCCCCGGCAGAGGTGGCCAGCACGACAAGCCAGCCCCGGTCTGCGAGAGTGCGCAGCAGGTCCTGGGCACCGTCGAGAGCGGGGAGCCGGTCGAACCATGTGCCGTACAGCGTGTCATGGGCGGCCGCGAGGGCCTCGTCCTCGTCCCTGTCACGGCTGTCACCCAGCAGACGGGCGATGAGATCGCTTGCGCTGAGGCCGATCGCCCGGTGGATGTCCCGCATGGCCACATGGTGCCCCGCTTGCCGGAACGCCTCCCACCACGCGATGACGTGAAGGTGGTTGGTGTCGGTGAGGGTGCCGTCTACGTCGAACAGAACAGCGCGTGGCATGAGCGTTGCCTTCCGGGACGGGTAAGAGAGGTTCACGGGCGTGAAACACCGTGCACCGGTTCAGTCGGGGCGGACGAACGGCCGAGGGCACGGGTAGGCCCGTTCAAAGCTCTCGCAGTGCGGGCAGCAGGTGCTTGTCCGCCCAGTCGATGAAGGGGCGCTGCCGGTCGCCTCCCACCTGGACGAGTGCGATCTCGGTGAATCCCGCCTCGATGTATGGCCGGACAGCGTCGGCGAAGGCGCCGACATCGTCCCCGCAGGGGACCGTTTCTGCGACGTCGTCAGGCGTGACGTAGGTTGTCGCGGCTTCGAAGCCGGACGGGCCCGGCAACTCGGCATTGACCGGCCAGCCGCCCAAAGCCCAGCGGAACTGGTCGTGAGCACGGAGCACCGCGGCGTGCCGGTCGGTGTCGTAGCAGACCGGGAGCTGACCGATCTTCGGCTTGCCTGCCCCTCCGTGCCCGTCAAAGGCGTCCAGCAGTTCGGCCTTCGGCTCGGTGGCGATGACCAGGTCGGCCAGCCGTCCGGCGAGTGAACAGGAGCGTTCCCCGGAGACCGCGATCCCGATCGGAGGGGCTTGGCCCGGCAGGTCCCACAGCTTCGCGTTCTCCACGTCGAAATGAGTGCCCTGATGGTTCAGCTCACCGCCGGCGAAGAGAGCGCGGATGATCTCGACCGCCTCTTCCAGCATGTCGAGACGGACACCGGCCGACGGCCAGCCCCCGCCCACCACATGCTCGTTGAGGTTCTCCCCCGACCCGAGACCGAGACGGAATCGGCCCTCGGAGAGCAACTGCATCGTGGCCGCCTTCTGGGCCACCACAGCCGGGTGATAGCGAATCGTCGGGCAGGTCACGAACGTCATGAGCGGAATGCGTGTGGTGGCCTGAGCCGCAGCACCGAGGACACTCCAGGCGTAAGGTGCGTGCCCCTGCGAGGCGAGCCAGGGGAAGTAGTGATCCGACGTCACGGAGAAGTCGAACCCTGCCCGCTCCGCCGCGACGACATTGTCCACCAGAGTCCTCGGACCCGCTTGCTCCGTCATCATCGTGTAGCCGAATCGCACCATGGTTCACGATTTGCCGAAGCCCTAGCGTCCAAAACTCCTCGGGTTCCAGGTTCACCCCGTGCAACCCGCCGTCAGAAGAGGCCGACCGACCGCCAACTCTCGATGGTGAGGTCGGGTGCGCGGCCCGGAGCCGTGCTGTTGCCGCCGCCGAAGCTCCCGGTGTTGCTGCTGATTGAGGCGTTGGTGCCCCGTGATCGCTTCGGCTTCAAACGCAACGCTGTTCTCTGCATCTTCACCGGCGGCCTGTTGGTGTGATCTACCCAGCTGCCATGTCCGGTCCCGGCAGGGCGTCGCGTCCAGGTGATTTCCGAGCTCGCGTAGGCCGCACGCCACGGCTACCGCACGCCGGTACCGCTCCGCTCGTTCCGGCGACTGGACTGACTTCTCCGCTGGACCCGACTAGGGCGAGGGCGGGGGTGGCGTGACGCTTTTGACTGCGTCCCAAGCCGCACGCGCGACTTCCTCCGCCGCTCGGTCGTCGATGCGACCGCTGTCCTTCCAGCGGGCCAGCTCCTCGTGAGTGCCGGCACGGCACAAGTCCTCGTCAATAGCCTCGCGGGCGTCAGTCGATTCCATCGGTCCGAGTCCCCGGTTCCGCCGTCATGTAGCGCAAAGTATCTGCGGTTGGCCCAGCGCCGACTGCGCCACGCTCGCCACGTCACGCACATGAGCTGTTGCTCACCTGAGGCCTCTCTGCCCTCTGCAGCAGAAACTGTGCACCATCCGGTCAGCGGAGGTTCTCCCGCTCTCGGCCTCGGTATCCCTGTCATGTCGTAGGCCCCGCGGCTTGTCTGCTCAGCAAGAAGCAGCTGGGCCGATAGCCCTTCCCAGGCAGCGGCTGCTGCTCCGAAGCCGTGTACCCGCCATGGCGCACATATCCACGGTCAGCGCGTCGCTCCCCCTGACTGACGACACCGCGGCCTCGAAGCCCGGCCCTGCCGGTCGGCGAGCTCGGTCGGTGCCTGCACGAGGGTCACACGCGAAAAGCTGACTGGCCGTCAAGCATCAGCCGTCCGAGGTCAGGGTCCCGATGCGGGAGCGAAGTTAGCTTCAGTTGGCCACCGAGAACCTCGGGGGCATGCCACGGCACTACTGGTGCGTGACTTCGCGTAGCCGGGTCCGTTGGGCGAGAGTACAACCCCATGCCACCGTAGAGGAGCAGCGTAGATGGAATACCGCATCATCGCCGAGATGACTGAGCCCGATGGCGGGACCCTCAAGGAATGGCACATGGTCCGTTCCGACCAATCGGTCGCGATGTGCGGCCGTGAGCTCGACATGGAGCAGACGGAACTTCCGCCGGACGCCTGGGGTACTGAGAGGGCCAGGCCGTTCTGCCACAGCTGTGGAGCGCTGTTCCTGCGAGAGACGCCCTAGCGACGCCCCGGACTGCTGGTGGTGCCGTCTCCTGGGGAACAGGGTCACCCACGTCGCCGTCCCCACGCCGGAAGTAGACCGGATGGAGTGTCGACGGGCGACAGACCACGGGCGCACAGCCGAACGGCTCCGGGTCCACGGCCTCTTTCGCGGCGGAGCCGCCGGCGCTCTGCCAGTGCACGTCTGATCGGTCGGCGCCACCAGTCAGGCGTCATCGGGTGGCGTCAGTCGCTGCGAGGGCTTCGAGTGAGTCGCGGGACCTCCTGCGCGTCGTGCAGCGCGTGCGTGTCGTCGGCCAACGCCGCGTTCCGACCCGGCGGTGGCTATCGATGACGGGCAGGCCGGCGACCTTGTGAAGGGCCGTCGTGGCGAAGATTTCGCCGACGCTGACTTTGGCGCCATGGGGCCGGCCCGGCTCGGCCAGCCCCGGTCTGCTGCGGATTGCGGCCTTGCGCAGAGCCTCGGCGGTGGTGTCCCAGTCGGTCAGGAAGCCTTGGAGCCCATCGTCGGTGCCGCATATCGGCAGTGCGCCGACAGAGGACGTCGCCGGCGATAGCAATGATTCGCCGGAAGGGGGCTTATGCCGCGCGCTACAGGCGCGCACTTGTGCGTTTCGTCGTGTATCACGCAACGAAGGCGGCACCTACTGCCCGCGGCCGGAAAGGTAGTCGCGCACACGGTCGACCATTCCCAGCCCTGGGGCGAGCAGTTTGTTAGCCGGTGGGGTGCTCGGGGCGCTGGGGTGCGGGCGGGTGGGCGCAGTTTTCTTCGCCTGCCGCACCTTGTTGCCCAGCTCTTCAAGGACGTAGGAATGAACACCGTTGCGTAGCTGGGGAAAGAGGTTGTTTTCCTCGTCTTCCACGTGGGCGGTGACTTCGGTGTGTAGCTTCACCACCAGCCGGTCGAAGTCGAGATCGTCAGGTGCGCGCTGCTGGAGGTCGTCGAGGAGCTGCTCGACGCGGGCGTGGTCGGCGAGCTCTTTGTCCGCCAGGGCGTCGCCCTCCTTCAGATGTTCGCGCACGGCCGGATAGAGGTATTCCTCCTCGGCGACGGAGTGCCGAACCAGCTCGATCGTCAACGCATCCACCAAGCGCTTGCGGTCCTCGCTCCCGGGAGGAGTGTCCGAAAACTGCTTGAAGAGGTCATCGACCTCTCGATGGTCGGTGGTCAGTTCCGCGATCACATCACCGCCATGCCCCATGGCATGCCGCCTCTCGCTACGCAGCCAGCGTCTCCGGCTGTCCACCTCACGGTTTCCCGAGCCTGTGCGCGCCTAACACCGCCGTCGGCGCGATTGCACCAGGTGCCGTAGGGGTGAGGCATCGTGCACGTCCCATGGTGACCCCAGGCTGCGTGTCGGCCCTCGCCTCGCTCGTGAGGAGCCGGCAGGGTGCGGTGTCCACGAGCCAGCGTCGTCGGCCTCACCTCCTACCAGCCGAGGACCAGGTCGTCGAATGGCTGGTCATCGCCATCGGATGCAACTCCTGCGCCAGGCACTGGCCGAACAGAAAGGCGCAGCCCGCTGACCGGACCCGACCATGCGTGCGCACCAAATCGCCGCCGGAATGGCATGGTGGACGGCTCTGCCCATGCCGAGGTTCACCCGGGATACGAGGCACCGCAACGACCAGCTTCGTTCTACAGAGCTGCGGTCCTCTGGGCGCCGGCACGACGGCCGCCGCTCACATGGGTGCGGGCATGAACTGGATTTGTCTGACCCACGCCGATGGTGACGGCGGCCGGACGGGGTGTCCAATGCCGGGCCGGAGCCGCACTGTTAGGCGATCGGCGGCTCGGGTACTCGCGGCCGCATGGACCGCACGCACAGCACACACACGCTGGACAACCATCTGACGGAACAAGTGGAGCGGGCCGTCCGGGCCACCCTGCGCGAGGAGTTGCGCTCCGAACTGCGCGCAGCCTCCGCGAAGCAGCGGCGCCGCGCCATGTTCTACGCCGCGTCGGGCGCCGCAGCCCTCTACTGCGGCGCGGCCCTCGCGCTCGCGATCGGACTCGTCCTCGCCCTCGGGCTGCCCGGCTGGGGCGCCGCGCTCGTCACGGCCGTACTCCTGGCCGCGGCGGCCCTCGTCCTGCGCGGCGCGGCCCGGCCCCGGCCAGACACCAAGCGCCCTTCATCTCTGGGCAGTTGAAGTTTGAGACGGACGGGGAGGGTTACTCGGCGGGGGAGGTCACCACGACGTGTACGCACCCGACGACCTGAGCGAGGTGGAGGACGTGACCGGTCCCGCGGAGATCCTGCGTGAGGCGAGCGCACAGCTCTCGTCGCTCACCGGAATGGCGACCGAGTCCGTGACGTCCTTCGAACGCTCGGATGACGGCTGGGAGTTGGAGATCGAGGTGGTCGAAGTGGCCCGCGTCCCCGACACCATGAGCCTGCTGGCGACCTACCACGTGCGTCTCGATCCGCAGGGGACTCTTGTCGGCTACCGACGTGTGCGCCGCTACGAACGCGGGCGGGCCGATCCCAGGCCGGGCGGCGGCCGCTAGCAGAGCGACAGGGCAGCCCTTCGTAGGGCGGACGGCACCGCCATGCCCGCACCACATTCCACGACATGACCATTTCTGGCCCGGGCCAGACTTCCGCCGGGCCCCGCAACAAGGAGGTCCGTTCTCCATGACCGTTGTCCCCGCACAGCAGAGCGGTGGCGGTGGCGGCACGAGCGGCCTGTACGACGTCATAGAACTCGTCCTCGACCGAGGACTCGTCATCGACGCCTTCGTCCGGGTCTCCCTAGTCGGCATCGAGATCCTGAAGATCGACGTCAGGGTCGTCGTCGCCAGCGTCGACACCTATCTGCGCTTCGCCGAGGCCTGCAACCGCCTCGACCTCGAGGCGGGCTCCAAGCGCGACCCGGGCCTGCCTGACCTCGTCGGCGAAATGACAGAGTCCGGCGCGCGCGGCAAGTCGAAGGGCGCTCTGTCCGGCGCGGCGGAGACCATCTCCGACGCGTTCAGCCAGGCACGCGACGAGGGCCGCAGCGAGCAGAGGCCGCGCACGCGCCGCGCCACGTCCAGCCGCAAGAAGGAGCAGGAGGGGCAGGAGTGACCACGTACATCTACGGCATCGCCAGCCGCGAACACCCCGCGCTGCCGGACGGCATGGGCGGCATCGGCGAACCGGCGCGCCACGTCCGGATCGTGCGGGAGGGCGACCTCGCGGCGATCGTCAGTGACGCCCCCGACGACCTGCGCCCCAAGCGGCACGACCTGCTCGCGCACCAGAGCGTCCTGGCCGAGGCCGGCGCCGCCGGGGCCGTCCTGCCGATGCGCTTCGGCAGCCTGGCCCCCGACGACCCGTCCGTGGCGGCGGTGCTCGGCGAGCGCGCCGACCACTACCACGAGCGGCTGCGCGCCCTCGACGGCCGGGTCGAGTACAACGTCAAGGCCCAGCACGACGAAGAGGGCGTGCTGCACCGGGTGATGGCTGACGATGCAGAGCTCCGCTCCCTTGCCGAGGCCAACCGGCGGGCGGGCGGCGGCAGCCACGAGGAGAAACTGCGGCTCGGGGAGTCCGTCGTCGCGGCCGTGCAGGCCAGGGAGGCCGTGGATGCCGTCGAGGTGCGCCGGCTCCTGGAGCCGGCGGCCGACGCGGTGAGTCTCGGCCCCGACGGCACCGGCTGGCTCGCCAACCTCTCGTTCCTCGTACGGCGCGACGCGGTCGAGCATTTCCTCGCCGTCGTGGAGAAGCTGCGCGAGACGCACTCCCATATCGAGGTGAGGGCCAACGGCCCGCTGCCCCCGTACAGCTTCGTCGAGCCGGGGCCTTCGAGGCCCGCGGCCGAACCGCGGGCGTGACCGCGTGGGACTCCTCGGCGAGATCCTGCTGCTGCCTCTCGCACCGGTCCGCGGCTCGCGCTGGGTCATGGAGCAGGTGGTCGCCGAGGCCGAACGGCAGTACTACGACCCCGCGGCTGTCCGGGCGGCCCTTGCCCGCCTCGAGGAACGGCTCGAAGCGGGCGAGATCGACGACGCGACGTTCGACCGCCTGGAGGACGAACTCCTGGACCGGCTGGAGGCCGGCCGAAGCCACCGAATATGAGAGAAGGACCCGATGAACCGAGCAGCGATCGGCCTCGCGGTAGGGGCCGGGTACGTCCTCGGGCGTACGAAGAAGATGAAGCTGGCGTTCGCCGTCGGCACGCTGGTGGCCGGCAAACGGCTGCGACTCAAGGACGCGCTGGGCATCCTGGACTCACCGCAGTTCAAGGAGATCGGCGACCAGTTGCGCGAGGACCTCGCCGGGGTCGGCAAGGCGGCCACCGGGGCGCTCGTCGAGCGCCGGATGGAGGGGCTGGCGGGCGCGTTGCACGACCGTACGGAAGGGGTACGGGACCGGATCGACGGGGTGACGGCGCCGGTCGGCGGCCACGCGGCCGGTGACGACGACTCGGGCGACGCCGACCGTGACCGGGACGACGGTGATGACCGGGGTGACCGGGACCGGGCGCCCGCGCAGCGGTCGGGGCCCGGGCGGTCAGCGGGGAAGCGGTCCGCGACAAAACAGTCGGCGGCCAAGAAGCCCTCCGCGAAGAAGCCCGCCGGGAAGAAGGCGGCCCCGAAAAGCGCGTCGAAGTCCACCGCGGCCCCGCGCACCGCGAGCCGGCGCGTACCGCGCACACGGTCGAAGGGAGGCCGGGACGATGACTGACCCGACACGGACCGCCCGGTCCGCGACCGGGGCCACGCCCCTGAGCGGACTCGCCGGGAGCGAGGCGGCGGACCACCTCAAGGCGGAGGCACAGGAATACCTCACCGCCCAGGCCCAGCGGCTGCTGATCGGAGTGGGCCGCAAGCTGGGCGAGACGACACTCAAGCTGGACGACATCGCCGAGGGCCGAAGCCCCGGCTTCGCCCAGCTCGCACTGGACGGCGGCCGCAAGCTCGCCGAGGGGAAGGGACCCGTGCGCGGAGCCGTGGAGATCGGCGCCGCACGCCTCAAGGACAACGTCAAGCACACTTTCAAGGAAAACGTCCTCGAGCCCCTCAAGAACCTCGGCGGTGGCGGACGGGGCGGGCGCGGAGGCGGCGCGAGCCGGCAGCCCACCGTGATCATCGAGTACGTCGACATCGGCGTGGATCTGCGCACGGCGTACGACCAGTGGACCCGCTACCAGGACTTCAGCACGTTCGCGAAGGGCGTCAAGGGGGCGAGCCGTGCCGACGACGTCACCTCCAACTGGCAGCTCAAGGTGTTCTGGTCCACGCGGAGTTGGAAGGCGCATACGACCGATCAGGTGCCGGACGACCGGATCGCGTGGACGTCTGAGGGGGCCAAGGGCACCACGAAGGGTGTCGTCTCGTTCCACCGTCTCGACGACCGGCTGACCCGGGTCCTCCTGCTCGTCGAGTACCACCCCAAGGGCCTGTTCGAGAGGACGGGCAACATCTGGCGGGCCCAGGGCCGCCGGACCCGCCTCGACCTCAAGAACTTCGCACGGTTCGTCACCCTGCGGGGCGAGGTGAGCAACGGATGGCGCGGCGAGATCCGGGACGGCGAGGTGGTCCGCAGCCATGAGGACGCCGTCGAGGACCAGGACGACGACGGCTACGACGACGAGCTCGCGGACCCACCGGACGACTACGAAGCTGCCGGTGAAGAGCGGGACGAGGACGACTACGAAGCTGCCGTCGAAGAGCGAGACGAGGACGAGTACGAAGCCGCCGACGAGGAGCCGGACGAAGAAGCCCACGAAGGACGCGATGAAGAACTGGACGAAGAACTGGACGACTACGACGAGCCCGACGACACAGCCGAAACCACCCGGACCCGCCGATGACCACGGCGAGCAGGCTGCCCGAGTCCTACCGCGGCGGTGACGGTGGAGCCAACCTCGCCGACATCCTGGAACGCGTCCTGGACAAGGGCATCGTCATCGCCGGCGACATCCGGATCAACCTCCTCGACATCGAGCTGCTCACCATCAAACTGCGCCTCGTCGTCGCCTCCGTCGACAAAGCAAAGGAGATGGGCATCGACTGGTGGGAGGACGACCCGGCCCTGTCGTCCGGCGCCCGAGGCAAGGAACTCGCCCGTGAGAACGCCGAGTTGAGAGAACGCATCCAGGTCCTTGAAGCCCCCGGGGAGTCCCCGGTGGAGAGCGGAGGCGACACCCCGCCATGAGTACCGACCTGTGTTACGTCTACGCCGTCTGCCACCCCTTCGACGCTCCGCTCCAGGCGGAACTCGTCGGCGTCGAGGGCCGACCGCCCCGGCTGCTGCGGCACGAGGATCTGATCGCGGTGGTCGGCGCCGCCCCGGAGGCCGACTTCGCGGAGGAGCCCCTGCGCGCGCACCTGGAGGACCTGGACTGGCTCACGGCCACGGCTCGCGCCCACGAGGCCGTGGTCGCCGCCCTCACCACGGTCACCAGCCCCCTCCCGCTACGGCTCGCCACCGTGTTCCGCGACGATAGTGGGGTCCGCTCGATGATGCAGGAGGAGCGAGCCCGCTTCCACTCGGCCCTCGGCCGTCTCGCGGGACGCGTCGAATGGGGTGTGAAGGTGTACGCGGACGCGGCACCGACACCCCCGCCGCCCGAGCCACGTTCTGTGGCAGGCACGAGCGCGGGGCCGGGGACGGGACCGAGGTCGGGCCGCGCGTACCTGCGCAGCCGACGTGCGCAGCGCGACGCCCTGGACGACACCCGGCAACGCGCCGAGCGCTTCGCCGAGCGGCTGCACGAGGACCTCTCCCGGCACGCCGTCGCGACGAGGCCGCATCCGCCGCAGAACCCCGCTCTCGCGCGCGCGTCGGGCGTCAACATCCTCAACTCGGCCTACTTGGTCGACCGTACGGCGTCGGAAGACTTCATCGAACGGGTCGACGGGACGAAAGACGAGGAACCCGACGTGCGCGTCGAGCTCACCGGGCCCTGGGCCGGCTACTCCTTCACGATGGAGGGGGCCGGGCGATGACCGTCATGGAGCGCCGTGAAATCGCCCTCGTCGACCTCCTCGACCGGCTACTCGCCGGCGGGGTCGTCCTGGTCGGCAACGTCACGCTGCGGATCGCGGACGTGGACCTCGTCCGCATCGACCTGAACGCCCTTATCAGCTCAGTCGACGGCCAGGTGCCGTCGCCCTGGGGGGACGGACCGACATGACGACGCACCGGAACCGGGTCGCGCTCGACCCCGACACCGTCGAGCGCGACCTGATGAAACTCGTCCTGACAGTCGTCGAGCTGCTGCGTCAGCTGATGGAACGCCAGGCATTGCGCCGCTTCGACACCGGAGACCTGGACGAGGACCAGGAGGAGCGGATCGGACTCACCCTGATGCTCCTCGACGACCGCATGGCCGAGCTGCGACAGCGTTACAGCCTGCAGCCCGAGGACCTCAACCTCGACCTCGGGCCCCTCGGACCGCTGCTTCCCCGGGAGCCGTCATAGACCCGTCCACCCGCCCGCTGCCAATCGCCCACACCCGGCCGTACCCCCTCCCCGAGTCGGTCTGCGGCGGGTGAAGGCCAACGAAGTCGAGTGGAACGCCGCCCTCGCCGGGCACGGCCCCGCCCTCTCGCTGCCCCCAGGAGGTTTCCGCACACCTGGCAGGTCTGGAGCGAGGTGCTCGCCCCGCCGGCCACCCACCACCTCGTGATCGCGCCCGACATGCATGTTCGGAGCGAGCGGGCAGCGCAGGACCACGACTTGACGGGATGCGCCCTCGATGACCTGACCACATCGTGCCGCCGTACCACCCTGCTGCCCTGCTGCGGCCGTTGGAACCTTTCCTCGCGGCGAGGCCCTGCTCCGAGTGGCTTGCTGTCCCCTCGACGTGAGGGCCAGTTCGCTCTGAGCGCATGCTGAGCGATCCCGACGGGCTCACAGGGGTTATGGGGCTTGCCTTCGCCCAATCTGCGCCCTGCGCGGTGCGCTGCCATCCATACGCCTCCGGCCTGTTACGGCAGCATGGAGTCCATGCTCATAGTCATCGGCGGACTGCCCGGCACCGGTAAGACAACACTCGCGCGGCTCCTGGCCGCGCGTATCGGCGCGGTGCACCTGCGCATCGATACGATCGAGCAGGCAATCGTCCGCTCAGGCCTCGCCAAGCGCCCTCTCGGACCAGTCGGCTACACGGTCGGATACGCCCTGTCCAAGGAGCACCTCCAGCAGGGACTCACTGTGATCGCGGAATCGGTGAACCCCCTGTCCATCACCCGCGATGCCTGGCGGGACACTGGCGCAGACGCCGGCGTCACCGCCATCGAGATCGAAGTGATCTGCTCAGATCCGGCCGAGCACCAACAGCGCGTGACCTCACGCTCGGTCGACATCCCCGACCTGAAGCTGCCCAACTGGCAACAGGTCCTCGACCACGACTACGAACCCTGGAACCGGGAGCACGTCATCATCGACACCGCCGGGCAAGACCCGCAAGCGTCCCTCGCCTCGCTCATCCGCCATCTCGACCGCCTCGCTGCGGGCAGGAACATATTGACGTGAACGGCGGTGCGCCCACCGCGCCCAGCAGGATGGAACGGCATGGAACCGATGCAGTGGCCATCATCATTGGGCTTTCGTCAGTCGAAACGGCAGCGAGAGCCGGGAAGAACTCCTGCCGTCACGACCCAGGCAAAAAAATCAACCGCCGCAAACGGCATCTCGTGGCCAGCAGCAACCTGCCGACGGCCACCTAGGTCGGATGGCCGGGCGCTTTCGCGATGCATGAAGTCCTGTTCCGCTCCAGCTCCGCGCGCCCCGAGGCCGCCATCGTCGGGGCCGACGCTATCTGCTGGGGCGCGAGCCGGGATCGGCGCGGTGGCCATCGCCTCAGTGCGGTGGAGTGCCCTGGGAGTGACCCGTCTGTCGTCGGTGCGGGGGTGAGTGGACAGCTCGGTATCACCATCGAGGACCCGATAGCAGGTGTCCTCGAAAAGGATCGTCACGATCCTCCCGGCATGCGTGCGACCGATCCGCAGCCGCTTGCCCTCGACCGTGATCCGGCCGTCTGCGTTCACCTTCCGCCGGGCCCGAAGGGTCTGCGCGGAAGCTGGGATGGTCAGGGTGCGTGGGCTGCGGGCTCCGCCGGTCTGTCGGATCACAATCTAAGAGCTTGCCAGGTCGTTGAAGGGGGTCCCCCGATAGGCGCGGCGCCCTGCACGAGGTGTCGACGTGGCCGCTCAGCACTACCTCGAGTCGTCTTCTCGTCTGCCGCAGCAGGAGGAACCGGCCCTTCCTGCGCGGGGCTACAAGCCGAGGAACGCAACACAATGCGCAGCAACCAAGAGCTGGCACGCTGAGCTGGCGAGTCGCACGGGCCTCGGAGAAGTCGCAGTGGGCCCACCGGTCACTACTGAACCCGCCCGACGGCCGCCTCTTCGTTCTCTTCATCAGGCAGGTGGACGTCGGTGACCGCGATGTTGACCTCGACGACTTCGAGCCCGGTCATACGCTCTACCGCCGCAATGACATTCTCCCGGGCCTCCGCCGCGGCCTCGGCAATAGAAAGGCCATACTCGGTGACGAGCGTCAGGTCGATGGCGGTCTGACGCTCGCCGACCTCGACGTTGACCCCGCGGGTGGCGCTGGTGCGGCCGCCAGGCACCATGCCGCGCACCGAGCCCATGCTGCGGGTGCCGCCGCCCAGGGCATAGATGCCGGGTGTCTCCCGCGCCGCCATCGCGGCGACCTTCTCCACGACCCCGTCCGCGATGGTGGTCCTGCCCCGGGTCGCTGGCGCCCGGGTCGCTCCGGGCATTCCCTGCGATGGTGTTCCGTCCCTGACTGGGGGCTGGCCGGTGTCTACGCTGGTCGCCTCCGCCATGGGAAGCCACCTCCTCGACTATCAGCTCGGCACCCCCGAGGCAGCCGGGCAACCGTACTTGTACACGGATCAAGCACTTTCTTCAGCCGGGCCACGACGCAATCGGACGGCCAATATCGCCACCAGCCACCCTGCCCAACAGAGGGAACCGTGTCATGGACTCTCCTCCTGGCGCAGCTGGGGCAAGTAGGGACTATTGGAGCCAGGCCGGAAGAGCGCGCCTGCCTCCACGCTGCCCAACAGCAAGCCGCACCTGGAGGTCTGCCCTTTCAGGGTGCCTCTCTTCTTCCCGAAGCGCCATGATGCCCGCCACGGCGGCGTCGCCCGGCAACAGCGCCGACGACAAACAAGCCGTGATCGCTCGCTCCGGCAAGACCGACCCGTGCCAGCTCTTCGACACACCCTGCCGTTGGGAGGATGAGTGACGCGCCACCAGGGTGCTCCTCCTCCCCCCTCTGACACGAACCCCATCGACGAGGACCCCACCGACGCCTGGCATCAGCTGTCCTGCGGCCACGGCGCCATGGGCCCGCGCGTCTACGACTGGGCGGCGGCACAGCTACCCGCCAATATCGCCTTCCACCCAGATCCACCCACGCACGAGCACTGGGTGCTGGCCCGCTGCACCAGATGAGAGCGCTGATGACTTGGCCTACGCTCCCGTCGGCACCAACGTCGAGAAGTTGGTCGCCGTCGTCGGCTCGAGCTGGACGATCGAGGACTGCTTCCAGAGCGCCAAGGGCCAGTGCGGCCTCGACGAATGTAGTTCAGCACCTTGTCGGTGGTCGACTTGCCCAGCTTCTTCGGTGCCTCCGCCCTTTGCGCTCCATCTCCGGCCTGCGTCCGGCCTCGACCGGCTCGGGCGTCTCATCGCGGACATGATGGTCTTTTGGCCCTGGAAGCAACACTTCTGTCATGCGCGCCGAGTACCCCTCCTCACTCACTCCTACCGCACCTCGAAAGCACCTCTGCGCAGCTCAAGAAGCAGTCACGATCCGTCGTCCTCAGCGACAACGCGCGCGGCAGTACCACCAGGCACCGCTCACTATGCGTCTGAGCAGAGCCCCCTACAGGGGCGGACTCGCCGACGCCCGCACGTGGCGGTCAAAGGTGACGCGACGGCCGGGCCAGGTCATCAGGCAGCGTCCTCATGTCCCCCAACAATGCGGCGATCAGCAGCTGGTTGACTCGTGCTCTGGATCAGGCGCAAACGGTGGCCGCGAGCATGGCGGGCCCTCAGCTGCTTGCTGAACAGCCGCTCCTCCAGGCGATCCACTCCATACAGCAGCAGGCCCAACATCGGTAGCAGCAGAACAGCCACGACGATCACAACACCAGCCTCCTTCTGCATGGCAAACACCCCTGCCAGGTACCCACAACCGGGCCGGAATCAGGAGGACATTGTGGAGATCTAGTGACCACACACACGTAGGCAGCCAAAGGGCCAG
This sequence comes from Streptomyces sp. NPDC055955, assembly GCF_042270245.1. Lineage (NCBI taxonomy): Bacteria > Bacillati > Actinomycetota > Actinomycetes > Kitasatosporales > Streptomycetaceae > Streptomyces > Streptomyces sp. NPDC055955. The sequence continues at coordinate 231,754 of NZ_JBHJYS010000005.1, forward strand.
GCCAGCTCCGCGTGGCGGAAGGGCAGTGAGTGAGCGCCGGTTGGGTAGTCGCATGCTCAGCAGAGACGCTCGACCGGCCGTCATGGCGCGGCGCGGCTCGCGCGGACGAGGCAGATGTGAGGTGAACGGCTGTGTCGCACACACAACCGCAGGACGCCGGTCCTGACCGCCGGTGTTCCCTACGTCCTCATCCGAATGGGGTCGCCGGCCGTCAGCTCGGGGGATGGCGTTGAGAGCGGCGATGTCCTACCAGCGCTTGCCGTCGGCGAGGTTCCTGACTCAGACGGCCTCTGAAGCAGCGCTCCCGGGAGTGTTACGCCGTCGGTGTCTTTGGCCTCGGGCCTTCTTGCCGTGCTGGACATGCGGGAGATCACGGGAGGTGGTCGCGGTCTCCTTGACGGCCCAGTCAACACCGATCCCGGCCGGCTACCGGCAGCGCTCGCACCTCGGCAGGGACACGGAGGCGAATCCCATGGGCCCTGGCGGATGCATTCTGCTCATCGGCGCAGGCGCCATCCCCGCGTTCGGCACCGACTGGCAGATGCGGAGCGTCAACCTCGATGCGGTCGGCGCGATCATGATGATCCTCGACGTCATCGGTGCACTGGCCTTCACCAGCATCGCCAAACGCAGGCGGGTCGTCGTGCCATCGCCCCCTCCGCTCATCAACGAGAAGCGAGATCGCCGTCTCTGATACGCGGTGACAGGTTCGCAGCGGACACCGTTAGGCCACGGGCGATTCTCCGCACCTCCATCGCGTCGAGCCCCAATGAGCCTGCATTCACGGCAAGTTGAGGGACCGGAAAGAAACCAGCCGGACGATTTCGCCGCACATCACTACTCGGCGCCGCGCTCCTCGAACCGCGCGAGCTCGGTGAAGCCCGGCATAGCCATGAGGTGCATCGAGGGGTCGTTGGCGGGCTGAGCGCAGGGCGCAAACGGCTCGCTGGGACAGCACGTCGGCGTGTCGCTGCGCACCCATTGGCGGCGGATCCGGATCTCCCACCTCTGCGGCGGTGGCGGGGACACTGAGGGGTGATCGACGCGCTCCCGCTCAACCACAGCCCAGGGACGACTTGGGCCTACCTGCCTAATACGTTCGGGTCGGGGAAGGCGTTCACAAACAGGCTGCGCAAGTGGCCAGCTGCCGGTGCCTGGGCGAAAGCGTTCACCGTCCCGCTCGTGCAGGCCGTCGCCGAGGCGGCGTCGACGCCACGATCACCCGTGCCCACCATTCCCGGCAGGATCCCCCTCATGCGAAAGTCCCCCCGCCGGGAAACCGGACGACCATGCATCAGACGCCTTCCCGGCCAGGTCCACACACACCGACAAGTTCACCAGGTGCAAGAACCGTGGCTGATCGGTGGCAGGATGTCTGCTTTCGACAACTACCCACCAAGCAACTCTGTGAAGCGGTGCATCAAGCTAAAGCGATGGCGGGGCTGGCCGTACTAAACCATCGTGGGTGCCTTCCTGGCCTGAAGGTGTCGAAAACGCCCCTAGTCCTGCTTGGCGTTCCTTTCTTGTTCGATGAGTTGGTCGGCCTTCTGCTGCGAGCTCGGCTGGTCCGCCAGGCCCCCCATGACGTCGGCCACCGCTACGCCTGTGCTGTCGAAATACCGCCCGGCAATCTCCTTCTGCTTCGACAGTGGCTGCTCCTTCAGCCACCGTCCGTTGTCCGCGCTGATCAGGTGCATCAGGGCACTGACCGGGTCCGTGTTGTGGCCGAGGACTTCGGTCATGGGGATCTCCATTCGTAGAAGGGGGCCGTCCCCGAAAGCATTGGGCGACGGCCGCCGGGCGCCTATACCGAAAGTCCTGCCCGACGGATGCATGGGACAGCCGCAGCCTGCTAGCAATGCACTCCATTGAGGGAGCTTGCCGGTCAGCCAAGAGGTCAAGTCAGTGTGGCCTTATCGAGCTTTGCCGCGCTCGATGACGCCCTGCAGGCCCCGCGCCCCGACGACACACGCAACCCGCTGTTCGCCTACGCACAGGCCTGCGCCTATAGAAGCGGCCTGACCACCGCCCTTCGGCCGCCCCGACCGCGCCCGCGGCGCGTCGTCACATCCGCCAGCCCCACCGGCATACGGCAAACCGGACAATAGGCGTACGTCTGCAGTTCCGTCCCGCAGGGCGGTGTGGCCGAAGAGGTGTACCTGGGCGTCAGGGCCAGCCGCCACAGCGGCAGCGAGCACAGGGCCAGGACACAGCCCCTACGCCGCTTCCGTGACGCACTGCCTCGGCGTACTGGTCTTTGCGGGGCCGTCACACTCCTGCGGGGAGCATGACCGCCTCAGGACATGGGCAGCGAATCCGGTCGCGGTATTCAGCCTGCGCTGTGCGTGGCTGGCAGGTCCTAGGACATGACGCAGAGCCGGATCGCGGAACACTTCGTGATCGCAGAGGTTGCGTTTCGGGAAGTGGTGTACGGGCTGGACCTGATCCGGGGGTTTGCTCCGGCTTCTGGCTGGTGCCCGTATAGATGAACGGCCACCGGCTGATCTTCGAAGTGTCGAAGTCTCGAAGGAGATCAGCACGATGACCGCACCTGACAGTGCGCCCCTGCACGCCCTCGCCGAGGACAACCTTGCCGCGGCGAGTCCGGATCTGTCACCGAGTGGCCGTCAATACACCACTCCCGCGGACGCGACCCTCGCACAGATGCACGTTTCTCGTCTCATCCAGACAAGTTGCCAGCCGGTACGCGAGGAAGCCACCCGCGACGTAGAGCAGCGCGAGGACCATCAGGCCACCTGAACGAAACCCACTCGGCTTCTGCGCACACGGACCGTTTCGGCGCCACGCTAGCGGGCACTCGCGCTCTGGGTGACCGTGGCCCCGCCTCTCAGCCCCCTTGGGGGAGCCACAAGCCTTCACCCCTCCGTACAGGAGGGCACGTGCGTATCCACGCCCGCCCGAAGGTCTGGCTGTCGCGGACACGATCGGCCGTGACCAGTTCCGACGCCTGCTCAAAGTGGGGAGGAATGGGCCGGACCTGGGTGAGCTCACCGGGCAGCAGCGCATTGGCAAGCTCTTCGGGTGGTCGCGTTCGCCGCTCGCATCCTGCCGCTGGCCCAAGGCCGCACTCGCCCGGTGAGGACCGGGCGTACGGTGGCGTGCTGCGTGCAGCCTGAAGCGTCCCTGCCCTGACGCAGGCACCCCACCCGCGCGATGCCAACGGGCTGAGCACCGATAACCGTCAGTCACCCCACTCCACGTAGAGAACAAAGCATAAGATTGTAGGGCGATCCGCAACGAGGGAGGTTGCTCTCCATGTCAACAGGAACACTTCTGGCGATCGTCATCCCGGTGGTCGTGGTGCTGCTTCTGATCGGCGTCGCCGTGACGCTCTTCATGCGCCGTCGCCGCCTTCGCGAGCAATTCGGGCCGGAGTACGACCGGACGGTGGAAGCGGCTGACAGCCGCACGGCCGGCGAGCGGGACCTGAAGGCCCGAGAGAAGCGTCATGACGCACTCGACATCAAGCCCTTGGATGAGGGGCGCCGGGAACGCTACCGGCACGACTGGGATGACGTGCAACAAGAGTTCGTCGACCGGCCCGAGGCGGCCGTGCACGACGCGGACCGCCTGGTGACCTCGCTCATGCACGAAAGGGGCTACCCCACAGAGGACTTCGACCAACGCCTCAAAGACCTCTCCGTCGAGCACGGAAGCACCCTGAAGCACTACCGGGAAGCCCACGAGATCGACACCCTCAGCACGCAACACAAGGCAAGCACCGAACAGTTGCGAGGGGCCATGACGAACTACCGCGCCCTGTTCGACGAACTGCTCACCAACGGCGGCCAGTCGCGCCACGCGCGCGCCTAACCCGGGCCAACAGGAGGAACCGTGCAACGCGACGCCACATCGGACCCGATCCTCACGGGCCGGTCCACCGAAGACCTCGCCCAGTCCGAGGACCGCCCGCCGGACGCACCGGCGCCGGATGAAACACCGCCGCCGGAAGGAGGACGGCCGCAAGCAACTGCGACGACCGAACCGGCGCAGCAGGAGCAAGCCGCACAGCCGAACGCAGAAGAAGCGCCCCCGCTCCTGACGGCCGGGGACGCCCAAGACTTCCGCGATCGCTGGAGCAAGATCCAGAGCACTTTCGTGGACGACCCACGGGAGGCCGTCAAATCAGCGGATGCCCTCGTCACCGATGTCATGCAGTCCCTGGCCACCACCTTCGCGAATCAGAAGCGCGGGCTGGAGGGCCAGTGGAAGAGCGGCGAGGAAGCCAACACCGAAGACCTGCGCAAGGCGCTGCGGCATTACCGGTCCTTCTTCAACCGCCTCCTCACCACCTAGCCAGTGCGACCAGGATGACGCACGCTCCCTCTCGGGATCACGCACCGGAACTCGCCCCGACGTCGCCCTCGCCGTTCAGGCCGCCCTCCTCCTCGACGCCTCGGCAGACATCCCTTGAAGGCCTGCGGGACGGCCGCAGCGCGCTGCACACACGGCTGGAACCGCACCGGCGCGGTTGACGCGACGTCAAGCGACGGCATGAGAGCCTGACCGCCGGGCACCCGGTTCTCGGGAGGTGGGCTGATGGCTCGTACGGTCGCCGGCTCTGCGGCATTGCGTGTCACCGCCGAAGTGGTCGGCTGGTGGGCGGTGTTGACGGGGCTCTGGCTCGTCCTGATCTCCCGCGTTGACCTGCTGGAGTGGGTGGTCGGAGCGTGCGCCGCCCTGCTCGCCGCCTTCGGCGCCCGCGCCGCGCGCGTGGCCGCGACGGAGCGGAGCGGATCCGCGTGACGCCGCGCGTCGTCCTTCCCTCGCCCCTCGGCCGCGATCTGGGACGGGCCCGGTGAACGGCTGGCTCCTCGCGGCCGCAGCAGTGCTGGCACTCGGCGTCGCCCCGGCTCTCTGGGGTGCGACCACCGGCCCTCTCCGGCGCCGGGTCCTCGCACAGAATCTCGCGACCCTCCTCGTGTGCCTGGTCATGCTGCTGCTCGCCCAGGGCTACGCCCGCCCCTCGTACATCGACCTCGGCCTGGTCCTGGCGGTCCTGGGACCGGCCGGGACGCTCGTCTACGCCCGTCTGCTCACCGACGAGCTGGCGGCCGATCCACCCACCGCCCGGGTGACATACGCCATGACGGTTCTGTCGGCGGCGGCCCCGCCGCTCGTCGTCCTGCCGCTCTGCGTAGCGACAGGCCCGGGACGTTCCCTCGTGAAACTGCTGGTCATCGGGGTGTTGCTGACTGCTGGCAACGCCATCTCCGGCCGGGCGGTGTCGGGCAGGACGCCCCTCCCCCGGGAGGCACATGATGGCTGATCTGCTGGTCCTCCTGACCCTCGCGCTCGTCGTCGCCGCCGCGACCGCCGCCGTCCTCACCCGGGACCCGGCCCGTCAGGCACTCGTGCTGGCTCTACTCGGGCTCGCGCTCACCGTCCTGTTCACCGTTCTGCAGTCCCCGGATGTGGCCCTCTCGCAGCTCGCGGTCGGCTCCGCGCTGACTCCGCTGATGCTCCTGCTCACCGTCCGCAAGGTGCGCGGCCGTGGCCGACGCGACGGCGGGAAGAGGGGGCCCGCGTGAGCAGGAAGGCACGGCTGTGGCTGTTGGCGGTGGGGGGCATCGGCGTCGCCGTCCTCCTCGCCTGCGCGGCTTTCGACCTGCCCGGTTTCGGCGGCACTTCGCACCCGTACGGCGAGCGTGCGGTCCGTAGCGCCCTGGCCCGGCACACCGCCAACGTCATCTCCTCCGTCAACTTCGACCAGCGTGCCTTCGACACCCTCGGCGAGGAGTCCATCCTGTTCGCCGCCGTCCTCGGAACCGTCGTCCTGCTCCGCGAAACCCGCGACGAGCACAGCGAACCGCCCGAGACCGTCCAGGTCGATCCTCATGTGCGTCGCTACGCGCTGATCGCCCTGCCCGTCGCTCTGCTCGTCGGCCTCTACGTCATCGCGCACGGCCAGCTCAGTCCCGGCGGCGGCTTCCAGGGCGGCGTCATCGTGGCGACCGCGCTGCACCTCCTCTACATCGCCATCGACTACAAGGCGCTCGAGCGCATCAGACCGGCCGCCGCGTACGCGATCGCGGACGCCGCGGGCGAGGCCGCATATGTTCTCGTCGGCACGGCAGGGCTCCTCGCCGGGTCGGCGTTCCTCGCCAACTTCCTGCCGTACGGGACGTTCAACACCCTCTCCTCCGGCGGCACCGTCCCGCTCCTCAACGCCGCGATCGGCGTGGAGGTGGCCGGCGCGGTCGTCGTACTGCTCGCCCGGTTCCTCGACCAGGCCCTGGAGATCGAGGGCGGCGGGACGGGGCGCCAGGACGAGGAGGCGAACCGGTCATGAGCGTGCTTCCGTACCTCGCAGCCGGATGGATCTTCCTCGTCGGCTGCTACGGACTGGCGACGAGCCGCAATCTGATCCACGCGGTGGGCTGCCTCTCCGTGTGCCAGAGCTCGACGTACGTGCTGCTGCTCGCCGTGGGCTACCGCCGGGGCGGAACTGCCCCTGTCTTCTCCGACATCGCCCCCGGCTCCCGCCCCGTCGTCGACCCGGTCGTCCAGGCTCTCGCCCTCACCGACGTCGTCGTGGGCGCCACGGTCACGGCACTGCTCCTCGCCCTCGTCATCCAGACCTCCAAACGGCACGGCACCGTCGACCCGGACGAACTGTCGGAGCTCCGAGGGTGACAGCCGCGCAGCTCCTGCCCTTGATCGTGGCCACCCCGCTCCTCGGCGCGGCACTTCTGGTCGCGGCGGGCCGACGGCTGCCCAGGTTCGCCGCCGAGGTTCTGGGCTTCGTCTTCTCCACGGGCGCTGCCGTGTGGGCCGTCGCCCTCCTCGTGCTCTCCCCGTCGGCGGGCGCGCGCGCCGTCGAGTGGATGGGCGGATGGCGGCCCCGCGACGGCACGAGCGTGGGGATCGTGCTCGTCGGCGACCGGGTCGGCGTCGGACTCGCCGCTCTCACCTCCGTCCTGATCGTTGCCGCGCTCGCCTACTCCTGGCGGTACTTCGAAGAACCGCCGCACCGGCACGCGGGCGCGTTCCCCGCCCTGATCCTGCTGTTCCAGGCCGGCATGTGCGGCTTCGTCCTCACCGGTGACCTCTTCAACGCGTTCGTCTTCTTCGAACTCATGGGCGTCGTCGCCTACGCCCTCACCGGCTACCGGGTGGAGGAAGCCCGGGCAGTTCAGGGCGCGTTGACGTTCGGCGTCATCAATTCACTGGGCGGCTACACCACGCTGTTCGGCATCGGCCTGCTGTACGCGCGCACCGGTGAGCTCGGCCTCGCGCAGATCGGCGCACGGCTCGACAGCCACCCGCACGACGGACGCCCTGACGCGCTGGTCCTGGCCGCCTTCGTCCTGGTCCTCACCGGTCTCCTCGTCAAGGCGGCGGCCGTCCCGTTCCACTTCTGGCTTCCCGACGCGCATGCCGTCGCCCCGACGCCCGTCTGCATGCTGCTGTCGGGAGTCATGGTCGAGCTCGGCGTCTACGGCACGGCACGTGTCTACTGGACCGTGTTCGCCGGCCCCGGCGGCGTCCCGGGGCCCGACGTGCACCGCGCCCTGCTGACCCTCGGCGTGCTCACCGCCCTCGTCGGCGCCGTGATGTGCTGGCAGCAACGCCATCTGAAGCGGCTGCTCGCGTTCTCCAGCGTCTCCCACACGGGCCTTTTCCTCATCGGCGTCTCGGTCCTCAGCCCGGAGGGCCTCGGGGGCACCATCCTGTACGTCCTCGCCCACGCGGGGGTGAAGGCCGCGCTCTTCGCCTGCGCGGGCATCCTCCTGGACCGGTTCAGCAGCGTCGACGAACACGAACTGCACGGCCGGGCACGGCAACTCCCCCTGGTCGGTGTGCTTTTCTCCGCGGGCGGGCTGGCTCTCGCCGGGCTGCCGCCCTTTGGTACGGGCCTGGGCAAGGCCGTGTCCGAGGAGGCCGCGGGGTGGTGGCCGACCTCCGTCTTCGTGGCCGCCTCGGCACTCACGGGAGGGGCCGTCCTGCGCGCCTCCGCGCGGATCTTCCTGGGCTGGGGCCCCCGTCCCTCCGGCAGCCTGGAGACCACCACAGGCAAGGACGAGGAACCGGAGACAGGCGGCCCGCTGAGGCGCATCCCGGACACGATGCTCGCCGTACCCGTGGTGCTCATGGCAGGTGCGCTGGCCGTGGGGCTGGTGCCGGGGCTATGGCCGGCCGTGGGCCGGGCAGCCGACGCATTCACCGATCACGCCGGATACACGGCCGCTGTACTGGGGACGGCAGAAACGGCGCCGCCCCCGGTCACACCCGCACCCCACTGGACGGGAGTCGGGGTCACCCTGGGGCTTCTCTCCTCGGCCCTGGCGCTCGGGCTCGCCTGGACGGCGGTACGCCGGCCCGCGCCCGACGAACCGGCGCGCTGGGCCGCGCCCCTCCACCGTCTCCAGTCGGGCCACCTCGGCGATTACGTCGCGTTCACACTGGCGGGCATCGCGCTGCTGACCGCCCTCCTCTGTTGACTCGTACGCCCTCCTGGGGCACGAGGAGCATGTCAAGTTGCTGAGGTGACCCATGCCATCGCCACGGTTCCGTCCACCACGCCCCCGCCCTGGCGCGCCACCGGAGTGCTGCTCGGGCTGCTGTCCACCGGCCTCGCGGCCATGCTCGCCCGGACAGTCGTGCACCGCAGCACGTGGCACCGCGCTCGCCGGGTACTACCTCTACCACGGCTACAGGCAGGGCACGTCAGTGAGTGCTCCGACTTCGCGGTGTCGGGTATCGCGACGATCGCCGTACTCCTCCTGTGAGCCGTAGCTCAAAGAGGGGTGCTGCCCGTGATCGGACGGGGAGTCCGCCGCGCTCCGGGCGCCAGGTACCGCGCAGACCCTCAGGCGCGCCCCATTAGACCCCACTCTCGAATTGCCTCGCCCCTGCTCACGACCAAGGTGGAACGATGTCTGACGCCCAGCAGAAGCGAAGTGACCCGGACGAGGACAGCAGGACGGCTGTCACCGTCTATGTCGCTCTCGGCGCCAATCTCGTCATCGCGCTGGCCAAACTGCTCGGTGGGCTCTTCTCGCACTCGCCGGCCCTGCTGTCCGAGGCGGCGCACTCGGTGGCCGACAGCATCAACGAGGTCTTCCTGCTGGCCTCGCTCAAGCGCAGCACCCGCGCCCCGGACGCCAAGCATCCTTTCGGATATGGCAAGGAACGCTACTTCTGGTCCCTGCTCGCTGCCGTCGGCATCTTTGTGATGGGCGGCTGCTTCTCCTTCTTCCAGGGGATCGAGGCATTGCGTTCGGGCGGCTCCGAGACACGCGACGGCTACGTCGTGGTGCTCGCCGTGCTCGGTGTCGCGCTCCTCGCGGAGGGATCCTCGCTGGTGAGGGCTCTGGTGCAGATCCGCGGCAATGCCCGGCGCGCCTCGCGTGGCATGGTGCGCGAGATCCGCGCGGGCGACGACCCGGCCCTGCGGACGGTGCTCGCCGAGGACTCCACCGCCTGCCTGGGTGTCGTGCTCGCCATCGCCGGCGTGGGCCTGCACATGCTCACCGGCAACATCGCCTACGAAGCCTGGGCCTCGCTCCTCATCGGTGCCTTGCTCGTCTTCGTCGCGTTCCAACTGGCCTGCCAGTCGCGCGCGCAGCTGATCGGCGAGGCTGCCGACCCTGTACTGCGCCGCGAGATCCACGAGTTTCTCGACGAGCAGCGGGAGATCGATACCGTCAGCACCCTGCTGACCATGCGCCTGGGCACCCGCTCGACGCTCGTCGCCGTCCGCGTCGACCTGGTCGGCGGTATGGACAGCGAGGATGTCGAAGAGGTACTCGTCCGCATCAAGTCGGACATGACCGACCGCTGGCCTCTCGCCGACCAGGTGTTCCTGGACGTCACCGAGGCCACGGCGAAGGACCGTGCCCGTGCCGCCGGTGAACGGCGGGAGCTGGACGCGACAGTCGAAGCACAGGAGGCACGTGAGTGAGGCGAGGGCGAAGACACGGGACCTCAGCAGTGAACTGCGGGAGCACGCGAATACCCATGGCGGCGGAGAAGCCTGCTCTCTGGAAAACGGTGCGGCCGCCCGGCAGTTGACGCGGTCGCCCCCACGTCGCGTCGCAGGGCCCGCCGACTGCCGGGCTGTACGGCAATGGCCGACACGGGACGCGCGTCGCGGGACGGCCGGAAGGCGAGGCGTTTGACGCGTGCGGTCTCCTCGCGCCACGCGACGAGGCGCGGGCAGGCTCGGCACAGGACGAGCCGCGCATCCAGTTGGGCCAAGGTGGGGCTTTCGGCAGCCGCCTGGCCCGGGCAATCCTCGGCGGCGGACATGATTCACCCGCTTCACACTCGCTGTCACTGGCCGACCGTCGTCTGGTGTCATCGAGAAAACAGATGACGCGAGGTTTCCGCGAGAAGAGTGTCTGAGAGCAGCGGTCGCGTCCGGGGGACGTGCTCAAGTTGGCGGGTGCCCGGCCAGGGGAGACCATGGGTCGGTAGCTTTCCGGAAGCCCGCTCAGCCTGTCCGTCCGTGACGAGGAGCGACCGTGTTGCCGAAGCTGACCGAAGAGGTCGAGGGCCTGCAGGCGCTCGACGGCGTATCGCAAAAGGCCGCCGATTGGGTGGCGCGGGCAACGCATCCCGACGCGATCAAGAACGCACTGTCGGGCACCTGGCTGGGCCACCCGGTGCACCCGATGCTGACGGACGTGCCCATCGGTGCGTGGGCCATGGCCTCCGTCCTGGACGTGACCGCAGGCAGGGCAGGAGCCGCATCGGCCCGTCGGCTCGTCGGTATCGGACTGATCGCCGCGCTGCCGACCGCAGCGTCGGGGGCGTCTGACTGGTCCGACACCTATGGCGGCACGCAACGAGTCGGCCTCGTGCACGCTGTCTGCAACGTGACAGCGTCCGCGGTACAGGCGGCGTCCTGGATCGCCCGCGGACGGGGACGACACAAGCTCGGGATGGCGCTGCTGTCAGCCAGCCGCCCTCTTCCTTAACCTGGACGTCGCAAAGAGGGATCGGCCCCCTGTCAGCCGCCTCGCGCTTCACGTCTGCGGCCCGTGTCTCAAGCCCGGTGCTGTCCGTGCCTTCGACCTGACACCTCGCACAAACACGCCTCCGGGCGATACACCTCGGGCCACGCCCCATGGTGATATCAAGCGACTGGATACGGCGGCCGCACAACAGGGGCCGGGGTGCGGCGTCTGCCGCCCGTCGACGAGAACCACACCGCCACATCCGGTCCCACTCCATATTCAGCTCCCCGCAGAGGCTCGCTGACCAACAGCGGCTCGTCGGGGTCCGGCGCCGCGACCGGTTGTTCGGAGAAGTTGACGACGCACCGCAGTCCGCCGACGTTGAAGTCGAGAAGCTCCGCCTGCGGCGGAGAACTCCAGCGCAGGGAAGCCTCGGGACGCAACAGGGTGCGGCGCAGGTGCAGGGCCCCGCGGTAGAGAGACAAGGCACTGTGGGGGTTCCGAGTCTGCGCTTCGGCACACAAGGCAGCGTACGAAGCGGGCTGAGGCAGCCACGCGGGGCCGGGGCCGAACCCGTACGACGGGCCCGTGGGGGTCCATGGAAACGGGAGGCGGCAGCCGTCGCGGCCTTTGCGCGCGCCGGACGAACGGTGGCGTACCGGGTCCTGGAGCACCTCCTCGGGCAGGTCGGCGACTTCAGGTAGCCCGAGTTCGTCGCCTTGGTAGACGTATGCGGCACCGGGCAGGGCCAGGAGGAGCAGGGCCGCCGCGCGGGCCCGGCGTTCCGAACGGACGGGATCGATGTGTGGGGTGCGGCCATCGGTCAGCAACCATTCGTCGGGGTCCGTTCCCGGTGGCAGGGATAGTCGGGAGGCGTGGCGTACGTCGTCGTGGTTGGACAGTACCCAACTGGGTGCGGCGCCGGTGGTGGCAGCCAGGGCAAGGGAGCGGTCGATGGTGACGCGCAGCGCGTCCGCCCGCCAAGGGCAGGTCAGGAAGTCGAAGTTGAAGGCTTGGTGGAGTTCGTCGGGCCGGGTGTAGAGGGCGCGCCGGTCGAGGGCTGCCCACGACTCCGCTACGGTGGCACGCGGCGGCTGGTAGGCACCCGTGACCCGGCGGAACCCTCGCAGTATGTCGTGCACGTCGTCGCGGTCCCAGAACGGGTGGTCCCCGTCCCAGCCGTCACCGACGATGCGGTGGTGGACCTGACCGGAGCCGAGCTCCCGTAGCGGATCGCGCAGGTCCTTGGCCATGCCGTGGGCGACGTCGAAGCGGAATCCGTCGACGCCGAGGTCCAGCCAGAAACGGAGCACGTCCTCGCAGCCCTCAGCAACCAGCTCGACGGCGTCGGCCTCTTCATCGAGGCCACAAGCCAGTCGGACCTGGGGTACCACCAACTCGTACTCGCCGCACAGACGTGACCCTCGCACCCTGGACTGTTTCTGCATGGGCAAGGTGTTGAGGTGGGTTGATAGTGCGAGACGAAGAGCGAAGATCCTTTGGCACCCGGCGGCGGAGAGTGCGTCGAGCGGCCGACCCAGGGGTACGGCGGGCTTGGGGCGGGCGATCGCGGTCATTGGCAAGCGCCCCGCGAGGCGGCGAAGCCCGGGCTGCGTGCGTTCACGGTGCTTCGCGGACATGTTGGCGGGGCGCAGGGCCGCGCCCGTTGATCGTGCGGCGGCAGAGACCGCCGCGGCACGATCCAGGGGACGCAGCGTGGTGTCAGCGGCTGAAGACGCGTTCGGCCTTGTTGCGGTCGGTGGTGTGCAGTTCCCAGTAGACCGGGGAGATCTCCTCGGGCTGTGCCGTCGGGAAGCCGGGGATGACCGAGATGCCGATGGAGACGTCGATGCCGACGTGGGCGGCCTGGATGCCACTGCCGGCCAGCTCCTTGTGCAGGTTGATCGCCCAGTTGCGTAGGGCCGCGGCAGCGGCGTTGACGTTGCCGACCTGAGGAACGGGGTCGATGGAACCGGCGCCGGTGGTGTAGAGCAGTGTGCCGGCCCCAGACTCGTGCATCGCGGGCAGCACCGCCCGGGTGGCGGCGATGGCCCCGTAGAGCTGGAAGTCCATCTCGTGCTGCACATCTGCGGGTTCGGTCGCGCTCGGGGTGGTGAGGGTGGTGGAGTCAATGCCGCCGACCGGGGAGTACTCCAGTACATCGATGCCGCCGAAACGCAGGGCGGCGTCCTGTAGTGCGCGGGCGAGTGCGTCGCGGTCGAGGACGTCGGCGGGGAAGGCAGCGGCGGTGATGCCGTCGGCGGCCAGCTTGCCTGTCAGGTCGTCGAGCTTGGCGCGGTTGCGGGAGATCAGGGCGACGTTGTGGCCGTGGGAGCCGAAGGTGCGGGCGATGGCCAGCCCCAGCTGGGGGCCGGCGCCGACGATGGCAATGGTGGGCATGGGAAGCCTTCCGTCGAGCAGAGGTGGATAAGGCTATCCATTTTCCGATCCGGATAGCCCTTTCCGGTTCAAGGTCGAGCGTAACACGGGAATCGGATAGGGCTATCCGGTTTGCTAGTCTGGTCCGCATGCACCCTCGGGATCAGCACACTGGCAGCGCCGGGACCACGGCCGAGTCCGCAGCTCAGCCGCTGCGCAGCGATGCGGAGCGCAATCGGGCGCGGATCATCGCCGCAGCGCGCACGGTCTTCCGCCGCGACGGGCTGAGCGCGTCGATGGCCTCGGTCGCCCGGGAGGCCGAGGTGGGGATCGCCACGATGTTCCGCCGCTTCCCCACCAAGGAGGCACTGGTCGCGGCCGTCTTCGCGGACCGGATGGACGCCTACGTGCAAGCCACCACCGAGGCTCTCGCCAACTCCGACCCGTGGCAGAGCTTCGCCGGCTACATCGAAACGGTCTGTGCGATGCAGGCGGCCGACCGAGGCTTCGCCGATGTCCTGACGATGAGCCTGCCCGGAGCCGAGACCCTGGAGGCCTGCCGCGCTGAGGCGTATGAGGGCTTCCTGGAGCTCATCGCCCGCGCCAAGGACAGCGGAGACCTGCGCGAGGACTTCACCAGCCGGGACCTGGTCCTGTTGCTTATGGCCAACGCCGGCGTTCTGAGCGCCACCGGTGAGGACGCGCCCGATGCCTGGCGCCGCCCGGTCGCCTGGATGATCCAGTCCTTCAAGGCTCCCGGCCGTGGCCCGCTGCCGGATCCTCCGGAGGATGCCGCGCTGTATCAGGCCATGCGCCGCGCCAGCTCGGGCATCACCTCCCCCGAGACCGGAAAGGGGCGCTGACGCCCGGTCGGCGGTCAGTCGAGCCGAACCCCCGTGCGCTCCTCCAGGGCGTGCAGAAGCCGGTCCTGGAACTCGGGGTCGCGCGCGGCGGGGTGCGGGTCCTGGGTGCGCTGGTGGTACCAGTAGCCGCCGGTGGGCGGCGTGATGTCGTCCTGGGTGGCCAGCCAGACCTGAGTCTGGTGGCCGGCGGCCAGGTCGTCGATCGCGCCGGGGCCACCCATCCGGGTGGGCACCCAACCCGGATCGACGGCCTGGGCGCCTGTCGACTCCCACCGGGAGGCGACAGCCATGGCCAAGGTGGTCACCCACAGCTTGCTGTCGCTGTAGGAGGCCGTGCCGTCCGCCAATCGCGCAAGGCTGGTGGAACCGCCCCGATGCATGGAGCTGCTCAGAAAGATGAGTCGGGACGGCTTGTCCATCAGGGCCGTCAGCAGGTACGGCGCGATCGTGTTGACGGTAGCCGCTTCGGGGGTGTGCATGGTGCCGGCGTTGTGGATGACCGCATCGAAGCGGCCGAACGCGGCGGCCTGCCGGGCGAGGCCGGGGACCTCGCCGGTCTCCGCCAGATCCCCGGTCACCACGCCCGTCCACCGGCCCCCTCCCACCGGCGCGGTGACGCGTGCCGGGGTGCGGGCGTGGACGACCACGTCGTGGCCCTCCTCGGCCAGCGCGGTAGCCGTCGTATAGCCGAGCCCGCTGGAGGCTCCCGTCACCAAGATCAGGGCCATGTGGTCGGGTTCTCCTTCCGTGCGTTGGGGTGGAGGGCGCGAGCGTGCTGTCGGCCCGGTTGTCAGAGGGTAAGCAGGACCTTGGTCGCGCGGCGCTCGTCCATCGCCTTGTAGCCCTCCGACGCTTGCTCCAGGGGGAGGGTGAGGTCGAAGACCTTGCCGGGATCGATCTTCTTGTCCCAGATCAGCTGGATCAGCTCGGGCAGGAAGCGGCGCACGGGGGCGGGGCCGCCAAGGGTGTGGATGCCGGCGAAGAACAGCTCGATGCCGGGGATGGACACGTCGTAGTTGACGCCCACGTAGCCCAGGTGCCCGCCGCCGCGGGTGGCGCCGACGGCCTGCATGAACGCTTCCTGGGTGCCGACGGCCTCGAC
Organism: Streptomyces sp. NPDC055955; assembly: GCF_042270245.1. Lineage (NCBI taxonomy): Bacteria > Bacillati > Actinomycetota > Actinomycetes > Kitasatosporales > Streptomycetaceae > Streptomyces > Streptomyces sp. NPDC055955. Next base: position 247,023 of record NZ_JBHJYS010000005.1, read on the forward strand.
GACCGAGTGCGCGCCGAGGCCGTCGGTGAGTTCCTTGATCTTGGCGATGCCTTCCTCGCCGCGCTCCTCGACGATGTCGGTGGCGCCGTAGTAGCGGGCCAGCTTCTGCCGCTCGGGGTGGCGGGACATCGCGATGATCCTCTCGGCGCCGCGCTGCTTGGCGGCCAGGACCGCCATCAGGCCGACCGCGCCGTCGCCGACGACTGCGACGGTCTTGCCGGGACCGGCCTCGGCGGCGACGGCGGCGTACCAGCCGGTGCCCAGGACGTCGGACGCGGCAAGCAGGGCCGGGACCAGCTCGGGGTCGGGCTGTCCGGGGGTGGCGACCAGGGTGCCGTCGGCCAGCGGGATGCGGGCCTTCTCGGCCTGGGTGCCGATACCTGCGTGGACGAACTCGGCGTGCACGCACTTGGACTGGAAGCCGGCCCGGCAGATCTCGCAGGTGTTGTCGGAGATGACGAAAGAGCCGACGACGAAGTCTCCGGGCTTGACGGTTTCCACCGCGTCACCGATCTCCTCGACCACGCCCACGTATTCGTGGCCCATGAGCGTGCGGTCGGCGGGTTCGATACCGCGATACGGCCACAGGTCCGAACCGCATATGCAGGTCGCGGTCAGCTTCACGATCGCGTCCGTGGGCTCGATGATCTTCGGATCCTCGCGCTCCTCCACGCGGACGTCGCCGGCGGTGTGCATCACTACTCCACGCATCGTGGATCTCCTTGCTTTCATGGTGCGGGTGCCTGAAGGCACCAGTTCGTGTTCGGGAAGGCACGGCGCCGGCCTTCCTCGGTGTGGAAGGCTTTTGCGGTCGCGCCCGCTCAAGGGGCCGAAGTGTCCGGTCCCGGGCTCGACATCACGACCGCCGAGCGGCGGCGCTGGGTGAGCGCGATAGCGATCGTGGGGATCAGCGTGAGAGCCGCGATGGCGGTGCCGACGGCGGCGGGACCGGTGGCTTGCAGGGGTGACTCGAGAGCGAGGCCGGCGATCCAGGAGCCGACGGCCGTGCCGAGATTGAATGCCGAGACAGTGAGGGCGGAGCCCAGGGTGGGGGCCCGGCCTGCGAAGCGGACGCCGAGGGAGATCAGTACCGGGTTGGCGCCAAGTCCGAACAGCCCCAGCAGGGCGACCAGCACGATCGTGGGCGCGACGGACCGGGACAGCAGGCACAGCGCCAGGAGCAGGATCGTGGTGGTCGCAGCGGCAGAGATGGTCGTTGCATGCGGGCGGTGGTCTCCCAGGCGGCCGCCCACGAGGAAGCCCGCCAGGGCACCGACGCCGAATCCGACCAGGACCAGCGGCACGAGGCCGGAGGCCAGCCCGGCCCGGTCGGTCAGCAGCGGAGAGATGTAGGAGTACGTCGACAGCACGCCGCCCGTCGTGGTCGCGCAGGCCGCGAGGACCAGCCACATCCGGCCCGAGCGCACAGCGGTCAGCTCGGAGCGGATCGACACCACCGTGGGACTTGCTTCGTCGTGCGGGACGTGGCGAGCGATGAGCACCATGGCGGCTGCCCCCAGGGCCGCGAGCGCCCAGAACGGGCCACGCCAGCCCATGATCTGTCCGGCGAAAGCGCCCAGCGGCACGCCGACGACGTTGGCGAGCATCGCGCCGGCGCCCACGACGCCCAGGGCGCGGGAGCTCGAGGCGGGGCCTGCAGCACGGGCGGCCACCACGTTGGCCACCGCCCAGAACGCTCCGGTCGCCAACGCGGTCAGGAACCGGGCGGCCAGCAACAGCGAAAAGCTGGAGCCGACGGCGACGATGACGTGCCCGGCCGCGAAGACCCCCAGCGCCAGCATCAGGGTCAGCCTCCGGGGAAGCCGCAACGTCAGCATCGCCATCACCGGCGCGCCGACGATCATCCCGACCGCGAAGACAGTGATCAACAGACCGGCCTGGGCCACGCTGACCTGCACGTCACCGGCAATCTCCGGCAGCAGGCCCGCCACCACGAACTCGGTCGTGCCCATCAAAAACGTGCCCAGTGCCAGGACGTAGACGACGAGCGGAAGCCGGGCAGGCGGCTGCCCAGGGCCAGCGCCCTGCAGGACGTCGGGGGCGTGGAGGGTGTCTCCTCGCGTCGTCATGTTTCATCTCCGCAGCAGGTCGAAATCGGGGGCGCACCCCACGAAACCGCTTCTGCCACAGGCGCGGGAGGCTGGACTTATAGGGGGGACAAGCTCAACCCCCTCCCCCAGAGGCTCGCGCCGTAGCGTTGAGGCATGGAACGCCTCCCCGACCGCCGCGCCGACATCCGTGACTTCCTCGCCACCCGGCGCGCCAAGATCACCCCGGAGCAGGTCGGGCTGCCCACCAGTGGCCGAAGGCGGGTTCCGGGGCTGCGGCGCGAGGAGGTCGCCGTCCTCGCCGGCGTCAGCACCGAGTGGTACACGCGTCTGGAGAAGGGCCACATCAACGGCGTGTCCGAAGACGTCCTCGACGCGGTCGCCCGTGCGCTGCAGCTGGACGACGACGAACGCACCTACCTGTTCGACCTGGCCCGCGCCGCACAACCCTCCAGCCGCAGCCCCCGCCGCCGCAAGGCCGTCGACGTGCCGGTCCGCATCCAGTGGCTGCTCGACTCCATGACCCTGTCCGCAGCCTTCGTCACCAACGGGCGTCTCGACATCGTCGCCACCAACGCACTGGCCCGCGCCCTGTTCGCGCCACTGTTCGATAGCGAAACCACCGATGCTCGAGGACGGCCGAACTTCGCCCGGTACTGGTTCCTCGACCGCGGGGCACCCGACTTCGTCGCCGACTGGGACGGCGCCCTTGGCGCCACCGTCGCCCTGCTGCGTGCCGAGGCCGGCCGCTACCCGCACGACAAGGCGCTGCGCGAACTGATCGGTGAACTGTGCACGATGAGCACCGACTTCCGCACTCGTTGGGCCGCCCACGACGTGCGCATCCACCACGGCGGGGTCAAACAGTTCCAGCACCCCGACGCCGGGAGCATCGAGCTCGTCTACCAACCGCTGGACTTGCCCATTTCTCCACGCGAGGTCCACTCCCTGACCATCTACACGGCCGAGCCGGGCACCCCTGACGAGGACCGGCTCAAGCTCCTCGCAAGCTGGGCAGCAACCCATTCCGAGGAGATAAGCCCTACCGGTGACCGGGACTGATGACTGAGCCACGAAGGTAGCCAATGTCCCGCTCAATCGTAGGCACGGCGACGGTTCACCCGCGCAGCCGACCGCTCCGCCGACTGATCGGACTATGCCGATCCCGCTGACCGCTGGGCTGTGTCAGACCGGACACCTAAGCTTGATCCAAACCGCCCCCCCCCCGGACCCAGGTCCCGCGCGGCCCGCTGGTGCGGTGAATGAGGAGATCCGCGCGCTCGTGCTGGCGTGCGGCGGCTGGCTGTCCGGGGACACGCGGCAGCGGTACGAGGAGCTCGTCGCCAAGTGGGCCGCCGCAGCTGTGCGCGCTGGCATCGTCGAGGTGGCTTAGTTTGACCGCAGCCAAGAGGGCGTCGACCGCGCGGCGCTACAACAAAACCAGCCGACCATGAATCATGGTTTCCCAGAGACCAATCCGCAGTTCCCGCTGTGGCGAAGCGGCGGAGTGCACAATCTGTGATCGGCCTCGGCCGGCCCCGCCGTCTGCCTACGACTCTCACTGCGGGGTCGGCCTTGAGCCCGACCCCGCATTCAGGCAGCCTAACCGCCCTCGCCGCAGTCGCAGTCGCAACTGGCTTCCTCACGAACGCGCATGCAACTGTCATGGATGAGGCGCGAGACATGCATCTGTGAGATGCCGAACCTCGCTCCGATCCGGCTCTGCGTCAGGTCCTCGAAGAACCGCATGTACAGGATGCTGCGCTCGCGCTCCGGTAGATGCTCCAGGCCGACCTTGGCGGCTTCGCGGTCGATGACGATGTCGTAAGCACTATCAAGAGCGCCCAGCGAGTCGACGAGGTTGTCCCCCTGGCCGTCAACAGGGAGAAGTTCCGCGTCGAGGGAGAGAGCGCTGAACCCGTCGATGGCCGTGAGGCCTTCGCGGACCTCGTCCTCGGTCAGGGCCGCGCGGGCGGCTATAGCGCCGACATCGGGTTCCGTGCTGCCGCCGGGCTGCTGTGCCAGCTCTTGGCGAGCGAGGCGGACCTTGTTGCGCAGTCCCTGTACGCGATGCGGTACGTGGACGTCCCACATGTGGTCGCGGAAGTGCCGGCGAAGTTCGCCCCTGATAGTGGGCACGGCGTAGGGCTCAAAGCGGCCACGCTGCGGGTCGTAGCTGTTGACGGCCTTGACCAGCCCCATGGCCGCCACCTGACGCAGATCCTCGATGCTTTCGCCCTTATCGCGGAAGCCGCTAGCGATGCGGTGCGCCATCGGCAACCACGCTTCGATGACTTCCTCGCGCAGCCGATCCCTTTCGGGCCCTTCACTCAGCCCTGCTAGGGAGCCGAAAGCGGCCGCCGTGTCGGGACTGTCCTCGTGGGCGGCTTTAGTGCGTCGCAAGGCGGCGGTGGTGAGCATGGGACGCTCCTCAACGGTCGGAAATCTTGCTCTCCCGCGAGAAGCGAGGCGCCCGGACAGGATCGACCGGAGCGGCGCGCGGCCCGCTCGCGAAGATGCCTCCGCGCCGAAGCACCGTTGTGCAAGTTCATTGTCCGTCGTAACCGTGCTGCCTTCGAGTCGGTTCACGTTGCAGCGTTAGCGCAGGGCCCCATGGGGTGCAGGTACTCCTCGGCCGCGTCGGCGGCCTCCCGGCCGCAGCGTTGCCCCAGCAGGACACAAAGCGTGTAGGCGGCGTCCTCGAAGCACTTTCGGGCTTGGTGATCAGTGGGTGTAGTGCGCAGTCTGCGCTCCCATGTGCGGTAAAACTGCAGGTGACGGGCGACCTCGGTCTTCGCTGGCAGCAACATTCGCCGACTTCCCCTCTGAATGGAGGCAAAGAGGCCCCGCAGGTGATCACGCACCGCAACGCCTCCATCATGGTGCAGTTCGCGGCACCCGCCGTCCTGTTAGGGATTCAACGACCCCTTGGTATCGGGCAGGGCAGGGCAGGGCAGGGCGGTCAACGATCGCGTCGCCTCGCGCCTGCTCAAGATCCGCTCGTGGCACACACCTTCGATGAACTGGTTGAGAGACAGCACGCCGCTTACGCGGCGCACCGCGAGGTCCTGCGCCTGCGCGACGAGTACGGCCCGCCAGCCACGGGCGGTTGGGCTGAAACGCGGACAGCGACGTATGAGACGGCGTGGCGCGCCTGGCGGGACCTGGGTACGGGGCGATAAGGCACGGCTGTGGCGCTGTCGGGCACCTGGCTGGGCCACCCGCTGCACCCGCCACGGGCAGCGGATCGGGTCGCGATGTTCAGCCTCGGCTACGCGTGCCTGGCGGATCCTTGGGGTCGACGCCGGTGTGGGCGGATGCGTCCTTGGTTCCACTGGGGCGCTGGGAGCGCCCTCGCGGGCCGGTGTCGTGCATACCCTTGTCGTCACTGCCGGCCTTGCTCTGGTCCTCGCCGCGGCGCCCCCTGCTCTTCACGGGCTCGCCATGCGGGTTCCCGGCCTCCTCTTTGGAGACCTTGCGCCCGGGGCCCTTGGCGGGGGCGTGCTCGCCCGGATGGAAGGAGCGGTGGGCGCTCGGGTTGTCCTGCTGACGGGTCTCGTCGACATCGGGAGACCAACCGTGCTGTTTGGTGCCCTTATGCCGGCCGGGGCCCTCGCCGTGCGAGGGCTGGGATGACTTCGGCTGCTTAGCCATGGTCTGGCCTGCCTCTCTGGTGGCGGGAAGAATCCCCACCGCGCCTGCCGCGCTCCCCCCTAGTGACCTGCTTGCTACCAGTAATGCTTGCGTCCGCCGACGGAGTGTCCGACCGCTCCCATGATCCAGAGGATGGCTCCGATGACGACGAGGATGACACCGATGGTCCACAGGATGCTGATTCCCGTGACGAAGCCGATGACCAGCAGAATTACACCTAAGGCGATCATGAGGCCCTCCGATTTCACTGTGACGCTCCATCCAGCCTAGGCACGTCCGGCATTTTGCGGCGCGCTGTGCCCAGTGACGTCATCCCAGTGGGCGAGAGCCCGTCGGGCGAGCTGTCAGCGGGGTCTCGTGACGAGTTCTCGGCAATTACTGGACGCCCTGTCCGAGGCCAGACGAATTGAGAGCAACGGCGGCACGCGATGCCTGCGCGTCAGCGACCGAGAGCCTTTCGCAACTCCTGCTTGTTCATCGACGAGCGCCCCTCGATGTGCCGCTTCTTCGCCTCCTCGTAAAACTGATCCTTCGTCGGTCCCTGCGCGCCGCTGTGGGAGCGTTCGCCGCCACGCTGCGAGGCTGACTTCTTGTCGTGTGTGGAGGTTTTGCTGGCTGACTTCGACTCCCCCGACCGGGCGCGTTCCTTGTTGACCGTGCGGGCGGCGATCTCCTTCGCCCGCCCCTTCGACTCTCCGCGGTCTTCGGCGCTCTCCTTGACATGCTCGTACTGACGTTCCCGCTTCGTGCTGGAACCTCGCGGCATCTTTTCCTCCTTGCCTCGGGTGACGTGGAAACATCGGTATTCAGGTCACGCCAACGGACCGAGTGCCGCAACAGCAGCCCTGACCGGCTCTGTGCGCTGCCGTGCGCACGCCCACCTACGTACCTCCTGACGATCGAGCGCCATGCTGTTGCCGCCCGCCCGCAGGTGGAGGTGCGCGCGGACGGCACGTTTCCCCACGCGCCCCTGTGCCACTTGGGTGAAGAGCCCATACATCTCGGATGAGCAGCTGCCCTCTGCACCCGACGACAGGACCTGACCGGAGGGTAGTGCTGCCCCCCATCCCGCTGTGACCGGCGCCAAAGAGAGAGCGTGCTCCCGGGTTACGCGCATCCGCCGGGGCACTCGGTCCTCTGCGCCCCCATGCGGCGCCCCGACTGAGGAAGGACGAGAACGATGGGTTTCGCCACCATGCTGACTGTCGTCGTGGACTGTCCGCAGCCACGGCAGCTCGCCGAGTTCTACGCCGCCGTGCTGGGCGGCGATATCGACGACTTCAGGGGAGACGGCAGTTGGGTCGATCTTCGGCCGCCAGCTGGTCAGCGCATGTCCTTCCAGCTCTCGCCGGGCCTCAAGCCGCCCGACTGGCCCGCCGCCGATCACGACTCTCAGCAACTCCACCTTGACCTCGCCGTCGAGGACATCGACGCGGCACAGCAGAAGGTCATCGCACTGGGCGCGCGTCCTCTCGATCTTGAGGACGACGGCGGAAAACGTGACTTCCGGGTGTTCTCCGATCCCGTCGGACACCCTTTCTGCCTCATCCGGCAGTCTTGACGTACCAAGCTCCCGCACCGCGGTGGCGACGGCAGTCGATCTCCACTCCGTAGTGCTGGACCGTGCACTCGCAGGGCGAGACGACTCAGCCCGTGAGCGCGGCAACAGCGCCTCCCTGCTCGGCATACCAAGCTCTACGGACAGGGGCCAGCTAAGGCCTGTCCGTATCGATCTCTGCGTCTGAGGCTGGCTAGGAACCTGTCGGTAGACCCTGGACGGCCACGAGCAGCTCGGGAATCATGCCCTGTATGTCAGCGTGGACTATCAAGGCAGAGCCTGTCATCGGCGCGGATGTCGACGAGGTGATGCGGGAGTACTTCACCGAGATGGGGCGGCGGGTCCTGGGCCGTCCAGGTACAGAAGCAGAGCTTCGTGCGGTGCTTGATGAGGATCCCCACCATGTACTCACCCCGCCCGACGGCGAGTTTCTCGTTGCGCGCAGCGGTGGGGGCGAGTTCCTGGGTTGCGCAGGGTTGCGGCTGCTGAGGGGTACTCCTGAGACCGCGGAGCTCAAGCGGTTGTATGTGCGCCCTGCAGGGCGGGGAGCGGGTCTCGGTCGGGGCCTCCTTCTCGCCGTCGAGCAATGCGCTATGAGGCTGGGTGCTGTCCGGAGATTCGTCAGCTGGCCTGGTGCGCGCACGGTGATCAGGTTCCGGATCGTCGCAGGGCAGTCGACACCGCGTCGCACCTGAGCCAGGAGGCACCGGGGCGGATGCCCGCAACATCCGTGCAGAGTTGGCTGATACGGCCTAAGAACTGTACATAGCGCGCCAGTTCGTCGGAGCATCGACAACGGCTGCATGCTGCGGGTCGTAGTCGGCCGTTCAATTCAGATGGGGCTTCGTAGGCCACTCGCGGGGTGCCTTCAGAACTCGTCCAGGAGTGCGGAGAGGAAGCCGTCCCAGTGGATGTAGGACGGTTCGCAGCCGGGAGGGACGAGCTGCTGCGTGACGTCCAACCACTCCGCGATGATGCCCAGTTCTGTCTCCATGACTGCGCACCTGCCTGGGGGGCCGAGGCGTATGCGGAGAAGGGGTGGTTCGTTCGGCGCCCTGACGGGCCATACGGCGACATCACCCAGCCCGTCGTGGCGACGTAGTCCGACCAGGAGGGACTCGCGGGACAGCGCCCAGCGGACCTCGGCGCCTTCGACGGCGAGCTTGATGCGGACCGCATAGGGGTCGGATGAGGTGTAGTACAGCTCGAGCGCCAGTGGCGCCGGCGACCGGGCATTGCACACCAACCCGGCACGATGGTGAAGCGTGGTGCCCCGGTGAGGGTGCTCCTCAATGAGGGTGACAGGCTTGGGCATGGTCTGATCACGCTTTCCGTGGAGTGGACAAAATTCGACGTCGTTGTCACGTCAGCGGCAGATCCATCAGAGCGCCGGCACCTGCCCTCTCAAGCGCATCTCGCGCTTCCGTGTGCCCCGCTTACGACGAGCTATGCAGGAAGCGCGCGGATCCTGGGTGCGCTCCACCTGCGCGAGGTCCCCTGAAAGTCACCCACGCGGCTGCCCAGCCACACCTGATCCTCACTGGCCAAGACGGCGCGGAAGCCCTGGAGCGCGGCGCCGGCAGGCGACGCGGTCTCATTGGGATGCGGTGGGGGCCGTGCTCGGAGGGCTCAGTCCGCGTCTATCAGCGTGGGTTCCGACGAGAGTCGGGTACCGGAAGACTATTTATCAGCGGAGGGCTCCCTCAAAGAATCCTCGCCTGATCGGGCGACGGCCGCGGCGAGGATCAGATCCTCGCCGGAACGCCCAGGGAACGCGCGGCTCACCGGTGCCGGATGAGGACGCCGTCACCGGGGTGTATCAGCCAGGACCCGCGGTGAAGCCTGCGCGACCAGGCCCGCAGGATGTCCTCGTCCTTCAGATCCACCGCGTCAGGTGAGGCGGGACTGGCGGGGAACACCTCACGGGTGGACGGGTGGCCTCGTGGCTGTCCTTGCGCATCGGCACGCCTGGCTCAGCTCCTCCGCGGCGCGGGACAGCAGGCCGCAGCGCGCTGTCGCCCGCGCGCCAATTCGTCAATAGGCGCTCCGTGAGCCGGGTCTCGGGCAGGCCGGTGGCACCGACGCCGAAGGCGATGTCAGCGTCCAGGCCGGGCTCGCGCGCCAGCAGGCCGCCGACCACCTCGCGGCGTACGACCTGCTCGTGCACCGCGTCCGCCTCGACGGGCTCGTCGTAGAAACGGGCGGCGGCCGGGCCGGTGCCCGCCCGACGCATCGCTGCGGTCGCCGCCGCGAACCCGGCGGGGAGGTCACCTCCACGGCGGCGAAGTGTCAGACCAGCGCACCGCGGAGTGCCCGGTGCAGGCCGAGGAGTGACATCAGATTGACGTGGCCAGGGCGGCCGCGGGGGGGGCGGCGCCCGCGTAGTGCTTGTGCCCGCGCGCTGGCACCTGGTCGTGGCCGAAGCGCCCGCATCACCGCCACCACGTCGCCAGCGACCACGCGCTCGGAGGACCAGGAGTGGTCCTACATGGGGCCGGCCTGCGGGAGCGCCGTACCCCCGGAGATCCGGGCAGGTCACCGTGGAGCCGTGCTCCACCAGTTGAGGGGCCACGGGGTGCCAGGTCGCGGAGGTTCTGGGTGACTGTGGAGCAGCAGTACCCCAGGGCCGTCCCCTCCCTGACGGACGAAGATGGAGGCGCCGTCGGCCTGGGTCGGCTGGGACGTGAAGCCATCGAACATTGCCCTGCATCCGATCTCTTGAGCGAGGAGCCACATCCTGTGACCGATCTGGATACGTTCACCGATCCGCTCGACTATCCGTTGTACGTCGTCACCGCCGCGACCGCCGGTGAGAAGTCGGGATACCTCGTCGGATTCGCCTCCCAGTGTTCGATCCGGCCCGCCCGGTTCATGGTCTGGCTCTCCAAGGCGAATCTGACATTGCGGGTGGCCGCGCGCGCCGAGCGCCTCGCGGTACACCTCCTGCGCCACGACCAGACCGGGCTGGCCCGCGTCTTCGGCGGCGAGACCGGCGACCGCAGGGACAAGTTCAGCGACATCGCCTGGCACCGGGGGCCGGGCGAGTCGCTGATCCTGGACGAGCAGGCTCCTGCCTGGTTCGTCGGCCGTGTGGAGAGGCGGGTCGACGGCGGAGACCACGTCGGCTTCCTGCTTGCGCCGGAGGCGGCAGAGAACGTCTCAGGCGGCGAAGCGGCCTTGCTGTCACTGCACGATGCGCGCGACATCACCCCGGGTCATCCGGTCGCCTGACGGTCGACTCTCGCCGCCGCCGGTCTCAGACCTGGCCCCGCCAAGCGCCGGATTCCGTACCGCGCTTCTCGATGTACGACTTGAACCGCTTGAGGTCCTGAGTGATCTGATGCTTGACCAGACCCATCTTGTCGGCCGCTCCTTCGAGCGCTCCGTGGGGTTCGTGTTCCATCTGCAGCATCACCTTGGTCCTGTCCTCGTCCAAGCGGTGGAAGGTCACCACACCGGCCTGGTGGACGTCGCCGGCTACCGTTGCCCAGGCCACACGCTCGTCCGGGATCTGTTCCACGACCTTCGCGTCGAACTCCCGGGAGACTCCGTCCACCTTCGTCACCCAGTGCGTCAGGGTCGGTGTCCGCTGCTCAATACGCTCCACGCCACCCATGAAATGGGGGAACTCCTCGAACTGGGTCCACTGGTTGTACGCGACGGTGACCGGCACGGAGACCTCGATCGATTCTTCGACCTTCGACATGAACGTGGCTCCTTGCTCTCTCGACTTTCAGTGAAGTGGGACGCGTACCCGAGGCGGCTCCTGGCACACGTCTACTCCTCGGTGCGCTGCTGTCGGGCTCCGGTCCGGCGAGACGCACAAGAGAATCACCCCTGGTCCTCAACCTGACGCGCCGCCCAGCCCTGGTCACCAACTCCCGGTGATGGGGCACCCGTTCACCGAGGCGGAGAAGCAGGACCAACGCGCAGTCGGCGGTTCTCCCGCCTCAAAGCTGCCAATTCCTCGCGTTCGCTGCTGCCGCCCGCGGACCGCCGCTACTTGTCCTCCTGCATCCGCTTCCTGCCCTGTGACTGCTGTCGCATGCGGAGGCACTGGGAGCCATTCCGTCAGGGCCCGGCTGACCCAGGATGCCGCCGCACACTCCCCCAGCAGGCAACGCTCCGCATACGGCGAGGGAGCGTACGGGCGTCTGGCCGGCAGGCGCCCGATCAGCCGGCGTCCACGTCGTGCACGGACACGCGGATGGTGTCGATGTCGCTGTGGGCGGCGCCGGGAATGAGCATTCCCATACCGACGTCGGTCCGCAGGTAATCCACCACTGCCACTGCCTGGTCGCGCAGTTCACCGGGGAGGACGGGGTGGCACCCCCGGGGGGAGAGAGCGTGTGAGCATCTCGGCGCAAATCCTGCCGACCGCTCGGTCTGCGGGCACCTGCTCGACCTCACCGAAGAAGGCGTCACGCGGAAGCGTTACCTGTCGAAGGCGTAGGTCGCCCGGGTCCGGGATCCGGACTCGCAGTTGACCATGCCTGACGGCATCGCACGCCTCTCTGGGCGTCGCTCCTCGGGGTCAAAACGCGGCCCTCCCTGCACGTGCGGCGGCCCGGGAGGCGATTCCCGCGCGCCCCACGCACCGAACTCACCGGGCCGCCGCATGTACTCCAGGCTTACGCCCGCAACTTCCCGCCCGCCACTCGGAGCAGCACGCGGCCACGTAGGGCATTCGCCTAGAAGCGGTGAGTGGAGGATGTTGCACGCTGACGCGCAAAAGCACCCCCAGGAGAGAGATTCGTATCGATACTCCGGGGTCCCGTAACCGGATATCCGAGCATCGTGGTAGTTGTGCGGGGCGAGGCACCGGCCTCTTGGCACCCTGGTTTGGCTTGCCGAGGGGCAAGTCGTGGACGAGCGGCTTTCGCGAGCCGGCGCGCACGGAGTCACCCGCCTCGATGTCCGGCGGCACGGCAAGGAACTGGCGGAGGCCGTCAGGGACCTCACCGACGGGCGCGGAACCGACGTGGTCATCGACTCCGTCGGCATGGAGGCGCACGGCGCGCCGTTCGCCAAGGCGGCACAGTGGGTCACCGGACTCCTCCCCGATGTGGTGGCCCAGCCGCTCATGGAGCATGCAGGAGTGGACCGGCTGGGGGCCCTGCACGCGGGCCTCGAACTCGTACGCCGTGGTGGAACACTCTCCATTTCCGGCGTCTACTGCGGTGCTGCCAGCCCAATGCCCCTGCTGACCATGTTCGACAAGCAGATTCAGGTGCGGATGGGCCAGGCCAACGCGTGGCGGTGGGTGGAGGACATCCTGCCACGCTCCTCACCGACGTAGATCCGCTCGATGTCGACACGTTCAAGACCCACGCCATGCCACTAGAGGACGCCCCGAAGGCATACGCGATATTCCAGGCCAAGGAAGACGGAATGATCAAAACCCTCCTCAAGCCCGAGGGCTGAAAGCGCGGCCGCTGCCCAGCAGCGACCTATGGCGAAGCCCAGCCGACGGGCCTCGGGCTCAGGGCCCGCTGAGCATCGACCGCTGGCACTTGCGGCATGAACAGCGGTTGCCGCGCTGCTGGGCGGCTGGACTCCGCCGCGCCTCGGTCTCAAACGCCGTCGGCCCCGATTCGAGGCTGACGGCGTTTGGAGAGACAATGATGGGATAAGCGGAGAACAACGGTGCTTCGGACCAGAGGCATCCGCCGCGAGCGGCTTATTGCTCCTTGGTCGAGGACGCCGGGTGCTGTGACCCCCTTCGCTTCTCGCGGACGGCCCCTGTAACAGACCGTTGAGGAGCGAATTTCATGCTCACCCACCGAACGCATACCGTCTCCCGCCGCAACGACAGCCCCGACACGACGGAGGCCTTCGCCCATCTCGCCGGCCTCGACGAAGGACGTGAGCGGGATGTCCTGCGTGAAGAGGTCGTCGAGGCGTGGCTGCCCGTGGCGCACCGCATCGCCGTCCGCTTCCACAACAAGGGCGAAAATGTCGAGGACCTCCGCCAAGTCGCGGCCATGGGGCTGCTCAAGGCGGTGAACAACTACGACCCGCAGCGTGGCCGGTTCGAGCCCTACGCCGTCCCCACCATCAGGGGTGAGCTGCGCCGCCACTTCCGCGACCACATGTGGGACGTCCATGTGCCCCGGCGCGTGCAGGACCTGCGCAACAGGGTCCGCCTCGCCCGCCGCGACCTCGCCCAGCAACCCGGCGGCAGCTCGGAACCCAGCGTGACCGCCATCGCCACCCACGCCCAACTGACCGAGGACGAGGTCCGCGACGGCCTCAAGGCGATCGACGGCTTCAGCGCTCTGTCCCTGGACGCGGGACTCCTGACATCAGGCGACGACGACGCTTTCAGCCTGGCGGACGCGCTCGGCGCATCCGATGAGTCCTACGACGTGATCACCGACCGGGAAGCCGCCAAGGCCGGCCTGGAACACCTCCCCGAACGCGAACGCAGCATCCTCTACCTACGTTTCTTCGAGGACATGACGCAGTCCCGGATCGCGGAACACTTCGGGATCTCGCAAATGCACGTCTCCCGCCTCATCCAGACCAGCTGCCGGCGCGTACGCGAAGAAGCCACCCGCGACTGGGAGTAGAACGAGGATGCTCAGGCAGCCTGAACCGAAACACAATCGGTCCGGCACATCGGCGCGGAGGGCCTCAATCGGGTTTCAGCGTCGCATGATTGGTAACTCGCGCTCTGGGTGACCGTAGCCCGGCCCTCCATGCCCCCCCGCGGGAGAGCCGCAAGCCTTTGCCCCTCCGCCCCGGAGGGGCAAAGGTGCCCGGTCACCGCACCGGGCGGGTGTGGCGTCAGGTAACGGCGTCGTGCTGAACGCTCTTTCCCTCGCAATCAGCGTGTCCCCGATATGACCACGCCCGCTTGGCTGTTGACCGTGGCGAGGATGGCGGCGAGAACGTTCGCCGGCCCGGTTTCTTGCACTGGACGTGCCGCAGACGTCGTCGCGGCGCGCTGTGATGTCCTCGTCCCTGGGCGGAGGGCAGTCCACTCCACTCCGAGGCTTCTGGACTCTCACCGCGCTTTAAGGGGACGGGGCTCCCGAGTCTCGGGCCGCTGCCTCTAGGGCAACCTGCCGACGGGATTCGGACGTCAGCTGCCGTGCGCCTCCGGCGTCCGTAGCGGGTTCCGCCACTCGAGCATGAGGATCGTCGCGTCGTCCCGGAGGCGGTTCTCCTGGGCATTCAGGATCGCGTGGATGAGTCGCCGGAGTGTCTCCGGCGCCAGCTCTCCCGCCGCGGCGGCCCGCACGACGTAGTCGGCGAACCGTTCGAGCCCGAGTTCGCCGCCGTCCGCCGTGCGGGCTTCCGTGACGCCGTCGGTGAACATCAGTACGCGATCCCCCGGCTCGAGGGAAATTTCGTGCACCCGTCGTGGCTCCACAGTGAAGGCGGCCGGCATCCCCATGGGCGGGTCGGCGTCGCGGTCCATCGCTCCGTCGACCAGGCGCTGGTTGCGGATGAGGAGCGGCGCCGGGTGCCCACAGTTGATCCAGCGCAACTTGCCGGTGAACAGGTCCAGTTGGGCGAGTACGGAAGTGCAGAACCGGTTCGGCAGCCACTCGGACAGGGCCATATCGACAGACCGCACAAGGTCCGGGAGGTCTGCTCCGTTGCGACGCGCGTGACGGGAGGCGGCCAGGGCGACCACTGAGGTCAGACCAGAGGCCAGATCGTGCCCCATGGCATCCAGGATCGCGGTGTGGAGGGTCGTGTCGGTGAGTGCGTGGTCGTACGCGTCCCCTCCGACCTCGTACGCCGGTTCCAGGACGGCCGTCGACACGGCGCGTGTGGACCCGATCGTGCGGGGTGGGAGGTAGGCGCGCAGCATCTCGGCGGCCAGTCGCATGGGTTCCGTACGGGTTTGATGGACGAAGGTGTCCTTGTACGCCCGCTTTGACGTGACCATCATGGCGAGTAGGGCCGCGAGTGTCCTGCCGCGGCGCAGCGCCAGCGGATCGAGTGCGGGCGTTCGTACAGCGAGGACGCCAAGGCGTTCCGCCCCGTCCACGAGCGGCAACCAGGCCGTCATCCCTCCGAAGTCGGACTCCTCGACGCGCAGGGACTGAGTGCGGTAGGTCCAGCCGGCGAGCGAGTCGTCAATAGGAAGCGCCGGCACCACGTCGTTGAGCGGTGTCAGCTGTCGCTGCTGCAGATCGGCCAGGTACACCACGGAATGCTCAAGCCCCAGCGCCTTGGAACAACGCGCGACAGCGGTGGTCAGGTCAAGCGTCGAGGTGCCAGGGTCCGCGAGGAACTCACCCAGGCCGACGTCAGGGATCTCCGGGACCGACACCTCGTCAACCCTTCCCCGGAAGCTCGTCCGGTCACGGCCGATGCGTACCTACGCAGTCTCACACCGGGGTGCCTGGATCGCGCGTGGGGGGGGAATGCTCGTCGCGACACTTCTGAGTCTCCGCGGTGCCTGGTTTCGCTGGCCGGCCACGGAAATACCCAAGTCAACGAGTGCTTCTGTCGAACGTGTCCGAGGTCCCCCGGCAAGGGTTTGTACTCCTCGTCGGTTCTGGAGTACACGGGGCGCACAGCCCGCCACATCACCCACAGCATCGACTGTGCCGGCCCGTGCTCGCCAGCATGCGAACGGTGGAATGCCAAGGTGCCATGGAAGGGGTGAGGAGGTGGCGGACGCCATGGCACGTGGAGTGTAGGGCGGCGCTCTGACCTTCGGGTTGGCTTCCTTACCGAAACAGCTGTTCACAGCGACGGACAGCCACACCGGTTCCGGCGAACCATAGAAGCGGGAGCAGACATGCCGCACCATCCGCAGGAAGCCCACACCGCCGCCCCCTATCTGCCGGAGCGCGGTGGCCTGCCCACCCTGCGGCGGGCAGCAGCCAGATGCCAGGGCTGCCCCCTGCACGAGAACGCCACACAGACAGTGTTCGGCGTCGGAACCAGATCCGCCCGCATCATGTTGATCGGAGAGCAGCCGGGTGACCAGGAGGACGTCCAGGGGCACCCCTTCGTCGGGCCGGCGGGGCGCCTGCTACACAAAGCCCTGGACGAACTCGGCATCGAAGAAGGAAACACTTATCTCACGAACGCGGTGAAGCACTTCAAATTCAGCCAGGAAGGCCCTTCCAAACGGCGCATACATAAGGCGCCCGACCTTCATGAGATGACGGCCTGTCGGCCATGGCTCGTCGCCGAGCTGAAAGCGGTCGCCCCCGACGTCGTCGTAGCGCTGGGTGCCACCGCCGGTAAGACGCTGTTGGGCAGCTCCTTTCGGGTGAGCGAGCAGCGAGGCATCCTGCTACCCGCACCCTCATGGGACGAACTGGGACACAGCCCCGATGAAAACGGCACGTCGGCAAACGATCGGCGCGGCAACCGAAGCCTCGTCTGTACCATCCACCCGTCAGCAGTTCTCAGAGCGGATGACCGGAAGAGCGCGTACGCGGGACTGCTCTCCGACCTGGGCGTGGCAGCCGCCGCCCTCGCTTAGGTCATCAGGCAGTCCTCGTTCTCGTCGTGGTGGTCCTTGCGGTCGCGGGGCCCATGCGTCTCCACGCCACGGTGTGTGCTTGTCGACCCGCACAGGCAGGTGCCCGACGGCGCGCGCTCAGTCCTCACCCCGGATGATGTTGCTCTCCGGGGCTGCGGTTTCTGGCCCGCCCCCGTCGCCGTCGCCGCTGCCATCGAGAAGAATCTGGGCCTCGGGAACGCTGGCCTCACTGTCCGCGGTACTGCGGTCCTCACATACTGACTGCCGGTCTGTACTGGTACCCGGTTGCATGGAGCTGCCTCCTAGGTCCTCGCTCGTCTTTCCGGATACCCGACAGCCCTCGCCGAAATCAACCGGTGCAGGCGGTGCTCGGCTGCCCTGCCGCTGTCGACCACCCTCATGCCCCACTGCTGTCGCGATTTACGTTCCTTCGCCTTGAACTTGAAATGAATGGAGGAGGCGTCTACCAAGCCCGCTGGCCGGGACCAGCACCCTCGTGGCTCACCCCCATCCCAAGTCGCAGAAGGCGCGCATCGTTTCGGTCCGAGGGGGTACCCGCGGGCCACGCTGACGAACGAACGCGTCGAAGAAGCGAGAGCACTGTGAGTGACGACCGCCGGCAAGCACCAGACTCGGGGCCCACACCGAGGGACATGCCCGATCAGCGGGCCGGAACCGGTCCGGCCTCGTGGGAGGCCGCCATCGAGTCGACGCAGAAGGGCAGCCTGTAACAGCACGTACGCCACCGGCGCAGCTGCCGAAAGGACACAGCATGGGTGTGCGCAAGTGGGTCGGCGAGTGGCCCGTTCTCCGTCAGGTCAAGGGCTCCGACCCCCTCGGTCGTGGCCTTGCCGCGATGTCGGCCGGCTCCGAGCGGCTCCGGCCGCGAACGGACTCCGCCGACCGTGTGGTGAGTTCCGTCTGCCCGTACTGCGCGGTCGGCTGCGGCCAGCAGGTCTATGTCAAGGGCGACAAGGTCGTCCAGATCGAGGGCGACCCCGACTCGCCGGTCAGCCGGGGCAGGCTGTGCCCCAAGGGGTCGGCCACGCTTCAGCTCACCACCGGCACCGCCCGCCGCCACCAGGTGCTGTACCGCCGGCCGTACGCCACCGACTGGGAGCCTTTAGACCTGGAGACCGCCATGGACATGGTGGCGGAGCGAGTCGTCGAGACCCGGCGCCGGACCTGGGAGTGGGAGTCTGACGGACTGCGCACGGCCCGGACGCTCGGTATCGCCAGCCTGGGCGGCGCGACACTCGACAACGAGGAGAACTACCTCATCAAGAAACTGCTGACGGGGCTCGGCGTCGTCCAGGTGGAGAACCAGGCACGGGTCTGCCACAGCTCCACCGTCACAGGACTAGGCACCTCCTTCGGACGGGGCGGCGCCACCACGTTCATGCAGGATCTGCAGCACGCCGACTGCATCGTCATCCAGGGTTCCAACTTCGCCGAGGCCCACCCTGTCGGCTTTCAGTGGGTGATGGAGGCCAAGGCACGCGGCGCCCGTATCATCCACGTCGACCCGCGCTTCACCCGCACCAGCGCACTCGCAGACCTCTACGTGCCGATCCGGGCAGGCACTGACATCGTCTTTCTCGGCGGGATCATCAACCACGTCCTGACGGAGGAGAAGGACTTCCGCGAGTACGTCCTCAACTACACCAACGCCGCCACCCTGGTCAGCGAGGGCTTCCGCGACACCGAAGACCTGGACGGCGTCTTCTCCGGCCTCGACGAGGACAAGCACCACTACGATCCGTCGAGCTGGCAGTACGAAGGCGTCGAAGTCCAGCAGCCCACCGGCGACGTCGACGAGCAGTACGAGGAACGCGTCCGCGGGTCGGGCGGCCCCGAGACCCACGGATCGGGCGGCGCCAGGACCGGCCACCACGCCCCCACCGACCCGACGCTCCAACACCCGCGGTGTGTGTACCAGGTCCTCAAGCGGCACTACGCCCGCTACACACCCGACATGGTGGAGAAGATCTGTGGTGTCCCCCGCGAGACGTTTCTGCGTGTGTGCGAGGACCTGACCCAGAACTCGGGCCGTGAGCGGACCAGTGCTTTCGCCTACGCCGTCGGCTGGACCCAGCACACGGTCGGCTCGCAGTACATCCGTGCCGCCAGTATTCTCCAACTGCTGCTCGGCAACATCGGCCGCCCCGGCGGCGGCATCCAGGCGCTGCGCGGCCACGCCTCCATCCAGGGCTCCAGCGACATCCCCACCCTGTACAACCTCCTGCCCGGCTATCTGCCGATGCCCCACGCCCACGCGCACGAGACCCTCGACAAGTTCGTCGAGGCCAGCCGCACGGAGAAGGGCTTCTGGGCCGACATGCGGGCCTACTTCGTGAGCCTGCTCAAGGCCTACTACGGCGAGGCGGCCACGGCTGACAACGACTTCTGCTTCGACCACCTGCCGCGCCTGACCGGCTCGCACACCACCTACGACACGGTCCTGGCACAGCTCGACGGCGTCTGCAAGGGGTACTTCCTGATGGGAGAGAACCCGGCCGTGGGTTCCGCCAACACACGACTGCAACGCCTGGGCATGGCCAACCTGGACTGGCTCGTCGTGCGTGACTTCTCCCTCATCGAGTCCGCGACCTGGTGGCAGGACGGCCCCGAGATCGAGACCGGGGAGCTGCGCACCGAGGACATCGGAACCGAGGTGTTCTTCTTCCCGGCAGCCTCACACACCGAGAAGTCCGGCTCCTTCACCAACACCAACCGGTGGTTGCAGTGGCACTACGCGGCGGTCGAGCCCGAGGGCGACGCGCGCAGTGACCTGTGGTTCATGTATCACCTGGGCCGTCGCATCAAGGAGAAGCTGTCGGGCTCGACGGACCCGATGGACCGACCCGTCCTCGACCTCACCTGGAACTACCCGGTGAGCGGACCTCAGCAGGATCCCGTAGCCGAAGCCGTGCTCGCCGAGATCAACGGTCATGGCCCGGACGGAAGCCCGCTCAGCGCGTACACGGAGCTGAAGGACGACGGCTCGACGCGCTGCGGCTGCTGGATCTACTGCGGTGTATACGCCGATGGCATCAACCAGGCCGCCCGCAAGCGGCCCGGATCAGAACAGGACTGGGTGGCAGCCGAATGGGCTTGGGCCTGGCCCGCCAACCGTCGCATCCTCTACAACCGGGCCTCGGCGGCACCCGACGGCACACCGTGGAGTGAACGCAAGGCATACGTCTGGTGGGACGAGGCCGACGGCAAGTGGACCGGCCACGACGTGCCCGACTTCATCCCCGACCGCTCCCCCGGCTTCGTACCGGACAAGGACGCGGTCGGGCCCGACGCACTGCGCGGTGACGACCCGTTCATCATGCAGGCCGACGGCAAGGGCTGGCTGTACGCACCCGCCGGCTTGGAGGACGGCCCCCTGCCCACCCACTACGAGCCCCAGGCCTCGCCGTTCGGTAACGCCCTCTACCCGTCCACCCCTCGTTCGCCCACACGGCAGTTGCTGCCCCGAGAGGGCAACCGCTATCACCCGAGCGGCGACGAGAAGGGCGCCGAGGTGTACCCGTACATCGTCACCACACACCGTCTCACTGAGCACTTCACCGCGGGCGGTATGAGCCGCTGGACACCGTATCTCGCCGAACTGCAACCCGAGTTCTTCTGCGAAGTCTCCCCGCAACTGGCCGCCGAACGCAGTCTGGAACACATGGGGTGGGCGACCATCGTCACGGCCCGCAACGCCATCGAGGCCCGGGTCATGGTCACCGGGCGGATCACTCCGCTCACGGTCCACGGCCGAACGGTGCACCAGATCGGGCTGCCGTTCCACTGGGGGCCCAACGGTGTGGCCACAGGTGACGCGGCGAACGAACTCATCGCGATGGCCCTCGACCCCAACTCCCATATCCAGGAGGACAAGGCACTTACCGCCGACATCCGCCCCGGACGCCGGCCCCGCGGCCCCGACCTGCCCAAGCTGGTCGCCGACTACCGCAGGCGGGCGGGCATCACCGACACGACGGGGACGGAGACCCGGACATGACGGACCGGAACCTGTTCAGCGGAATCGAGCCGGATCCAGCCGGCGATGCAGGCCACACCGAACACCCGCCGCGCGTCGGCTTCTTCACCGACACCTCAATCTGCATCGGGTGCAAGGCATGCGAGGTGGCGTGCAAGGAGTGGAACGCCATCCCGGAAGGCGGGCTCTCCCTCACCGGCATGAGCTACGACAACACCCAAGGGCTCGGTGCCTCGACATGGCGCCATGTCGCCTTCATCGAACAGCAGGTCCCCGCGCCCGAGGGACGCACCCAACTCCCCCTCGCCGACGGTTCGTCCGCTGACCCGCAAGGTCCTCAGAGCGCAGGTGCGCCCGGCGAGATGCGCTGGCTGATGTCGTCGGACGTCTGCAAGCACTGCACCCATGCGGCCTGTCTGGACGTCTGCCCGACCGGTTCGCTCTTCCGCACCGAGTTCGGCACCGTCGTCGTCCAGGAGGACATCTGCAACGGCTGCGGGTACTGCGTGCCCGCCTGCCCCTACGGAGTCATCGAGCAACGCCCCTCCGATGGCAGGGCGTTCAAATGCACGATGTGCTACGACCGCCTGGGCGCCGGCCAGGAACCGGCGTGCGCCAAAGCCTGCCCGACGGAGTCCATCCAGTTCGGTCCCCTTGACGAGTTGCGTGAACGCGCGGCACTGCGAGTCGACCAGCTGCACGAAGCGGGAGTCGACGGTGCCCAGCTGTATGGTCACGAACCCGCCGACGGGGTGGGCGGCGCCGGCGCGTTCTTCCTGCTGCTCGACAAACCCGAGGTCTACGGGCTGCCGCCGGACCCGGTCGTCACCACTCGAGATCTCCCCACCATGTGGAAGCACGCCGGCGCGGCGGCCCTCTCCCTGGCCGGAGCCGTGGCCGCGTCCTTCGTCCTGCCCACGCTGCTCCGAAGGAATACGACACAATGAGCGACTCCCTGAGCCACTCCGAGAAGAGCAGGAACCAAGGGCGTCGTGGCGAACAACGCATGGTCCCGCGCGCCGAGTTCGAGTCGTACTACGGGCGTCCCGTGATCAAGGCACCGTCCTGGGCCGCCCGGGACATCGCCGGATACTTCTTCCTCGGCGGACTCGCGGGCGCAGGCTCGGTGTTCGCCGCGGGAGCCCACCTCACGGGGCGCACGACCACCGCCACCGCGATGAAGACGTCCTCGCTTGCCGCGGTCTCCTTGTCGGCCGTCGCGCTCGTAAATGACCTCGGGGTGCCGAGCCGGTTCCCGAACATGCTCCGCGTGCTCAAACCGACCTCGCCCATGAGCGTGGGCTCCTGGCTGCTCGCCGGGTACGGTCCCATGACCGCCGCGGCCGCCGTCTGCGCCATGACGCAGCGGCTGACCAGGGTCGGCGCCGCCGCGACAGCGACGGCGGCGCTGCTCGGGCCGGCGGTCGCCTCGTACACCGCGGTCCTGGCTGCGGACACCGCGGTGCCTGCCTGGCACGGTGCGCACCGCGAACTCCCCTATGTCTTCGCCGCTTCCGCGACAGCGGCCGCTGCGGGGATGGCACTGGTCGTCGGCCCCGTGGGCGAGACCGAACCGGCTCGCTGCGTCGCGGCGGTGGCCGCCGCAGCGGAGGCAGTGGCGACCAGGAAGGCCGAAAAGCGGCTGGGAATGGTCGCCGAGACCTACCGTCAAGGCCAGGCCGGGAACCTCCTGCGCGCCGCGCGGCTGCTCACTGCGGCGGGCGCCGCAGGCGCTCTGGTGCTCGGTCGCCGCAGCCGCACGGCGGCCGTGGCCGGCGGTCTGGCCCTCCTGGCCGGCTCGGCCTGCACCCGGTTCGGCATCTTCGCGGCGGGAGTGGCCTCGGCCGGGGACCCCAAGTACACCGTGGTGCCTCAACTCGATGACCGGCCTACTCGGGAGGAGTGAAATGCGGGCCCCGGGACTGTGAGGCAGGGGCCCGTTCGGGCGCCTACTGAGCACGGAACGCCCGGGCCGCTGGTCACCCGCCCTGTGCCTCCCTTTTTACTCCGTGCCGGCGGCTGAGGCTCAAGTCCGGCCGGGGCCCCCGCTGCCGAACGAGCCGCTCGATCCCGGGGCCCACCGCGGAGTTCGCTGGTCCTCGCTGCGCTTGCCGCCGGCATGGCGGAGTTCGTACGGCATGAGGCGCTCGCTCTCGTCCTTGGCCACTGGGACCTCGTCCGGCTCCCGCATTTCCCGGATCTCACGGACCGCCCCGCCTTCAGGAAGATGCGGCTGCTCATCGGGCCTGGGCGGCCTGGACTCTCCCCTGCGCACCTTGATGCCCAGTCGGACGGCCCACACCAGCGCTCCCGCGATAATGAGGCCTCCGGCGAAGGCGCCGACAGCGGAGAGCGCTGCGGTTGCCGCGGCCAGTTCGAAGTATGTCGGGTTCATGGTCGGCGAGTACCCGGGTCCAGGAACTGAATCATCTGTCTCGCCCTACACCCTGCGCTATGCCGGTCCGGCTTCAGCTCTCTGCATTGGCAGTCGCCTGCGCAGCCGGTTGCCCGTCACGGTGCTCCGTGTCGTGCGCGATCAAGAGGGCAAGGAGATCCGCCACACTCAACCCGGACTCGGCCGGATGACGAAGAATGGTCCCGTCCTCGACGCGATACGTGTTGGAGCGTCCGCGACGGGTGTGCGTGAGATAGCCGTCCCGCTCCAGATCCGAGACGATCTTCTGGACCGCACGCTCGGTGAGCCGGCATCTGGCCGCTATGTCGCGGATACGGGTGGTGGGGTCCTCGGCGATGGCCGCCAACACGCGAGCGTGGTTGGTGAGGAATGTCCAGCCAGTGTGTGATTCCGGTACTCCACGCATAGGGCCAAGGATAGGGTCCGATTCACGCATTCAAAAAGGTGAATCAGATTTCGTGTATCGCTTGACGTGTGCGGCGCACCGGGCGGAGGCTGAGGGAGAAGAGCGCAGGATTCGGGCTGGAGTGGTGCTATGCCAGGACGCGCAGACCTCAGGAAACTCATACCGGGAGACGACCCTCGGCCCCACGTCCCTCCCCACCCGGTGGAGGGTCACCTCCAACCTCTGACGATCAAGTTCGACGCCTCGCCGGAACGGACGGTCGTGGTGGTGTCCGGAGCCGCCGACATCGTCGGCGAGCATGCCTTGCGGGACGGCTTGCACAGAGCCCTCGTCCAGTCGGCTCGCGGAATCGATCTGGATCTCAGCAACGTGGATTTCTGTGATGGTTCCGGTCTCTACGTCCTGCTGGGCGCGCAACGTCGCGCCGTGGACGAAGGCAAGAGCATCTCTCTGCAAGCCTGCAGTCCTGCAGTGCACCGCATCCTCTCGGGCACTGGCACCCTGCCCCTCTTCGCCGCCGCCGGCCAGCAGAACGGACTCGGTCGGGCCCTGGATACGGACCACGAAGACCACGAGCCTGGGGCGAGTGCATCGGACGTGGCCGACCGGAGGCCCGCCGACACGGGCCAGGCAGAGCGGGACGAACTCGTCCAGCTCCGGCGGGCCATGAAGACCCGGCCTGTCATCGACCTCGCCCGGGGCGTCCTGATGGCCTCTTTCGGCCTGGCGCCCGAGGACGCATGGTCCGTCCTGGTCTCGGTGTCCCAGAACACCAACACCAAACTTCACGAGGTGGCCGACGGCCTCGTCCGCTCTGTCACAGGAGAGGCGCTCCCGAGCCCGGTCCGACAGGAACTTGCCGCGAGAGTCGCTGAACTCCAGCAAACGTAGCCGGCGCGTTTTGCCCTGAGCACACACATTCACATGCGCCCAGACGGACGGGGAACGGACACAGACACCAAGGGAGATGGGGCAGACATGCGTATCGCGTTTCTGACAGCGCCCGAGGGCGTCGAACAGATCGAACTCACCGACCCCTGGCAGGCGGTCGTCGACGCGGGCGACGATCCCGTCCTCGTGTCGACGAAGTCCGGGAGGATCCAGGCCTTCAACCATCTCGACAAGGCCGACACGTTTCCCGTGGACGAGGTCGTCGGCGAGGCCACGGCCGAGTCATTCGACGGGCTCGTCCTGCCGGGCGGCGTGGCCAATCCGGACGCGCTGCGCATGGATGACCGGGCGGTCTCTTTCGTCCGCGACTTCTTCGATCTGGGCCGTCCGGTAGCCGCCATCTGCCACGCACCGTGGACCCTCGTCGAAGCCGACGTCGTCTCCGACCGAGTACTCACCTCGTGGCCGAGCCTGCGGACAGACATCGGCAACGCGGGTGGCACCTGGGTCGACGAACAGGTGCGAATCTGCGAGGAAGGCCCCAACACGCTGATCACCAGCCGCAAACCGGACGACCTGAAGGCGTTCTGCGAGGCGCTTATCTCAGAGTTCGCGAAGTCTTCAGCGAAGCCTGCGTGACCGAACGCCGGGAGTTACGAGATCCTGCCCGGCCTCATAGGCCGGGCAGGATCTCGTAACAGCGCATCTGTCAGCGCAGGGAATCCAGCAGACGTCGGGCCGGGCCGAGGGACCGCCCACGCTGCATCAGCCCTGCCCAGGGATCGGCGCGGCCCTGTTCGGCGGCATCTGTGATCGACCAGCGGCGGGCGTCCAGGTGCGGGTCATCCAGTTGGCTCCATGAGATGGGCACGGCAACGGGAGCGCCGGGCTTGGCGCGGACCGCGAAAGGAGCCACTGCGGTCTGCGCGTAGGCGTTGCGCTGCACGTCGAGGTAGAGCCGGTCGCCGCGGTCCTTCTTGCGGGCCTCGATGGTGAGATCATCAGGGTGTGCGTCTGCAAGGGAGCTGGCGACGTCTGTGGCGAAGTCGCGTACCTCGTCGAAGGCGTGGCGTCGCGTGAGGGGAACGACGACGTGCAGGCCCCGCGAGCCGGTGGTCATCAGTCCCGCGGGAAGTTTCAGCTCGTCGAGCAACTCCCCCATGAATCTGGCGGCTTGGCGCACGGACGTGAAGTCACCCCCGTCGGGAGGGTCGAGGTCGAAGACCAGGCGGTCGGGCTTGTCGATCCGATCGGTTCGGTCGGTCCGGGACAGCCAACGGTGCGGCGTGATACATGCCTGGTCGGCGAGGTAGACGAGCGTCGCGGTGTCGTCGCACACGGTGTGGACGACCGTGCCCCCTTCTTTGGGCACCTCGACCCGATCGATCCAGTCCGGGTAGTGGTCAGGGGTGTTCTTCTGCATGAACTGGGGCCCGTCGATGCCGTCCGGATGGCGCTCAAGCATCAGCGGGCGACCGCGCAGGTGCGGGAGCATGAAGCGGGCGACGGCTCGGTAGTACTCGACGAGGTCGCTCTTCGTGTACTCCTTGCCGCTCCCGCTCGCCGGGAACAGCACCTTGTCCGGTCGGTGGATGTCGAGCGTGCGGCGGCCCACGCGGACCGTCTCGGTGCTGGTCATGTCGGTGTCCTCCAGTCAGCGCACGACGGCCGTCTCGACGAGCAGCCGTGCCGCGGCCGCGATCGTCTCGGCGTCGATACCGGCGGCGTGCAGTTGCTCCGCGGGACTCGCCGAGCCGGGCATCGTCCGGACGGCCAGGCGGACCAGGCGCGGTACGGGCCGGCTGTCGGTGAAGGCATCGAGCACCGCGTCCCCGATGCCGCCCTCCTCGCGGTGGTCCTCCACGGTCAGGAGGCAACCGGTGGCATCGGCGGCCTCGCGCAGGGTGCGGCGGTCGACCGGCTTGACCGAGTAGAGGTCGATCACGCGAGCCTGGACGCCTTCGCTGTCGAGCAACTCGGCGGCCTTCAGGGCCTCGTGGAGGGTGACGCCCGCCGCGACCACGGTCAGCCGGTCCTCGCCGGAGGCGCGCAGCACCTTGCTTCCGCCGATCGGGAACTCCTCCGTGGGGCTGTAGATGACGGGGGTGCCGCCGCGGGACGTGCGCAGATAGCGGATGCCGTCGAGCCCGGCCATCTCCGCGACGAGCTTGGCCGTCTGGTTGGCGTCGCACGGGTACAGCACGGTCGAGCCGTGTATCGCCCGGAACATCGCGAGGTCCTCGAGCCCCATCTGCGAAGGTCCGTCCTGGCCGATGGCGACGCCCGCGTGCGAACCGACGAGGTTGATCCCGGCCCCGCTGATCGAGGCCATCCGCACGAAGTCGTACGCACGGGTGAGGAACGCGGCGAACGTGCAGGCGTACGGCACCCAACCGCGCGTCGCCATCCCGACCGAGGTCGCGACCAACTGCTGCTCGGCGATGTAGCACTCGAAGAAGCGATCGGGGTGCGCCTTGGCGAAGAACTCGGCGCGCGTCGAGTCGCTCACCTCGCCGTCCAGGGCGACGACGTTGCCCCGGGCGGTTCCGACGGCGGCGAGCGCCTTCCCGTAGGCGTCGCGGGTGGCGACCTCGTCGCCGGTCTCGTAGCGGGGAAGGTCCGCACGCCTTGCTTCCACGGAATGCAGCATCCGTGCGGCGGGCGGGTGGTGCACCTCGACGCGAAGGTCTCGCACGCCGCCGAGCTCGGCGATCGCTTCCTCGGGGTCCGGCAGCGGTTTGCCGTGCATCCCCTCGCGGTCCTGGACGGAGGCCACGCCCTTGCCCTTGAGGGTGCGGGCGAGGATCGCGGTCGGCTGCCCGGCGGTGGAGAGGGCCTCTTCGTACGCGTGGTCGACGGCGTCGATGTCGTGGCCGTCGATCTCGACGGTGTGCCAGCCGAAGGCCTGGAAGCGGCGCGCGTAGGCCTTCAGGTCGTGTCCGTGCCGGGTCGGGCCGCGCTGGCCGAGGCGGTTGACGTCGACGATCGCGGTGAGATTGTCCAGGTGCTCGTATCCGGCGTGCTCGGCGGCCTCCCACACGGAGCCCTCGGCGAGCTCGCTGTCCCCGCACAGCACCCAGACGCGGTATCCCGTACGGTCGAGCCGCTTGCCGGCCAGTGCGATGCCCACGCCGACGGGCAGCCCCTGTCCGAGCGAGCCGGTGGCCGTCTCGACCCACGGCAGCCGCCGGGGAGTCGGATGGCCTTCCAGCCGGCTGTCGAGCCTGCGGAAGGTCAGCAGTTCGGTGTCGTTGATCGCGCCCACCGCCTTGTACGCGGCGTACAGCAGCGGTGAGGCGTGCCCCTTCGAGAGCACGAAACGGTCGTTGCCGGGGTGTGCGGGGCGGTCGAAGTCGTAGCGCATGTGGTTCGCCAGGAGTACGGCCATCAGGTCGGCGGCCGACATCGAGGAGGTCGGATGCCCGGAGCCGGCCGCGGCGGACGCACGAACGCTGTCGACGCGCAGCTGCTGGGCGAGTTCCGTGAGTTGACGAGTGTTCATGTCGCTCCTTCCGAAGGGCTGTCGCGTCGGTCAGCGTCTCCCGCTACATGCACCAGTTCGGGCGACGCAGTATTCAGCGGCACCGACCGCGATCGGACCAGGCCCAACTGCACTGCCTGACGCGGCAGTACGGCGTCCAGCAGCCAGTCCGCTGCAACTCGGATACGGTTGCCGGGCATGGCAGCAAGGTGATATCCGCGGGTCACAGCCCCGGCGAGCGGGCCGGACAGTGCTACGCCCAGCGGGTTGGCCGCTGCCTTCGCGCCGCCCAGGTCGACGGTGAAGCCGAGGTCACGATGACGGTAGGCACGGCGCTCTCCGATTCCGAGCGATGCCGCCACGTTGCGGCCCGCGATCTTCCCGTGCCGCCAGGCGTGCTGTGCGGTCATCGGCGTGTATTGGCCGGGCCTTTCAAGGTCAGGTACAGCGGCGGCGTCTCCGCAGGCGAACACCTCAGGGTGCTCGGGGACTTGGAGGTGGGGATCGACGAGCAGCCGGCCGTTCTCCATGGGCAGTCCGAGGCCCTCGGCGAGCGGATCGGGCCGTACGCCGACACACCAGACCAGGGTCCGGCTCTCGATGAACTCGCCGTCGCTGAGCAGCACTCCGTTCGAGGTCGCCTCTTTGACAGAGGTCTCGGTGCGCACGTCCACGTCACGCCGGCGCAGCACGCGGTCGGCCGTGCGCGAGAGCCGCTCGTCCAGCTCGGGCAGGACGCGCTCGGCGATGTCGAGCAGCAGCCACCGGGGCCGCATGCCTTCCCGTAGCGGCTGCTTGCGCACCAGCGCGTCGGTGAGCAGCTGCCCGTGGGCCGCGATCTCCGTACCGGTGTAGCCGGCACCGACCACCACGAATGTGCAGCGCGAGGCACAGGTCTTGGGGTCGTCGGCAGTAGCGAGCTCGATCTGGCGGGTCACGTGGTCGCGCAGGTAGAGCGCCTCAGGCAGTCCTCGGAAGCCGTGTGCGTGCTCGGCGACGCCCGGAATGGGCAGCAGTTTGTTGACGCTTCCCGCGGCCAGCACGAGCCGGTCGTACGTGAGCGTGCCCTCGCCACCCTCGGGATCGCTGTAGTGCACCGTTTGTCCCTTGAGGTCGATGCTGTCGGCCTCGCCCAGCACCAGCCTCACGTGGGGCAGGGTGCCGGTGAGCGAGACGGTGACACGGCGTGGCTCCAGGACGCCCGCGGCGACCTGAGGCAGCAGGGGCAGATACAGAAAGTGGTCGGTCGGGTTGAGGAGGATGATCTCCGCCTTGTGCCGGGCCAGCCGGGACAGGGTGCGGGCCGTCTGATATCCGGCGAAGCCGGCACCGACGATCACGATGCGAGGTCGCGCCACGTTTCGCCTCCGAGGTGGTCGCTCATACGGGCTTACCGCGTCCCCCTGCCCGGAGCGGCCAAACGCTGCAGGACGGCCCAGGTGAGAATCTCCCGGGCGAGATGCTCGCCC
Organism: Streptomyces sp. NPDC055955; assembly: GCF_042270245.1. Lineage (NCBI taxonomy): Bacteria > Bacillati > Actinomycetota > Actinomycetes > Kitasatosporales > Streptomycetaceae > Streptomyces > Streptomyces sp. NPDC055955. The sequence continues at coordinate 276,424 of NZ_JBHJYS010000005.1, forward strand.
AAGCCCTGTCTTACGAAGCCATCGGGCCTACCACCAGGCTCCGCCCCACACGACCGCCGCCGCGCCACGGAGGTCTGAGCAGCTGGGTCGCGTGTGCGGCGCCGCCCTTGGCCGGCAAGGCCCATTCGTTCCACGCCGTTTGACACGAAGGGACCTGGGCCGTGCAGGGGACCGCCTTGCCGTCCTGCCGTCGATCGAGCGTGTGCAGCCGGCCGGGTTCTCCGCACTGCGAGCGGAGCAGAGCCTGGCCGGTGCCTCGTGGGGTGCACGGCCATGAACCGCTCGCGCTGACGCCACCTGCCGCGCATGCGTCCGGGCCGCCCGCCCCTAGAGTGACGACCGAGCGCCGGAGCATCGCCGTCCGCGGCTGCGTATGGTCGCAGTGGGCGCGGGAAAGTTTCCTCGTCCGCCGTCGGGCCACTCGGGTGAGGAGTCCCTTCACTCCCTGAGGAGTCCTCATGACGGAATTCGGCTATTTCCTGTCCTGCGAAGAGCACACACCGGGCGAGCTGGTGGAACAGGCGCGGATGGCGGAACAAGCAGGATTCACCTCGCTGTGGATCTCCGACCACTACCATCCGTGGAACGGCAACCAGGGGCAGAGCGCGTTCGTCTGGTCAGTGATCGGCGCGCTCTCTCAAGCCGTGTCGCTTCCCGTGGAAACCGCCGTGACCTGCCCCATCATGCGGATGCACCCGGCCGTAGTCGCTCAGGCGGCCGCTACAAGTGCCGTCCAGCTCGGCGGCCGGTTCCGACTGGGCATCGGCACCGGGGAAGCTCTCAACGAGCACATTCTGGGCGATGCCTGGCCCGAGGCACCTGTCCGGCTGGAGATGCTGGAAGAGGCGGTCCACGTGATGCGGCGCCTGTTCACCGGAGACCAGATCAGCCATCGCGGCAAGTACTACACCGTGGAGAACGCCCGGCTCTTCACCGTCCCTGACGAGCCCGTGCCCATCGATGTCTCGGCCTTCGGCTCGCAGGCCGCCGAGCTGGCAGGCCGGATCGCGGACGGCCTCATCACCATGGCCCCGGACACCGCCGCCATCGAACGGTTCCGCCGCAGCGGTGGCGGAACCAAGCCGGTGGCTGCGGGTCTCAAGGTCTGCTGGGGCACGGACGCGACAGAGGCCGTCCGCATCGCTCACCGCCTCTGGGCGAACGCGCATCTGCCGGGCGAACTCGCCCAGATCCTGCCCACTCCGCGCCACTTCGAGCAGGCTTCAGAACTGGTCACACCCGAGCGCGTCGAGGCGAACCTGACTTGCGGGGACGATGTCGACGCCCACGTGACGGCGGTCAAGGAGTACGTCGACGCCGGCTTCGACACTGTCTACGTCAATCAGATCGGCAAGGACCAGCAAGGGTTCTTCGACTTCTATCGCACCAAGGTGCTGTCGCAGCTCGGGACCTGAATCACCTGACGCGGACCGCAGACTGGGAGGGGGGCACCGGAACACGACATGCAAGGGAAAAGGCATGGGAAGGACCGCGCTCGTCGTCATCGACATGATCAACACATACGACCACGACGACGCCCACCTGCTGCTGCCCAGTGCGGAGGCCGCGCTCCCGGCCATCGTGCGGCTGCTCGAACGTGCCCGCGAGAGCGGCGTTCCGGTCATCTACGCGAACGACAACTTCGGGCAGTGGAGATCCCATCACGGCGAGCTCCTGGAGACCGCCCTCTCGGGCCCGCACGCGGACCTCGTCCGCCCCCTCAGCCCGGAAGAGGATTCTCTCTTCATCGTCAAGGCACGGCATTCCATCTTCTTCGAGACGCCTCTCAGCTATCTCCTGCGGCAGCGAGGAATCGATCGCGTCGTGCTGTGCGGCCAGGTCACGGAGCAGTGCATCCTCTATTCGGCGCTGGACGCCCACATCCGTCACCTCGAGGTGACGGTGCCCCGTGACGCGGTCGCCCACATCCACGAGGATCTGGCGGATGCCGCTCTGCGGATGATGGAGCGGAACATGGGCGCCGACATCGTGGTCGCCGATCAGATCGCGTTCTGACCCGGGTGTCGGTGACTGCTGACGGAGCCGACCGGGGTTACGGCCTACTCAAAGAGGCTCCGTCGCAGGGCCTGCGTCGGCGCTTCCGGCATCAGCACGTGTACGAACGGTTGCAGGAGGTTGCCTGGCCGATCACTGGACTCGGAACGGCTCCGCTGCCTGGTGGCGGAAGGTCAGACCGTGTCCTGCGGCGCCGCTCGCCCCAGGGCGAATGGTTCCGCCTGCCGGGTCCAGCGCTCCGTCGAAAAGGAGGGTCTCGATCCGTACGTGGTCGTGGAACCACTCCAGATGACGGATGTTGGGCACGGCGGCAGCCGCGTGGGCGTGAACGTGGGGGGCGCAGTGACCCGAGATCTCGAGTCCGGCCGCCTCGGCCAGCGCGGCGGCACGCAGCCAGACGGTGATTCCCCCACACCGCGTGGCATCCGCCTGAAGACAGTCCACCGATCCCGCGTCGATCATGTGCCAGAAGTACGGGAGCGTGTATCCGTACTCCCCCGCGGCGACGTCGATCGCCGTCGACGCGCGAATCTGCGCGAGTCCGTCCAGGTCGTCGGAGGAAACCGGCTCCTCGAACCAAGTGACGCCATGGTCTTCGAGGTGGCCGGCTACGCGGGTGGCCTGTTTTCGGGTGTAGGCACCGTTGGCATCCACGTACAGCTCGCTGTCGCCGCCGACGCTTCGGCGGGCTTTTGCGACGCGGTCCAGGTCGCGCGGTTCGGCCGTTCCCCACGACTCGCCGATTTTGATCTTGACTCTGGGAATGCCCTGGGCTTCCACCCAGGCGCGCAGCTGACGGTCCTGCTGCTGGTCGTCGTACGTCGTGAAGCCGCCGCTGCCGTAGAGGGGGACGTCCTTGGTGCTCACCCCGAACAGGCGGGTGAGCGGTAGCTCCAGAAGGCGCGCCTTCAGGTCCCACAAGGCGATGTCGACGGCGGAGATGGCTCCGGCGACGAGGCCGGGGCGGCCCGCGTTGCGGACCGCCCTGGTCATCGCCTCGTTGGCCGCGGGGACGTCCCATGCGCAACGGCCTGTCACGACCTGGGAGAGTTCCTGGTCCACGACACTGGCGGTGGCGGCTGCTCCGTAGGTGTAGCCGAGGCCGACAGTGCCGGCGGAGCGCGCCCGCACGAGGATCAGCGTCGTCGAGTCCCAGGCCAGCGTCCCGTCGGCCTCCGGCGCGTCGGTGGGCACGGTGTAGACAGCGGCTTCGACGGAGTCGATCGCGGGGTCGGGACCGGGCCTGTTGACCCCGGTCATCGTCCTCCTTGCCCGTCCTCGGTGTCCGCCGCGTCGTCGCGGCGCCGGCCGGGCAGCATCTCCTGCATCTTCGCCTTGAGGCCCTGCTTGATCATCGCTCCCCGGTCACTGTCGCCCTTGACGATCGACAGGGCCGCAGCCTCGATCTGGTCGAGGCTGGCATGCGGGGGGATGGGCGGCACGGCCGGGTCGGTGCGGAAGTCAATGACGAAAGGACGGTCCGCGCCCAGCGCCCGGTGCCAGGCCGACTCGACGTCGCCGGGTTTTTCCACCCGCGCGCCCTCCAGCCCGATCGAGCGGGCGAAGTCGGCGTAGGGCACATCGGGAAGGGCCTGTGAGGGCAGGAACTGAGGGGCACCCGACATGGCGCGCATCTCCCAGGTCACCTGGTTGAGGTCCTGGTTGTTGAGGACCACGACGATCAGGCGCGGGTCCTGCCACTCCGGCCAGTACTTCGCTGCGGTGATGAGTTCTGCCAGGCCGTTCATCTGCATCGCCCCGTCCCCGACGATGGCGATGGCGGGCCGGTCCGGATGGGCGAACTTGGCGCCGATGACGTACGGCACTCCGGGGCCCATGGTGGCGAGCGTGCCGGAGAGCGAGCCGCGCATGTTCCCACGCATCCGCAGGTGCCGGGCGTACCAGTTCGCAGCGGAGCCGGAGTCAGCGGCCAGCATCACGTTCGACGGCAGCAGCGCGTCCAGGGCGTGTACGACGTATTCGGGGTTGATCGGATCCGCCTCCACCGCGGCCCGCCGCTCCATGACCTCCCACCAGCGGACGGTGTCCTTCTCGATCTTCTTGCGCCAGGAACCGTGCTTCTTCCGCTTCAGATGCGGGAGCAGGGCCTTGAGCGTCGCGCCCGCGTCGCCGACGAGGTTGACCTCGAACGGATAGCGCAGGCCGATCATGTACGGATCGATGTCGATCTGCACCGCGCGCGCCTGGTCGAGGTCAGGCATGAACTGGGTGTAGGGAAAGCTGGATCCCACCACCAGCAGGGTGTCGCAGTCCTGCATGAGTTCGTACGAGGGCCGGGTGCCGAGCAGGCCGATCGACCCGGTGACGTACGGCAGGTCGTCGGCAAGCGCGTCCTTGCCGAGCAGCGCCTTTGCCACCCCGGCCCCCAGAACGTCCGCGAGCTGTTCGACCTCGGCCCGCGCGCCCCGCGCGCCCTGTCCGATGAGGATCGCGACCTTCTCCCCCGCGTTCAGCACCTGGGCCGCCCGCTCGATCTCGGCCGGGTCGGGGACGGGCGCGTATGCCCCCATCCCGAGGCTGGAGGGCACCATCTTGAAGGCGTGCGTGGGAGGCGTGTAGTCGAGTTCCTGGACGTCGGCCGGGATGATCACCGCGGTGACCGTCCGCTTGGCGTACGCCGTCCTCATCGCCCGGTCGATCACGTTGGGCAGCTGCTCGGGGACGGTCACCATCTCGCAGAAGTCGGAGGCAACGTCCTTGTACAGACTCAGCAGGTCGACCTCCTGCTGATAGGAGCCTCCCATCGCGCTGCGGTTCGTCTGGCCGACGATCGCCACGACAGGAACGTGGTCGAGTTTGGCGTCGTACAGGCCGTTGAGCAGGTGGATCGCTCCGGGCCCCGAAGTCGCGGCACACACACCGACCTTGCCGGAGAACTTCGCATAGCCGACCGCCTCGAACGCGGACATCTCCTCGTGCCGCGACTGAATGAACTGCGGCTTGTTGTCCGCCCGTCCCCACGCCGCGAGGAGACCGTTGATCCCGTCGCCCGCGTAGGCGAAGACATGCTCGACTCCCCACTCGCGCAGGCGCTGCAGGATGTAGTCGGAGACCTTGGTCGACATGAATGACTCTCCTTCGTCAGTCGTGGGGTGTGTTCCTCAACAGCCGCCTCGCGGCGTACGCGGCGCCGGCGGCCGCCATACCGGCCGCGCCGAGTACCGCCGCCGAGACGAGGCGGCCGGCACGGGCCGAAACGGTGGGCCGGTCCACGGCCTTCTCCGGATGATCGACGGGCAGGTGTCCGTCGAGGCCGAGTGCGAGGGCCTCGGCAAGGTGGATCGCGCGCCGGCCGGTCGCGCCCTGCTCGATCTGGGTACGGCAGCTGAATCCGTCCGCCAGCACGAGCGCGCCGGGTGCCGCGTCCCGCACGGCCGGCAGCACGCCTTGCTCACCGATAGCCATGGAGAGGTCGTGGTGTCCGCGTTCGAAGCCGAAATTGCCGGCAAGGCCGCAGCAGCCGGCGTCCAGCACTTCCGCATCGATGCCCGCGCGACGCATGAGTTCACGGTCGGCGTCGAACTGCGTGACCGCGTACTGGTGACAGTGGGTCTGCGTCGTCGCCCTCAGGGCCAAAAGCGGCGGGCGCCAGTCCTCGGGGGTGTCGTTGAGCAGGAGTTCGGCGAAGGTGCGGAACTGCCGGGACAGCCGTTGCACGTCCTGGTCGTGCGGCATCAGCTCCGGTGCGTCCGCCCTGAACACGGCGGTGCAGGAAGGCTCGAGGCCGACGATGGGGGTGCCTGCCGCAATCCAGGGGCGCAGCACGTCGACAGTCCGGTTCAGCACCCTCTTCGCCGTGGCCAGCTGCCCGGTGGAGATCCAAGTGAGGCCGCAGCACACGGCCTGGGTCGGTACCGCGACGCGGAATCCCGCGTGCTCCAGCACCCTGACTGCCGCCTTGGCGACGGCGGGGTGGAAGTAGGTGCTGAACGTGTCCGGCCACAGCACGACGGTGCGTTCGTCCGCCGGATCGGGTTCGGGTGTGTCCCTCGCGGCCCACCATTGGACGAACGACTCCTGTGCGAAGGCGGGCGCGTGCCGTTCGGCCGCCACCCCTGCCAGACGTTTGCCCATGCGGGCGAGACCGGGGGCGTTCAGTGCCGCGTTCACGATGCGCGGCGCGATCCGCGACAGGCGCGCCCACGCGGGGAGCCAGCCCAGTGCGTAATGTGCGGCCGGCCGCAGTCGGCGTGCGTAGTGGTGCGACAGGAACTCGGCTTTGTACGTGGCCATGTCGACGCCCACGGGACAGTCGGACTTGCACCCTTTGCAGGCCAGACACAGATCGAGAGCATCGCGCACCTCGGTGGATCGCCAACCGTCGGTCACCGCCGAGTCCGCATGCCCGCTCAGCATCTCGAACAACAAGCGGGCTCGCCCGCGCGTGGAATGCTCCTCCTCTCCGGTGGCCCGGTACGACGGACACATCACCCCGCCGCTGTGGGACCGGCAGTTTCCGATCCCCACGCAGCGCATCACGGCACGGGTGAAAGAACCCTGGTCGTCGGGGAACTGAAAGTGGGTCTCGTCATCGCGCGGGCGCCACAGCGGGCCCAGCCGAAGGTTTTCATCGACCCGCCGAGGCTCCACGACCTTGCCCGGATTCATCCGGTTGTCGGGATCAAAAAGCGTTTTGACCTGACCGAACGCGGCGACGAGCCGCTCGCCGAACATCCTCGGCAGGAGCTCGCCGCGCGCCTGCCCGTCGCCGTGTTCGCCCGACAGTGAACCGCCGTAGGAGGTGACCAGATCCGCGGCACGGAGCAGGAACTCCCGGAAGTCGGCCACACCGTCTGCACTCGTCAGGTCGAAGGGGATGCGGGTGTGCACACATCCCTGCCCGAAATGCCCATAGAGAGATGGGTGGTCGTAGCCGAACTCGTCAAACAGTGCCCTCAGTTCACGCAGGTAGTCGCCGAGCCGTTCCGGTGGGACGGCCGAGTCTTCCCACCCCTCCCAGGTCTCCCTGCCGTCGGGCGGCCGCGCCGTCACACCGAGCCCTGCCTCCCGTGCCCGAAGCATCTGGTGCTCACGGGCCGGATCGTCGGAGAACGCGACCGTCGCGTCCTTCTCCTCACGCCCCAGGGCCGTGACCAGCGCTCGCGCCTGGCGGTCGACGTCATCCTGGGTGTCGCCGCTGAACTGAACGAGCAGCCAGCTCTCTCCTTGGGGCAACGCATCGAGCGAATCCAGATACGCGTGCTCCTCTCTCATCAACTGCGCCATGCGTCCGTCGATGGCTTCCAGTTGGGTCGGCACGCTGTGCTCAAGGAGGCGCGGAACGTCGTCGGCGGCCGTACAGATGTCGTCGTAGCCGAGGACGAGCAGGGCCTCGCAGGGCGGTACCGGCACCAGGTCCAGTTCGGCACGCAGGACGGTGACGAGGGTTCCCTCGCTCCCGACCAGCGCCCGTCCCACGTCGAATCCCTTTTCCGGCAGGAGCGAGTCCAGGTTGTACCCCGACACGCGGCGCGGGATGGCGGGAAAGCCCCGTCGTACATCCCCTAGACAGCGATCGATGATCTCCCGCAGCCCTCGGTACAGGTCGGCCCTGCGCCCGCCGGCGGCAAGGATCTCCTCGAACTCCGTATCAGAAGTGGGCCCCACCCAGCAGCGCGTACCGTCATACGTAAGGATCTCCAGCCGTCGTACGTTGTCGACGGTCTTGCCGTACGCCTGGGCGGAGCCTCCGCAGGAGTTGTTACCGATCATCCCGCCCAATGAACAGTGGCTGTGGGTCGAGGGCTTCGGACCGAACTTCAGCTGGTGCTCCGACAGTTGCCGGTTCAGCTCGTCCAGCACAATGCCCGGCTCCACCACGCACGTGCGCCTGGCCACGTCGACGGACACCAGCTTGTCGCAGTACTTGGTCCAGTCGATGACGACGGCAGCGTTGGTGCACTGACCCGCAAGACTCGTTCCGCCGCCACGGGACAGCACGGGTGCGTCGAATTCGGCGCACACGGCGATTGTCTCCGCACCCGCATCGACGGTTCGCGGCACCACCACGCCGATCGGCACCTGGCGGTAGTTCGAGCCGTCCGTCGCGTAGGCGCCCAGGCTGCCGGCGTCGAAGCGGACCTCACCATCCACCCGCCGCGACAGCTCACGCCGCAGCGCCGAAACGTCGACGGTCGGGCCCGCCTCCGTTAGGCCGGGGCCCTCGCCGGACGGCGCGCCGCCCTTTGAGGCCATCTGTCACCTCCCTTCTCCATGGGTCCGAGAACCCGTGCCGCGTCTGTCGTTCGGCGTCCCAGCACCCAAAGCCGCGGTGTCCAGGTCCCGTCTTCGGCACTTTCGGCCTCGTCGTCCTCGCCATGGGTCGCCGAGATCCAGGCCCGAGTTCCCAGCACACCCTCCGACTAACGGACACAGACAGTGACGAACGGGTAGGCGAGTCCGCGCACGCAGGAGCCCCCACCCATTTGGTGGGTGGGGGCCTTCCACGAAGTGAGGGTCAGCTGTGGCGGCGCTTGAGGGGCTCAGCAGCCCCTCGGGCACGATCGTGGACCTCGCGCAGCGACTCCCCGGCCTCGCCCCTCGCCTGATCGGCCCTGCCCTCGGCCTCCTGGGCGCGATGGCCGGTGACCTTGCCGGTCGTCTCCCTGGCCTTGCCCTTGACCTTGTCTGTGCCGCCCTTACCAGCCATGACAACTCCTCGTTCTCTGTGGCGTCTTGTGTGACGACTGCTCCTCCAACGTAGGAGAGACGAAGAGAGATCGCCCGCCGTACGGTTACACTGTGTCACCGAGCCTCATGGTCGGGATGGCACGCCCATAAGGGCAGTGAAGGAGGTCGATCGTTCCACCGCGAGCAGGACGAACGGTCGCGCTCCGAGCGTCCGGGGACGTCGTCAGCCCGCCGAGCGTGATGCCCCGCCGAACAGCCGGGCGAGAGCCCTGAACGGCAGGGTCACAACGGCGGCGAGCGTGCTGCCGATGGCGCGGAGCACATCGGCGATGGCGCGGAACATGGGCGGCCTCCTGGACGTGTCTGTCAGGGTGTGTCGCGTCTATGGGGGTACGGCGCTCGGGCACCCTCGCGCGCTGCAGGCACTCGACATGACGGCGGTGTGTCTACGCCGCGCAGTGCTGCGACGCCGAGACCTGCCGGGGGTGCGCCGGTGGGAGGCGCGTGCGCATGAACTCCTGCACAAGGCGACTGGCGTGCCGCCCCAGGGGGAGACCTCGGCCCCTCAAACACAGGGGCAAGGTCTCCGCATGTTTGGGAGTTTCGGTCGTGTCCTTACGGATTCGAGTCCTAGGCATCGCGGCCACGGTCGTGGACCTCGCGCATGGCCTTGCTCGTCTCCGCCTTCGCCTGGTCAGCTTTGCCATCGGCTTGCATGCGGCGGTGGCCGGCGAGCTTACCGACCATCTCCTTCACCTTGCCCTTGGCCTTGTTCCTACCGACCTTGCCAGTCATGGTGACTCCTTCTTCCCACGTCGCCGGCTTGGGCGGCCGGCGATCGTCAGTCGGTGGACAGCGCTTCGAGGAGCTGTCCGACCCGCGGGTCCGGCAGGGCGCGCGATGTCGGCCGGCGCGACCATGCCGATCAGCATGTTCCCGTCGATGACGTGGCAACCTGCGGACCTAGTGCGCTGACATCGTGCGCAGTATCTCGGCGGCGTCGTCATCGGCACCGATGGTCGCGGCCTCGCCCTGCGCCAGCTCTCCCGCCGTGTGCGCCGGCCCCTTCCCTCGCCCAGAACCTTCACCACGATGTCGCGGTCGGTCAGAACGCCCTTGAGCCTCTCGTTGCCGCCGCAGATAGGCAGCGCTCCGACACCGAGACCCGTCACCTTGCGCGCCGCGGCCAGAAGGCTCTCGTGCTCACCGACACACTCTGCGTCTGCGGTCATGATCTCTCTCGCAGTCGCCATCATGCGCTCCCATGGTGGTCGTTCAGCGCTTGCGGCCGGTCAGAAGGTCACGGGCTCGATCGACGAGACCGACGCCGGGGCCGAGGATCTTGTTGCCGGGAGGTGTGGTGGGTACGGAAGGGTGCGGGCGGGTCGGGGACGTCTTCTTGGCCTTGCGGACCTTGTCTCCCAGCTCCTCCAGCTCCTGCGGTGTGCAGGCAGCTGCCAGCAGCGGAAAGAGCCGGCCCTCCTCGTCGCGGATGTGTTCGGTGACCTCGGACTTCAGCTTCGCCACGAGTGTGTCGAACTGATCGTCGTCGGCGTCGCGGCCTTCGAGATCCTTGAGCAGCCGCTCTGCCTCGGCATGGTCCTCGAGCTCCTTGTCCGCCAAGACGTCGCCGCCGTCGACGTGCTCACGCACCGCCGGGTAGAGGTACTGCTCCTCGGCGACCGAGTGCCGTACCAGCTCGACGGTCAGTTCATCCGCCAGTTCGCGGCGCCGGGTGTCCCGGGCCGGCTGCGCCTCGATGCGGATGAACAGCTCGTCCACCTCGCGATGGTCGACTGTCAGCTCCGCGATGACGTTTCCACCGTGCCCCATGGCCGGGTCCTCCTTTTCGATCTGGTCACCGAGAACGAGTCGGCGCACTCGCCCTCTGGACCGCCTGGGTACCCGAAGGCCACGCCGCCACACATGCCCGTACCTCGCCGGCCGGCACGCCCGTGCTCGTTTCCGCCGACACACCACCGTCGCCCGGAGCCATCACGAGCTCATCGATTCCACGGCGTCACACGGTGGCCGAGGGTCGTGTGTCCCTGACGATCACGGGTACTCGACCGCAGCGGTCCCGCGGCCCCGAAGGAAGGAGCTGCCGTGAGCGAGAAGGACAAACTGAGCACCTATCGCGCGAAGCGGCACTTCGACCGGACGCGTGAGCCGATCGGCGAACGCGCGACGAAGGACGAGGCGCCACCGACCACGGACGAGGAGCCCACGTTCGTGGTGCAGATCCACAGGAGTACTGAAGTCCTGGTCGGTCCCGAAGGGGCCCTCCCCCGACCCGCAGGAAACAAGCGGCTCGCCATCCCCACCGAGGACCATCCCCTGGACTACGGGGATTTTGAGGGGTTGATTCCAAAGGGCGAGTACGGCGGTGGAACCGTCATTGTCTGGGACCGTGGTACGTACCGGCCGACCAGCCATGACAAGCGGAACCGGCCGGTGCCGTTCGGGCAGGCCCTGGAGGACGGTCACGCCACGTTCGAGCTGCACGGCAAGAAGCTGCACGGCCGGTACGCACTCACCCGGTTCCGCGGCCGTGAGGAGGCGAGCGGCGAGGCTCCCGAGAAGGCGACGTGGCTTCTCGTTCGGACCGGTCACGGACACGGCAGTGGTGGCAGCACCCCCGATCCTCGGCGGGCCCGCTCGGCCCGCAGCGGCCGGACGCTGCGCCAGGTCGCCGAGGCGCCGGACGCGCCCACATGGGAGGCGAGCGGTGGTGAGCGCAAATGACCGGCCTGCTGGACGCACTGCCGCCCGAACTGGACAGCCGCACCCGCGTGGCCGCTCCCGGAGTCGAACTGGCGGCCTCACCGATGCTGGCGACGCTCAGTGACCGGCGCGAGTTCCCCCAGGGCTGGATCTTCGAACGGAAACTGGACGGTATGCGGGTCCTGGCGGTGCGCGAGAACGGCAGCGTCACACTCCGGTCCCGTTCCGGGCGACGGCTCGACGCCACCTACCCCGAGATCGTCGACGCGCTCGCCGCACAGGACGGTACGGACTTCACGATCGACGGCGAGATCGTCGCCTACTCGCACGGCCGGACGGATTTCGCACGGCTCCAGCAGCGCATGGGACTCACCCGCAGTGCCGATGTCGCGGCGAGCAAGGTGGCAGTGACCTACTACGTCTTCGATCTGCTGCGCCTCGACGGCGTGGACGTGCGGCGGCTGCCGCTGCGTACCCGCAAGTCCCTCCTGCGACGTTCGATCACGTTCACGGCGCCGTTGCGGTTCAGTGCGCATCGCAATGAGGGCGGTCCCGAACTGCTCGCCGACGCGTGCCGACGAGGCTGGGAAGGGCTCATCGCCAAGCGTGCCGACAGCACGTACCAGACACGCCGCTCGGAAGACTGGCTCAAGCTGAAGTGTGCCCGGGGCCAGGAGTTCGTGGTGGGCGGCTTCACCGAACCCGCGGGCAGCCGGGTGGGTATCGGCGCCCTCCTCATCGGTTATTACGAGGACGGGCGGATGCGCTACGCGGGCAAGGTCGGCACGGGGTTCGACCGGCGCACCCTGCTTGCGCTGCGGCAGGAACTCGACCAACTCCAGTCAGTCGACTCGCCCTTCGAGGGACAGATCGCCGAGCGGACCGCCCACTGGGTGCGCCCTCGGCTCGTGGCGCAGATCGCCTTCTCGGAGTGGACACGCGACGGCATGCTGCGTCACCCCCGCTACGTGGGGCTACGAGATGACAAGGATCCGACCGACGTCGTCAGGGAGCGCGGTGAGCCATGAGCGGCGAGGCAGCCTGGTGCGTGTACGTACCCGATCCTGCAGTTGCTGCCCGGCAGCACGTATCGCTGCCCTCGCCAATGTCTTCGACCATGACGTCGGTGATGCGCATGCCCTCGAACTCGCCGTCGGTGAGCACGGCTTCCATGCCCCCACCCTCACGCCGCTGTCCAGGTGCTCGAACTGCGCGTGGCGGAACCCGCCTCCTATGTTCAACGCGACCAATACGATGAAGCCACCCGCGCCGCCCTTTCCGAAAACGTAGACCCTCCGGGTCCCACACACGTGACGCTGCTGAAGTCAGCCGCGCTCAGTGCGCGCTCTGCAACCTCCTTCACGACGACGCGGCAACCGCTCCCCCTCGCACCAAGTCCCTCTACCGGCTGAGCCGCTTGCGCAGCTTGGGGGTGGAGGCCCGCTCCCACACCGTCAGCAGTTCCTCCTCCCGGGTGTGTGCGACGGCCTGCTCCCCGCCGTAGAGCACGCCCCAGGTGAAGCCGGCCTCGCTCGACGTCTGGGCCGCCACGGCCAGGTCGCGGATGGTGCCCCGGGCCACGACACTGTCCTGATGGTCGCCCAGGACCTTCTGGCCCGCCTTGACACGTTTACCCAAGCGCTTGGCCGGTTTACCGAGAGCCGGACGGGCCGCCTCAGCGGCGTAACGCACCTTCTTGGCGGCCTTGCGGGCCTGGTGAAGGGCCACGTCGCGCTCGGGCCCCGGCGCCAGGTCCAAAGCGGGGACCATGCGCTGGGCCAGTCGGTCGAACTCCTTGAGAACCGCCTTGGCCATGACCTTGTCCGCCGCCTTGCCGGCCTTGGCACGCAGCGGTGGCTGCTGCCCGAGCGCGGCGAGAGAATCGAGCAGGGCCAGATAGCGGCGCGAGCCCAGGGCGTCGAGACTGCGCTGGTGGGACTCGGAGCCACGAGCGACGTTCCACGCCTGTAGCCGTGCCGAGACGGGGCCGAGGACGAGTTCTTTGGGTAGGGCTTTGACGCCCCGGGTGAGACGCTCCATCAGCACTTCCTGATCGCGTTCCGCGCCCAACTCGCCGGCCAGCCACTTCAGATCCCCTCGGATCGCGTCCGTGACCTCGCGGTCCAGAACGGATCGGTACGAGCGCAAACAGCTGCGCAGGCGACGGCAGGCGACCCGCATCCGGTGCACCGAGTCGGGCCGGTCGCGTCGCACGGCCGGATCGAGGGCGGTCAGGACGCGGATCTGCTCCCGTACGTAAGCAAGGACCTGCTCGCCGGCCGAGCCCTCAGCGAGGTCGGCGGCCTCGTCACGCTCGCCGGCCGTAACGGGCGCCATCTCGTCAAGGGCCCGCGCCAGCTTCGACGACGACTGCGCACGTACGATGCCGTGCTCGCGCAGCCTCCTCTCCACTGCGTCCAGGAGCGCGGGATCGGCGTCCTCGGCAAGCTCTACTTCCATCTCGCGCCATGCCGCCCTCCCACCCTGTGCTCGCAGGGACTCCGCGCGCACCGCGTCGATGCTCAGTTCGGCCAGCACGCCACCTTCGGCGTCGACGAGTTCGCGCACCTCACGGGTCGATCGGATGCGCACCACTGGGGTCAGTTCGGCTCCTCGGGTGCGGGACAGGGCCAGGTCGCGCAGGGCGTCCGGGACGGCGTCAGTCAGAGCCGCCTGGACCTCCTCCCGGCTGTCGCCCGGCAATGGCAGTTTGAGGTGCCACCCGGCGTCGGAGCCGCCGGTCCTTCGTCGCAGTGTGGCCGAAGAACCGGACAGCCGAAGATCATCGGTGTCGTAGTAGACCGCGTCGAGCTCCTCGAGGCTCCGGTCGACAACCGAGGCGACGCCCTCCACTCGGTCCAACGGTGTCAGCCAGGAGGTATCGGAGGACGACGGGACCTCGTACTTTCGCTCTGTCTCTCGCATCGACTGGACCATGCTCTACCGGTAGGCACGATTGACTCAACGAAACACAACCTTGGAAATAAAGTCGCGCACGAGAGCCGCACCAGCAAAGCAGGTACGTCCCGAACCCTGGCGTCCACTCTTCCCTCCGCGCTGGCCGGCTTTGGCGTTCACCTCCCGCCCTCCCGCCCAGCGAATGGCGTGGACCGCGTGCGGAGGTCACGTCGGTCACTGGGCATCCACCGGGGTATGTGCGCCCGGTCTCGCGCAGGCTCCGCCCGCCCGGAGCGACGGGAGCGGCCAGCACCCGCGGTGCACAGCTCGGCGGCACACAAACAGTGCCGCTCGCGCCGCTACTCGCCGATCAATTCGGCGGCTTCCATCCAGTCGGGGCTACGACTCGTGCCCGGCATGCGGGCCGCTGCCGACGGGGTGGAGATCCTGGGCTGTGGCCAGAACATAACACGCTCACCGGCCCTCGCAAGGCCGCCCTGCTCACTCTGCTTTGACCAACATCGGTGCCGGCGCCTCCGTCCAGGCATCAGACCCCAAAGACCTCGAAAACCTCGCGAGCTCGCCGGAGACGGGATTCCCGGCACGGTCACCTGCTGGATCCTCCAGCTCGCCCGACAGCCCTACTGTCGCCGGCTGGAAAGGCCGGTGCCCGGTTCGCGGAAAGCGCCCGCGCGAACGCGTTGTTCCACGCCCCCGCGCGATGCGGAGTTCGGCTCCCATTGCTGGCCGACGAAGCCCGCTGCGTGGGAGCTGGCACAGCTGACCGGACCGCATGGCGGATCTGCCGGGACACCAGCTGGTGGAACGTGTTCGGTAAGACGCGAGGCGGGTCAAGAAGGCCGGTCCGCCGGTGCATGACGATCTTGCCCGTCATGCACCGTCCCGGCCCTCCAGGCTGCGTGACCGAATCTGTCAGCAACCCTGCAGCAGACGCCAGCGTCGAATGCACGAGATGAAACAAGAGGAGAAGCCTGTGAAGAAGTCTCTGCGATCAAGGACAGTCGCGTCGCTGGCGGCTGCCGCAGCCATCAGCCTTGCCATCCCAGGCACCGCAAACGCCGCTGATCACTCCGCCAAGTCCGCGTCATTCACTGACAGCTGCGCAACGGGGATGGTGACACCCATCAGCACCTGGGGTCAGATCAGGGAATTCGCGAAGAACAACGCCCGAATCCTGGAGGCAGTGCCAAACGACCAGAACCGTGTCTGCTCCCCGAACAGCGCCATCGTAGGTGACCCCTACAAAGGATGCGGATACAACCGCGCAAACGGCTGGATCAAGGTCAAGACCTTCGGTGGACAGTGGGGCTGGGTCGCCATGACCTGCTGGGACGACACCCCCTTCTAATTGCAGCCACGCCGTGACCCATTTGAATCCCTGGGGCACTGCGGTACCCGATAGCCTGCAATTCCCCTTTTACAACAGCCAGAACTCCTTGGGATCTGACGCCATGGGGACGACCAGCCCCGGGAGAGGCGCCCGACGCGCCAGACAGTTCACCTGACTGGCGCGCCGTGGCAGACATAGATGCACTGGGCTTCGCAGAACTTGTAGCGCCGCCGCGGCGGGATCGCTGACGAATTCGCGGCCGGCCGCGCGGACCGCGGCCGTGACGGAGGGAAGTAGCGCCTCGGCGAGGCTCTGGCCGTGCTCGCGCAGGATCTCGGCGATCTCCTGCCGTGACCTTGAGCGCATGGTGACGTCCGCCCGGATCGTGAGCAGCTCGGCGTCGGGATTTTCGAGCAAGGCGGTGACGACCTCGCCGAGTCCCCGGCGGGTGCCGTCGAGCGGCGGGACCGCGGTGCGAACTCGATCGAACGCCTCGCGGGCCCTATACCGAATTCTCAACACCAGCCATATACAGAAAAAGAAAAGGGCCCAGCACACGAAATGCATGCCGGGCCCTTTTCCCGAGGGCGGGGGTGGGACCGGGGGAATCCCTCCCCCACCCCACCACGCTAGTACTCCAGCTGTAGATCGTGATCTTTGTGGTTATTGGGCGGCCCGCTGTCGGTAGTGGCAGGCGCGGGCCCGGGCTTGATGGCGTCGTCGCCACTCGGACCAGCGGAGCCTGTGCGTGACCGTGTGGACGGTCGGGGCGACGAGCGTGGTGAACAGGTGCTGGATCTCGTTGCAGGTCAGCGGGATCAGGCCGTTTGGAGCCTGCTCTTGAGCCCGTTCGTTGGCGGTGGCCGTGGCGAGGAAGGCGTGGGCGAGCATCGCGAGCGTGACCCAACGGTGCCAGGACGTCCACCGTCTGACCTGGTGTTCGTCCAGTCCGGCCAGACCCTTGCTGGACTGGAAGGTCTCCTCGACCGTCCACCTGCGCCCGGCCACTTTCACGAGGGTGGACAGTGGCACCCGGGCCGCCGAGTAGCAGCGGAAGAAGGCGAGTTCACCGGTGCGCCGGTTGCGGCGGACGAGCAGGTGGCGGCGGCCGGGCCGGTCGTCGGCGATGTCGGCCAGGGCCCAGTCGTAGAAGCGGGGCCCCTTGGCTCCGGCGCCGGCGGAAAGCTTTTGCCAAGCCCGTTTCGGCGTCTTCTTGACCAGGGCGTCGGCGCGGAACTTGCCCGCGGGGGTGGTGATCTGATGGTCGCAGGCGACGGCGAGGACATAGCCGACCTCGCGCCCCTCCAACACGGTCCGAAGGTGCGGGTTGCTTCCGTAGACCTCGTCACCGGCCACCCAGGACGCGGGGACACCGGCATCCAGCGCACGACCGATCATGCGGGCGGCGAGCGCGGGTTTCGTGGCGAAGCCAACGGTGTCGGGGATCCCGGCTTGTTTGCAGCGGGCCGCATCCTCGGCCCAGGAGCGCGGGATGTAGAGTTCCCGGTCGATCGCCGCGTGCCCACGAGGGGTGGAGTAGGCGAGGTAGACGGCGACCTGGCTGTTCTCGATGCGTCCGGCCGTGCCGGTGTACTGGCGCTGCACCCCCACCGTGGCGGTGCCCTTCTTCAGGTCGCCGGTCTCATCGACGACCAACACCGCGTCGTCGTCGTGCAACTGCTCCACGACGAAGCCGCGTATGTCGTCGCGGACCGCTTCGGCGTCCCACCTGGCCCTCGACAACAGATGCTGCAGGCCGTCCGGGGATGCGTCCCCCGCGTGCTCGGCGAGCGTCCAGCAATTCTTGCGTGGCAGGTCCGACAGCAACCCGAGCACCAGCGCCCTCGCCCGGCGCCGTGGTTCCACCCGGGCGAACCGCCCCGCGATGCGGCTCATCAACACCTCGAACATGTCCTGCCAGCGGGCAGGATCTATGCTGTGACCTGCGGCCACTGTCTGATCGTCTGTCTTCACAAACCGATGATCACCGGTGGCCGCACGCGTTCCCGGACCAGCCTTGACCAGCAAGATCAGGCTCTGGGCCTGAGTACCAGCTCTGGAGTTGAATCGGCCGATGGACATGTCCTCCCGAGAGATCCGCATGCCCCTCAACGAGGTCGTCGGAGTCCTGCAGGACCTGAACGAGTTCGTGGTCTCCCTCGACCGACTCGGATCCCGCCAGGCATCCGGAACCGCCGACGAGTACACCGTCGGCAAGTTCATCGCCGACTGGGACGTCGCTCGGCGATTGGCCCGCGCCCGACGCGTCATCAGCGTCGCGCTGGATGCGCAACTGACCGAGGAAGACAACGCCGAGATCGACGCTCTGTGCGACCAGGGCCGCTTCTACGGCACAGACAGCACCATCAGCCCCTCCACTGACCAGTCCAGCTGAGACAGCAAGCGCATCAGACCGGACCAATCAAGACGAGGATCAGTTCGGCCCGAGAGCTGGTACCGGGCCGGCAAGATCACGATCTACGGCTGGAGTACTAGGCGACCCCGGCGCGGTAGGTGTCCACGTAGTCGGCGAATGCGTCGAGTGCGTCTCGGAACGCCACTCGGACGGCGTAGTCAGGGGTGGGCCATTGGTTGGCGGAGCAGCCGAGGTCGTCGAGTGTCGCGGAGGGCTTCGACGGCGCGTGCTGGGTCGACGACGTACCCGAGGTGCCATGTGCGTCCACGGCCCACACGTGGTCGCCGTCCAAGTCGCGGTCTTGCGTGGTGAGTTGGTGGCCGCCGCGGCACTCGAAGGTGCCGTTGGAAAGGGCGCGGAGCGACCGGGGTCGGTGGCGCAGGTGATCGAACCCGACCTCGGACGACTCTCAGTTCACGGTCAACCGGATTCCGAACCCGACCCCGGCCGTCCAGCCCGGTATCGACCCGATCCCCGCCCCCACGGGCGACGCGGTCGATCGCCCGGGGCGTCCACCGGGCCCGAGAGACCCAGTCGCAGACGCTCCGGGTTCCCTCCCCTGCCCGGTTGGCGTCTGGCCTGTCGAAAGTGGCGAGCAGCGCGTGGCATGCTGCTCACCGGCTCTCGGTGGCACCGGCCGGTGCCACTCTCGCCTCTGTCCCTCGATCAGTTCCTGCCTAGGTGAGCACCACAGATGAAAGAAAAAGTGAGATTCCCAAGCGTCGTCGGCCCCGAACTGGCCGGAGTGATCGACCTGCCGGAGGGCGAAGTCCGCGGCTGGGGGCTCTTCGCGCACGGCTTCACCCTCGGCAAGGACTCGCCGGCCGCCTCCCGCGTCAGCAAGCAGCTGGCCCGCGAGGGCATCGGCATGCTGCGCTTCGACAACCTCGGCATCGGCGACTCCGACGGCGACTGGGGAGACGGGTCCTTCACCGTCAAAACACAGGACACGATCCGCGCCGCGGCTTTCATGGCCGAGCGCGGTACCCCTGTGGACCTGCTGGTGGGGCACTCCTGGGGCGGCGCCGCCGCCATCGCCGCCGCCGGCGAGATCCCCGGTCTGCGCGCGCTGGCCACCATCGCCGCGCCCGTCGACCCGAGCCACGTCGAGCGGCAGTATGACTCGGTCCTGGACCGCGTGCTCAGCGACGGCTCTCACCAGTGGTTCGTCGGCGGGCGCACCCTCGTCCTCAAGCGCGCCTTCGTCGAGGACGTCCGCAAGGCCCACCTGCGCGACCGGATCGGCGAGCTGAACCTCCCGCTCCTCATCGCGCACTCCCCCACCGATTCCACCGTCGACATCGACAACGCCGCGGAAATCTTCCAAGAGGCCCGCCACCCCCGCAGCTTCATCTCCCTCGAAGGCGCGGACCACCTGCTGACCGCGCGCGGACAGGCGCAGCGGGCCGCGCACATCATCAGCGCCTGGGCCGACCAGTACCTCGACGAGCCACGCCCCTGACCACACGGCCTCACGCCGCCGTGTGAAGGTCTCCGCTGCCGCAGAGCACCGATTGGCCATCGAATGGGCGGGCACCCGCTGCGGTTTGAAGTGAACGGAGCCACGCACCGTCATTCCGATCCCGGCGGGCCAGCTCCGCCATCGCCGTCGAATGCGGCGCGGCAGCGACAGGCGGCTGCCGGCTTTCTGGCCCCAGCGGCGTGCTGGTGGGCCCGGCACACGGTGCCGCGGACCTCTGGACGACGCTGACGGAGCACATAGCCAACCACAACGAGGAATCCAAGGGCGCCTTCTGGAAGCGTCGTTCCCTGCTCGTCCGCAGCTGTGTTCCTGGCTGTGCTGGGGGCAACCGCCTGGTCCGTGACTCTGGGTCTCGTACGGTTGGGACTCGCTGGAGACGAAGTCCAAATCCGCCTTTCACAGTGCCAGTTCGAAGGCGGAGGCCGAGGGGGGAGCCACGTCGAGTGCTCCGGCCGACCTGTGGGTAACAAGAGCACAGACACCGAGTTGGATTGTTCCGGACGGGCTGTGGGAGATCGCTAAGCCGCTGATCCCGCCGTCGAAGGTGCGGGCGCAGGGTGGCGGGACGCAGGACACACCTGATGAGACGCTGTTCGCCGCGATCATCTACGTCCTGGTAAGTGGATGCGCCTGGCGGGCGCTGCCGCCGTGCTTCGGGATATCGAAGTCGACGGCCCACCGCAGGTTAAGCCAGGTTCCAAGATGCACGTCCTGTCGGACGCGAACGGACTGCCCCTCCTCGTCGGCGTCTCCGCGGCCAACGTCCACGACAGCCTCGCATCCGTCATGGACGGTGCGGCCGGGGATGTAAAGGACCTGTTGCCCGTTGTCGGTCAGCAGCGCGATCATCAGGGCAGCCCCGCCAGCGTTGAGGTCGATCGCCCACGTGACCGGCTCACCGTCGCTCAACTCCAGTACATCGCTGATCAGTTTGAGCAATGCATTCTCGTCGTTGACCCCACGCTGCGTCAGCTTCCGCGTGCCGTCGGCACCGAGCACCACGCAGTGGTGCTCGGCCTTGCCTGCATCCATAACAGCCCACAGTTGGGGCACGGCCGCCTCCGAAGTCGTTCCTCTATCTGTCGCAGCAGACGACCTCGCCAGCGTGTCCTTACCAAGCGATCTTTGCCGCGCATCCCAATGAGTGGTCGGGGCGTCGCGGGATGCCGGGCGGCCAATCGTTTGAAGCCACCACTGGGCTGGAGACACGCAGCCACACCCAGCATCCCTGGGCCTTCCGATCCTGCGAGTGACCGGAAGCAACCCCAGGAACAACGTAAGGAGACACGACCCCTATCGGCGGCCGCCACTTCAAGCCCAAGCGCCTGCACGCAGACAAGGCCTACGACGTCCCCGCCGCGGTGGTCACCGCACGGGGCTGGTGATAGCCGTTGCGGACCACCAGACGACGGACCGCCTCGTCCCGTTGCTCGGCCAACTCGGCTATATATGTGTTGACTTCGGCTTCCAGTGCGGCGGCCAGCTTCCGCCTCGCACCCTCACGGACGATGTCGTCGATGAGCGAGGAACCGTCGGTGGTGGTGCCGCCAGCATTGACTACGCTGAGCGCGGGCGTGCCTTCCCGACCGGTGTTCGCAGCACCGGCCTACTCGATGACCATCAATCGATCACTCGGGAAGGTACGCCCTTCGCATTCAACCCGAGGTCGATCCACAGGTCTTGAGCATTGCTCGCCGCAGCGCGACCTCCTGCAGTAAAGCGTCGAACTTGTGGTCGTGGGTCAGAAGGCAGATCACGGTGTACCCGTCGATCCGACCGGCCTCCGCCTCAGCCTTGAGTACCGATGCGGCCACTCCACTACGACCTCGTCCGCGCCCGGCAGCCAGCACTCGGTGGCGAACACGGGGCGCGCGTCGCACACCGTGACCCGATAGCCGAGAAACGCGCCTGTCCGGGCCAGCGCCGCCGCGAAGTCGACGGCACCGAACACGAGCATCCGGGGCGGCGGCGCGAAGCACTGGACGAACACCTCGCGAGCCGCGCCCCCGTCACGTCTGCGCCTTCGCCGTGGCACGGCCCGACCGCGCCGTAGCGCAGCAGACCGTCACGGCCCAGGTCGCGGGCGTCCCAGCGAAGAAGGGCATCCGGCCGGGCCGATCCAATGCTGTCCGCCACTCGGTCGAACCGCCGCTGATCACGGCGAGAGGGCGACGATCGCCGCCGGCAGCGGCACGCCCGAGGGTCACGTCGACACCGGCGAACGCCGCGAACGCCTTGTCCAACCGCCGGAGCGTGGCTTGTTGCGAGCTGACAACCCCACTGCAGACGGAACGCCCATGCACACATGACCGGTCAGAGCAGCCCGCAGATTCGTTACCCGCCCCGGCTGAAGCCGGGGATACCCACGCAAGAGAAGGGATGGAGCGGCTGCTGGCGATCTCACAACGGAACCAGGGACAACGGAGGTACGTGTCTGATGGAGTGAATGGGGGAAGGCGCCAGGTATGGCGCTTGCCCCAGGGTGGATCTGGCCTATCAGAGAAGAGGGCAAGGATGCTGTCAGAAGCATTGACCGCATTGGCCGCGGCGGGAGGCACTACGGTGGTGCAGGCCGCAACCACTGACGCATGGGCAGGGCTCCGCCAGCAACTGGGCCGTTGGCTCGGCCGAGGAAACCTGCAGCGCGAGAACGCCGAACTGGAGCGCCTCGATCAGACCGCAGGCGAGCTGGACACGGCCGGCCCGGCCGAGCTGGAGCGGGTGCGCATCCGTCAGGAGGCGGCGTGGCAGGTCCGTATCGAGACCGTTCTGGAAAGCCTCGACGACACCGAGCGGGACCAGGCCGCTGAGCAACTGAGCGCCCTGCTTAGCCAGCGCATTCCCCAAGGCGGGGTGTCAGCCAGCCAGAGCGGGCAAGCCGTCGGCGGGAACGTAGGCATCCATGCCGACCACGCGTCCGCAGCCGCCTGGAACATGGGCAGCGTGACTTTGGGAAACCCTCCGCAGCCGGGACTGCCCCAGGGCTGAGCGGGCCCGGCACCACCACTCCAGCTTCAAGCCCAGCTCGCTTCGTATCTGTCCAGGCAACACGCAGTGGGGTCGCGGCCTACAGTATCGGGCAGATCCACCAGCATATTTCCGAGCAGCAGGATGTTGCCCGGATCGATCGTCCGCGGCCTGTCGCGTCGTGGACGGCGCAGCAGCTCGGCGTCCACCCCGCCATCCATGGCACGCCTCGACCGGCTGACGACGGCACCTTCGTACTCCCGGATTACATCGAACGCGACCACGACCAGCAACTGCGCGAGCAGCTGGTCAAGGCAGCCTCCGCTGATCAGACGACGCTGGTACTCGTACGCGGAGAGTCCTGCACAGGCAAGACCCGGGCCGCCTTCGAAGCCATCCGCGCCTGCCTGAAGGACTGGCAACTGGTATTCCCGAAGAACGCCAGGAGGCTCCTCTCCCTGCTCGATGCCGACGCCCTCGCCCCTCACACCGTCCTGTGGCTCAACGAAGCCCAGAACTTCCTCATCGGGACCGACGCAGAGGATGCCGCCGCCGCATTGCACAGCCGACTGGAGCGCCCAGGACCGGTCGTGATCCTAGGCACGCTGTGGCCCGAGTACCACCGCACCCTGACAGCCACCCCAAAGCCTGGCAAGGACGTGTACCCGATCGCCCGAGCCCTGCTCAATCAGGTCAAACCAGTCGACGTTCCGGTGTCTTTCACCGCCACGGCCCTGCAAAGCTCGCTCGTCCACCGCGACCGATCGCTGGCCACGGCCATGAGCACGAGCGCCGGCGGGAGGATCACTCAGACCCTCGCGGCAGGCCCGCAATTGGTCGACCACTATCACCAGGCAACCAGCCACAGCCCCTACGGGCACGCTGTCATCACCACGGCCATGGACGCCCGCCGTCTCGGCCACACCTCACCGCTGCCAGCCGCACTCCTCAAGGCTGCCGCCCCTGGCTACCTGACCGAACAACAACGTGCCGCCGCGGACCCTGACACCTGGTTCGCCGAAGCTCTCGACTATGCGCGTGAAAAGGTCATGGGCGTGGCCGCAGCCTTGGAACCTGTCGCCAACCCGGAGGGTATGGGTGCCCTCCCAGACATCTACCGCCTGAGCGACTACCTAGACCACCACGCACGCACCATCCGCTCCCATGTCTTCCCACCGGACTCCTTCTGGACTGCAGCACGGGTCCACGCAGCCAGCACAGCAGACCTGGAAGCCCTGGCAGAAGCGGCCGATCACCGGGGCCGATTCCGCGTCGCGGCAGACTTGTACCAGCGGGCCGCCGACGCCGGGGGCATCGGCGCCCTGGCGGAGCTGGCCTGGCGGCGCGGGCGGACAGGGGATCCAGACGGTGCAGAACAGCTGCTCCAGCGGCTAGTCGACGCCGGAGACACGGGCGCCCTGGCGCAGCTGGCGCAACTGCGCCAGCGGGCTGGGGACCTCTGCGGCGCAGAAACCCTCGCCCAGCGGGCGGCCGATGCCGGGGACACGGGCCCCCTGGTGGAGCTGGCGTGGCGGCGTGGGGAGGCTGGGGATCTCGTTGGTGCAGAACGACTCGCCCAACGGGCCGCCGATGCGGGAAACGTCAACGGCCTGGTGCGGCTGGCGCGGCGGCGCGAGGAGGCTGGAGATCTCCACGGTGCAGAACGACTCGCCCAACGGGCCACCGACATCGGAGGCAGGGAAGCCCTGATACGACTGGCGCGGGCACACGAGCGGGACGGAGACGCCGAAGGCGCGAAACGGTGGAGGCGATTCGGGCTGTAGGCCGACGGTTCTCCAGCTCTGCCGTGGCACTTGCATGCCCGTTATGTGACGACCTGCCAGGGCGTCGTGGTGGAGGTCCTAGCGGAGACGGGTGACGGTGACGCGGGTCAGATAGCGCGGCCGCGGAGCGCGCATGACTCAGAACATGACGATTGACCAGCCGGTACGGCACCGGAGGGCTCTACACGGGCGGCGAGAACAAGGAGAGGGGCCTTGAGCCCCGCCCTGGAGGCGCGCGATGCTGGCCTGGCGGTCGGGGCTCCCGCATGTGTTGTTGTGAGGCCCCGCGCCTGTCCTGGTGATCCCCGACGTTGCGGTTCGGGTTCCCCGGGCCGGTGTTCAGGTGGACCATGCCCCGCATGGGGCGTATGCGAGTGGTGGGGTCGATCGTGGTGGCAGTGATCGTGGTTGGGGGTGCGGCCGGCTGTAGCGGAGACGACTCGGGCGGAGGCAGGAAGCCATCCGCGTCGGCGTCCGAGGCGAAACCGGTGGCGCCCCGCGATGCTCTGGCGGCGTACGAGCAGGAGACCGCGTCGGGCTGCACTGACGCGGATGACTGCCAGCAGTTCATGACGCGGAAGCTGGCGGCCGCGGTGAAGGTCCGTAAGGCGATGGAAGCGAAGGACCGGCAGACGTACGCAGAGCCGATCGGCGATGTGGCGGAGGCGGAGCGCCAGGCCGATCACTTTGGGCGGGACAACTTGGGGGCGAAGGGCAATTCGCTGGCGGTGTCACTGCCGTTGCAGCGGATGGTGGCGTGGTTCCGGGAGCATCCGGAGGGGTGAGGCACCGGGAGGTGAAGCGGCCCTGCCACCGGGGGTGTTGGCAGGGCCGCTGGGCTCGGGGGTGGGCCTGGACGTGATCGCCGTTCACCCGGTACGGAGAGGTTCCCTGCTTGCGCGACCTCGCCGCGGCGGTCGGGGTCTCAGCTGCGGAAGCTGCGCGAGCAGGGCATTGAGGTGGATACCCGCGGCCGCCGCAGCGGGCGATGCGCGTACTGTGGGCACTGATGTCAGGCAGGGTGGTGCGCCTGCCCCAATCACTCTTGCGCCTCGTACGGGCCGACGCCACGCGTAGGAGGGCGGATCAACTGGGCAGCCATCCGTCATGTCCACCTGCCCTCGCCTGATGAAGTCACCGCCGCGCAGACCCCCGATGGCCGCTGGACGAGGAAGCAGCCCGCCGAATGGGGAGTGCCGTGGCCGCCGCCTAAAGGTTGGCGCAAGCATCTTGAGGGCAAGTGGCGAGGCGAAGAAGTTTCACCGCTGCAGAACCCAGAGAGCCCAGATCAGGACGCACTGTTCTGATGCGCCTCCGCCGGAGCCTGTCCAGCGAATCCGCCGACTGACCAGCCTGCCTTTTCGCTAGCGGACCTTTCGAGCCGGGCTGCAGGAAATCCCACCCCCGCCCCGCTAATTAAGCGACCTCGGCGCGGTAGCCGTCCATGTGATCGGCGAACGCGTCGAGCGCGTCTGGGAACGCCACCCGGACGTGGCGTTAGTGAGGACTGGGGCATTGGTCGAAGCCGAGGTCATCGGGTGCTTGGCCGAGGGCTTTGATATCCCGGTTGCGGTTCGTCCAGCAGGTCCCGTAGCAGCCTTTGCCGCAGTGCGAAGGCTGCACGCACGTCGGCCTCGCGCGCGAAGCGGCCAAGCAAGGCGGGCAAGGCGGTGTCGTCTCCCTCACGGACGGCCGACACGACCCGCTCGATCAGCGCTCCGACGGTTTCCCCCGGTCCCGGTAACTCGGTCACTTCACGAGGCTACTCGGATACCAGGACCTCAAGGTCACTCGAACGGGTGAGTAGCCGCCCCTTACCGGGCTGCCGAGGTCCGGTACGCCGCCTTCCGGGCCGCCGACGGCGATTCGTGGGCGGTTTCGTTTGGGTGGAGGTTGCGTCTCCAACGGCGGAGGGCCCGGCCCGGCTTTCGCCGAACCGGGCCGGGCCACGTGTTCTTCGTACGCCGCCGTGATCGACAGGTAAAGGAGCCACGGCACGGGCGGCGCCGGGTCATCCGGTTGCCCCTGAACCGGAGCCGGGACGGCTGGGCGGTACTGCCTTTGCCGGTGTCGTTGGCGGCGGAGGCGCTTGAGCGGAAAGACACCGGCCGGTGTCTGTGTTCGGAACTGCCGGAACTACATCGGGTCGATGTCCCGCTTGCCCGTACCGCCTGCATGCTCGCTCTGCTCCTTGAGCTCGCGGGCCTTGTCCTTCAGTTGCTGACGCTCCTGCGGGTCAGTGGCACGTTCCGCGGCCTGTTCCAGGTCCGCGGCCCGAGCACGCATCTGCTGGGCATCACGACGACCGGACTCGCCTGCAGCGCTCATGATCACTCCTTGGGTGACGGGGGAAGAGCGGGCCACATCAGCGAAACAGGACCCGTCACGCTCGGCACGTTGATCAGTCACCCACCGTTATCTACGCAGTTGGGAAAGCCCTCGCATGACGGCTTGCGTGCCGGGCCCTGCTCACGTTGCGGGGTGCCTTCAGTGGCTCCGGTTCCACGGGATCGGGTACGAGACTGTGGGCGTCGGCAGACGTCCCCACGCGGGTGCTGGCGTCAGGTGATGTCAGCAACCATGGTCGAGCAGGTTCGGGCCGCTCGGATTTCCGCGGAATATTCCGCTCTTGTCTACCCGGCGGCTCGCCGGCAGCGCCGCATCGTCGCGTGCGCGCGGGAGTGGATCACCGAGCACGGCGAGGCGCCGTCCGTGCGCGAGCTGGGTGCGGACGTGGGACTGACCAGCGCATCCAGCGTCGCGTATCACCTGCGACGGCTCAGGGAACGGGGCCTGGTCGTTCAGACCCGGGCCCGCCGCAGCGACCGGTGCCCACACTGCGGGCAGTGACCCGTCTGTTCCGTCTGTGATGCCCGGTCACGGTAGAGCATCATGAACTGGGCTTGCTGCGCATGGCTCCGCCGCGCCCGCGCAGGGTGACGCCCGCCTCAGTAAGGATGCGGTGGACGAACCCGTACGAGCGATTGGTGCTCTCGGCGATGCTCCGGATCGAGGCGCCGCCTTCATATGCGGCCTTCAGATCGGCGGCGACCTGGTCGCGTGCCGCACCGGTGATCCGCTTGCCCTTGTCCATGCCCGTCTCCTCCCGGCTGGAAGGGCGATCATCGCGCAGCTTGCGGCGGCCTGTCAGGGAAACAGCCTGGTTCGCCCGCGGCCTGTCCGGGGCGTGTGCCAGTGAGAGGTGACTGCGGCGCGGGAGGTGGCGCTGCGATTGACCTCTCGCCGGCCAGGCGCGGTGCGGTGGTCAGGTGGTGGGGGGCACGGCGCGGGACAGGGGTTCGAGGTCGCCGTAGAGGGCGGCGGCCAGTTCACGGGCCCGTCCTTCACTGTCCACGTCGTGCAGGACGAAGTCGACGGGGCCGGCCGAGGAGTCGGGGCGGATCTCCCGGGCGCGGATCAGGCGGGCGACGGCCTCGCGCACGGCGTCCTGGACGGTGGGGGTGATGGTGTGCTGCGGGGCGGTGAGCGCGTCGGCCTTGACCGTCCACAGCAGGCCCTGGCCCTCCACCGCGATGAACACGACGCGCTGCTCCTTGGCCGCCTTGCACGCGGCCTCGAACGCGTCCATGCCGGTCGCGTCCGGGATCCGGTCGGCGGGGCAGGGCGTCGGCAGCGGCTCCATGACAAGCATCCTCCCAGCAGCCAGGCGAAGGCGCGCCGCGTGGACGCGGAGCGTGTCCCTGCGGGCAAAGCAATCGTTGAGATGGTGCGCGACAACGGCCCGGTTTCCCTTTCCCGGACCGCGTGACCGCCAGCCCTGGCCCGCCTCCCCCTTCACGGGCATGGCCAGGGCTTTGCACTGGGGCGGTGTTCGTGCCAACGGGCCGAGATGGTGGACTGGTGGGGCTGCCCGAGCGGCGGGGTCCCAACCTCGGTGCCGGCAACGGGCAGCCCGGAGCGCGGCGCCGACGGGCGCCTCGCAGCTCCTTGGGGGAGCGGTGCGGGCGCGGTGGGGGCCACGCCCGCACCGCGCGGACGCCACCTCACCGCACGCCCCGAACAGCCGCCCCTCGGTCTCCGGATCAGCGGCCCCGCGCGGTCCGGGAGTGCGATGCGACCCGCCGACAGCGGCCGTGAACTGCTCTAACGCCGCCCAGCTGTCACCCTGGAACACCAAACAGCCTCGCGCCGGACTCCCGGGACGAAGGACGGCTCAAAGACACGGCAAGCGGAGGCCCTCATGTTGATCAGTCACCGCGTCGACGGCGACACCCTGCACATGACCCTGCACCACAGCCTCGACGCCCACACCCGGGCCGCAGCCGCCGCAGAGATCGAAACCCTCGTCCACACCCACCGGCCCCGCCACGTCACCGTCCAGGTCCCTGCCGGGGAACCGACACCCGCCACACTCAGCGTCGCCGTCCGCGCCCACCGCATGTGCCAGAGCCTCGACATCCCCCTCAGCCTGACCGGAGCCACCACCGCCGCCCAACGCCTGTTCACCACGAACACCGCCTGAACACCTCCCCGCCAGCGGGACCAGCCCCCGGAAGTTGCCGCCGCCGCGGCGACCTGCGAGACCCTGCACCGGGACCGGGAGGGGCCCCACCTGACCCGCCGGTCCAGCAGCCTCGGTGACCGGGGCAGATCGGCGAGGCTGCCGGCCGGTACAGCGGGTGCGGGGTTGGGGGGATGGACCCGCACCCGCTGACCTATCGGGTGGGCCACGGACACCTGCCAGTCAGCCTGGCCCACTCCCGGTCCACTTGACCCGGGACGACACGCCCCTCCGTCTTCCAGCGGGTGGCCAGCTGCGCGAAGATCGGCTCACCAGACGAAGAAGGAACCGTTTCCTCGCGTCCGATGACCGGAGCGGGCTGGGTCGTCGTGGTCATGTAGTTCCAACGCGCGAATCCGGCTGCAGTTACCCGCGGGATGCCTCCACATGTCGCTCAGTGGCTCCGGTCCCACCGGATCGGATAGGAGACGGTTGGCATCGGCCGGGGCCGTGGCCTGTCCCATTCCGGGAACTTCACCGGATACACGGCGGTTGACCGGGGCCGGGGCACCTTCTTTTCGGAGCCGTCCGCGCGGCCGCTGTCTGAAGTGCTGGAGAAACCGACGAACACCAGGGCGATGACAGCCAGGACACTCATCTCCCCCCTTGCGCCGGCCGCCCATCGCGAGTGCGGTCGGACCCGCGTGCCGTCCGCACGGACGTACCCCTCCACGTGCAGCACTGGCTGCTCCCTGGTGCACTTCGCGCGGGAACTGCTGCCGGTGCGGTCGCTGCCGGTTCAGCCGCCGCTGTTGTAGGGCGGATCGGTGATGAGGGCATCGACGCTGTTGTCGGGGATGGTGGCGAGGCGCTCAGCGCGTCGCCTCGGTGCCGGGTGTACGGCATTGCGCGGTTCTCTCTTTCCGCGGGGTCTCCGTGCGTGTGAATGGGCCACGCCTGGAGGCCGCGAAGGAAGCCTTCCCTGGCGAGCATGTGGCTGGAGATTAGCCACCTTTCACGGCCGCACCTATTGACCTGAACTCGCCCGACGACTGCGCGGGACGATCAGGTTCGGGTTCGTTTGGTGCGGCCGGAATACGTCCCTACAGTCCAGCCATGTTCAACGGACGGGGCCCGGCTACGCACCAGTTGAGCTGTGCCAATACGCGTTGCCGCATCCAGGCGACGACACCCTGGCACTCACCGAACGTGCTGCGAATTGGGCAGGAGCGATTCTCCGTGTGGAGTCTGAGATTACGAAGGCGGCTTGCTGCCGCTCTCCGCGAAGGGCGTTCAGGGGAAGGGAGTTATCTGCTGCCGACCCCTGGGCCCCCTATTTCCACGAGTCCCTTAATTCCTGCCCGCGCGACGTTGGTGACCCTTCCGACGAGAACGCCAGTGTCGTGCCGCCTACGCGTAAGGAGTTGCTGATGCAGCAGGCACTGGCACGCCCTTCACCGGGACCCTGTGCTCCGGTCCACCACTCGACGTATGGCCCGCGACATTGAAGACGGCCGCAGGCATAGTGGGGGTGGTGTTGCTCGGTCCGCTGCTGTTGATTGCGCCGATCGCTGTCGCCGCAGCTGGTGCCGCTGACGCTCAGGCCGCCTGCTCTGATGGTGATACAGAGGCTTTCGATTCCTCGGTGGTGGCCAAACAGGTGGGGTCGATCCTCAAGGGCGGCGGCAAACGGCTCGCTTCGGTTGTGAGCCTGGACGATCCCACGGAGCAGATCCGGAATGCCAAGACGATCCAGGCCATGGGTGTTGCCATGAAGGTGCCGGCGCGGGGGCAGATCGTTGCCCTGGCCACGGCACTGCAGGAGTCGGGTCTGCGGAACTTGGACTACGGCGACCGGGATTCACTCGGCCTCTTTCAACAGCGTCCCAGTCAGGGCTGGGGGACGTCCGCTCAGGTCCGTGATCCGGTGCAGGCATCGACGAAGTTCTACGATGAATTGCTCAGCATCTCGGGCTGGCAGTCCATGACCGTCACACAGGCCGCGCAGGCGGTCCAGCAGAGCGGATCACCCGACGCATACGCCAAGTGGACTCCCTTGGCCACAGCTCTGCAGAAGGCCATCGCCAAGTCGCTGTCCAGGGAGTCGACGTCCGCCAAGAGTGGCTCCAAGGACACCCACGACGGGGAGACGGATTCTCTGCCCTCCGGGTGCGGCACGGGCGAGGACGGGTCCGCGCTCGGTCCGATCCCCGCCGGCTCCGTCCCCAAGGGCTACAAGATCCCGACCGACGCTCCGAAGTCTGTGCGCACGGCTATCCGTTGGGGGCTCGGCCAGCTCGGCACTCCGTATCAGTGGGGTGGCGAGTGTTCGGATCCGCACGGTCAGGATCCGATGGGCCGCTGCGATTGCTCTTCCCTGATGCAGGCGTCATACAAAGCCGGTGGGGTCTCGATCTCCCGAACCACTTACACGCAGGTCAAGGAGGGCAAGGCGCATAGCCTGGATGCCCTCAGGCCGGGCGATCTCCTCTTCACTCACGGCACCGCCGAAGTCCCGGAACACGTCGGGATGTTCATAGGTGAGGGCCTGATCCTTCAGGCTCCGCGCACCGGCGACGTGGTCAAGATCTCGCCCCTTGCCGATTGGCGACCGGACGTGCTGGCCGCCCGCCGGATCGTCTGACCGGCCACCTCTCCCCTCTCCTCTCGCTCCACCCTCTCCGGGCTCTCGCGCGCCCAAGACCGTACTGGAGTACCAGTGAAGCTCATGCAGCATGCCCAAATCCTGGCGTACAACCCGGGCGTCAGCCCGAGGGAGGGCGGGCTGCCTGGACTCGATGTCCTGAAGAAGGTCATTGGCAGCATCAACCTGTTCGGCATCATCGCCGTGGTGGGTGCGCTCGCGATCTCGGCGATCGTCTGGGCCTGGGGCCACCACAGCGGCGGCCACCAGGCGGAGGCCAACGGCAAGAAGGGCACTGTCGTCGCGGCCGGCTGCGCGCTGCTGCTCGGCGCGGCCAACGGCATCGTGGCGTTCTTCTCGGCGATGGGGACGCAGGTCCACTGATGCCGAAGAAGCCAACCCTCTCCTCTGGCGAGCGAACGCCCCAGGCTCCGGCCTCGGTTCTGCGCCGCGCTGCGATCGGCGGTGTCGTCCTCGCTGTGCTTCTGGCGGTCGCCGGGCTCCTCGCGTACGTCACACGTCCGGAGAGCCCCGCTTCGGCCAAGGCTACCCAGGCTCCGCCATCCTCCTCGGCGTCGGCCTCCGCGCCCGTCGCTCCGCACGCAGATTCGGCGGTCGCCGCACCGCCGAATTCCAGCGATCCGATCGTTTTCGGCAAGGCGGCCACCAAGGTCCTGTGGACGTACGACACACGTTCCTCCTCCCAGGCCGAGCATCTGGCCGGCCTCAAACAGTGGATGACCAGCGAGAAGAAGTACGCGGACTGGACGTCGGTCACGGACCAGGTACCCAGCCCGGTGCTGTGGTCACGGATGCACGACAACCAGCAGCACGCGAGGGCCACGGTCGGCGAGGGCCACTTCCCGCAGGCGTTCAAGACGGCCCTGGCCCAGGATCCCGGCGCGATCACGGAGGCGTACGTCTACGCCGTCACGGTCACCGGCAAGCAGTCCATCGCTTGGAAGGGCTCAGGCGCCGGGGCCGAGTCCCGCTCGACAACGCTCGCCGTCCAGTGCCGGCCGCACCAGAGCTGTGCCCTGGTCGGGGTCCTGCCGAGCGTCGCGCCGTGACCCACCCCCACGACTCTCGAAAGGAGGTGACCTGATGGGGGCTTGCGACCTTCCTCTGATGAACACGGTGTGCGCCACCGTGGACGGTGTTGTCGGCGCGACCGGCGAGGCAGTCACGGACGGAATCGGTGCCTGGATCGCCAAGTCGATGGGTGAAATGGCCCAGGCAGCAGCTGATCTGGCGTCGAAGGCCGTCGATCAGACGACGGGCATCGATCTGAACGCCGAGTGGTTCCGTAGCAACTACGAACTGATCCTGCCCATCGGCCTGATCCTGACCGTGGGGACGTTCTGTCTGCAACTCACCCGCGCCGCCTGGCGACGGGACGAGCGAGCCCTCGCCCAGGCGGTTTACGGCACCATGGCCGGAGTCCTGTTCGCCTTCGCTGCCATCGCCTGCACCACCGTCGCAATCACCGTGGTCGACGCGCTCAGTGCGGGGCTGTTCAAGGCTGCCAACAGTTCGGTGGACGATGCGGTGCGCCGCGTCATCAAGGTCAACGAACTGGGGCCGATGTACGGCCTAGGCTGGGCCATCCCCTCTCTCATGGCACTCGGCTGCGCTGTAGGCGCCTTCCTCTACTGGGCAGTCATGGTGGCCCGCAAGGTCGGCATCCTCGTGCTCGTCACACTGGCCGTGTTCGCCGGGGCCGGCGGCGGCTGGGAGGTCGCCAAGCGGTGGCGGCGTGGCTGGATCGAGGCCACCAGTACCCTGATCGTCTCCAAGCTCCTGATGACGATCGTGTTCCTGTTGGGCGTCTCGGCCATGGGCAAGTCCAACGCGAACGACGGCCTCAGCGCCCTGTCCGATGCGCTCGCGGGCATCGTCGTGATGGTCCTCGTCATGCTCTGCCCGTATGCGACGTACAAGTTCGTACACTGGGCAGCCGACGGCGGCGGCCATGACGACGTGCACCGCTCCGGTGTCGCGGGCATGGCGGTGGCCGCTGGCGCAGCCAAGACCGCAGGTCAACTCGCCATACAGGCCGGCATGGGGATGCATGCTCCGCAGGGTCCGGCGAAGGTGCCGGGCCAGGGACCGGAAGGTGTTGCCTCCGGAATCGATCCGACCGGCAGCTCTGGCGGAGACGAGAAGCCGAACCAGGCCCACTTCCGCTTCGGCGAGGCACCGAACGCCTCCAGCGACAAGGGTCAGGCGCTGATCCGCCGCCCTCCCACAGACGGCGACCGGGGAGTACCTCTCATCCAGCGCCCCATCCAGGGCTTCGCGAGCGACTCCGCTCCAGCGGCCTCGGCGCCAACGCCACAGGATGCCTCCGTCGCACCGCCGCGGGTCACGCACCAGGATCCGCCGGCACCACGACGAGGCGGGCCCGCGCCGCAGGGCTCTGCCACCCCGCAACGGTGGATCTATCCCGCGCCACCGGGTGATTCGGGCTCATAGCCCTAGCTCACGGTCGGCCGGAGGTCCAGCGCGGCCGCCCCTCCCCCTTCCTTCTCCTCACGTGCCAAGGACGGCTTCGCCATGCACACCGCCTCTCCTCACCCCGACAGTCCGGTCACCGTGAAATTCCCACACCGCTCACACCGTGGCGTGCTGCTCGGCCTCTCGGCCCCACAGTTGATCGTCGTCGCGGTCACCGGCCTGCTACTGCTCGCGATGCTGCTCTCAGCTGGCGTGACCGGGGCACTCAAGCTCATACCGCTGTGGGCTATGGCACTCGCCGCCGTGTTCATGCGCCACCGCGGGCGCTCGCTCGCCGACTGGGCGCCGATCGTGGCCCGTTACGCGCTGCGTCGCTTCCGGGGCCAGCTGGTCTGGCTCGCGCGGCCCTCGACCCGGCCGCAGCGCGAGGGCCTGCTCCACCTTCCCGGTACCGCTGCATCGCTGCGCGTGACCACCGCCCCGGGCGGCCGCTTCGGCGCAGTGCACGACCCGCACGAGGGCACCCTCACCGCCGTGGTCAAGGTCTCCTCCCGCGCCTTCGCCCTGCTAGACCCCGCCACCCAGACCAGCAACGTCACCGGCTGGGGCCGCACACTCGCCGCTCTCGCGCGCACCGGGCACATCGCCCGCGTCCAGGTCCTCGAGCGCACCGTCCCCGACTCCGGTGACGCGCTGAACCGTTACTGGAATCAGCACGGCGATACGCAGTCGCCGCTTGCCGGACCCATCTACCGTGACTTGCTGAGCGCCGCTGGTCCGGCAGCTGCCCCGCACGAGGCATACGTCGCCCTGGCCCTCGACCTCAAGGCAGCCCGCCGCCTGATCAACCAGGCCGGCGGCGGACTCACCGGCGGCTTCGCCGTCCTGGCCCAGCTCACCTCCACCTTCGACCAGGCTGCCCGCAACTCCGGTCTCATGCCGAGCCATTGGCTGCACGCGACCCAGATCGCCGCCGTGATCCGCACCGCGTATGACCCCAAGATGTCGGCCGCCCTCGACCAGTGGTCCGCCTCGGGACGCCCGCAAGCCGACCCAGCTGCCGCTGGTCCCGTCGTCCTGGTCGAGAAGGCCGACCGGATCCACACCGACTCGGCCCACCACACCACGTTCTGGATCGAGAACTGGCCGCGCATCGAGACCTCGCCGGGCTTCCTGCACCAGCTCCTGTTCACCTCCGGCGTGCGCCGCACCCTGTCGCTGACGTACGAGCCCAAGGCACTGGACTCCGCCCTCAAGGACGTACAACGCAAGAAGGCCACCGTGATCGCGGACGCCGCCGAGCGAGCCCGCAAGGGGCAGGTCGATTCCGAGGAGGATTTGGTCGAGTACGCCGATATCAAGCAGCGCGAACGCCAGCTCATCGCTGGGCACGCTGATGTCGCCCTCACCGGGCTGCTCACTGTCAGCGCCGACAGCGACGTACAGCTCAACGCCGCCTGCGCCGCGATCGAGACCGCCGCCGTCGCCGCGCTCATCGATCTGCGTCCGCTGACCTGGCAGCAGGCCGAAGCCTTCACCAACGCCGCCCTGCCACTCGCCCGCCCGTAGCGCACCCCAGCACCACCGACCGCGCTCAACCGAAGGGCACCATCATGCCGACCGAGCCCCTGCCCGAACTGGCGGAGGACTTCGTCCCGTTCGCCACCGCCGCGCTCGACTTCCACCAGGCCATCAACATGCCCGTCGCCCCGGTAGCTGCCAGCCGCACCGAACTGGACACCTTGCACGCCCACCTAGTCGCCCTCTACGGGCTGCTCGACGCGCACACCGTACGCACCGCCCAGGTCGCCGATGCCGAGGGCGATCATCTCAGGGCCTGTCGGATCCGGCTGTGGCAAGCAGCCGAACACCTCCACGCAGCCTTCCACGCGGCGCCGCATCCAGGCGCCGGCCGCCACCTCACCCGCCAGGCGGGCCGGGCCCGGCTGCCCGAGGGCGCGCCCGAACTCACTGTGTGCCAGCGCCATCTGGCGGCCTCCGCCCGAGTTCGCCGCGACCACACCCCGGCCGACCTGCGAGACCCCTTCACCGGCCTCACCCGGCACTGACCACCAGGAGCACCACGCCATGTACCCCCGTACTCGCGCCTCCGCCAGCCCGCTGTTCGTTCCCCGCAAGAGCGACCGCCGTACGGCCCGCGCCGCCCGTAACCAGTTCGCCGCCGCCAGCGACCAGGCCCGCAATGCCGCCCGGCCCGACGGCCGCAAAGTGCAGGCCGGAACCGACCCCGACCTGCGTGCCACCTATCCGCC
The DNA here is from genome assembly GCF_042270245.1 of Streptomyces sp. NPDC055955. Classification (NCBI taxonomy): domain Bacteria; kingdom Bacillati; phylum Actinomycetota; class Actinomycetes; order Kitasatosporales; family Streptomycetaceae; genus Streptomyces; species Streptomyces sp. NPDC055955. The sequence goes on from NZ_JBHJYS010000005.1 coordinate 312,550, forward strand.
CGCCGGGCGCCCCGGTCCCGCGTCCGCCCGAGGTAGCCGCCTCAAACTCCCAACCCATCGGATGACGACGGCGACCGCTTCGGGCGCGTACCCCTTCCTCGCCGAGGGCGGCCTCGGCGCCCAAGGCATCTACGTCGGACGCGACGTGCACGCGGAAGCGGCTTTCACCTACGACCCGTTCGCCCTGTACGGACGGCTCGACGGCTTCACCAACCCCAACATCCTGCTCGCCGGGGTCATCGGCATGGGCAAGTCCGCACTGGCCAAGTCTCTGGCCGTGCGAGCCGTGGCCTTCGGTTACCGCATCTACGTACCCTGCGATCCCAAGGGCGAATGGACCATCGTCGCCCAGGAATTGGGCGGGCAGACCATCGCATTGGGACCCGGGCTCCAGGGCCGCCTGAACCCGCTGGACGCGCCCGCCAAGGCGTCCGGTGTCAGCGAGACGGACTGGGCCAGCGAGGTCCGCAAGCGGCGCCTTCTCCTGCTCGGCTCCCTCGCGAAAACCGTCCTGCGGCGCGACCTTCACCCGATGGAGCACACCGCACTCGACGTGGCACTCGACCAGGTGGTTACGCATGCCGAGGCCACGGGCACCACACCACTGCTCGGCGAAGTGGCGTACGTACTCGGCTCTTCCCAGCGCCTCGACGGTGCGCTCGGGGAGCTGTCGGGGCGCCTTGGGCAGGCCGCCGAGGACCTGGCGCACGCCTTGCGGCGCCTCGTCCACGGCGACCTGGCCGGCATGTTCGATGCCCCCTCGACCGTGGCCTTCGACCCGGCCGCGCCGATGCTCTCCATCGATCTGTCTCGCCTGGGCGGCGCAGGTGATGACACGGCTCTCGTCCTGGCGATGACCTGCGCCTCGGCTTGGATGGAGTCCGCGCTTGCCGACCCCCCGGGAGGGCGACGCTGGGTGATCTACGACGAAGCCTGGCGGGTGATGCGACACGTCGCCCTGCTGGAGCGCATGCAGTCCCAGTGGAAACTCAGCCGAGGGCTCGGCATCGCCAACATGATGGTCATCCACCGCCTGTCCGACTTGCTCACCGCGGGCGATGCCGGCTCCCGGGGCCGAGCGCTGGCCGAAGGCCTTCTCACCGACTGCTCCACACGGATCATCTACCGCCAGGAAGCCGACCAACTGGGTTCCGCTGCCTCACTACTGGGCCTAACCGGGGTCGAGACCCAGGCGGTCTCCGCACTGACCAAGGGGCGCGGCCTGTGGAAGGTCGCGGGCCGATCCTTCATCACCCAACACCTGCTCCACCCACGGGAACGCGAAATATTCGACACCGACGCCCGGATGCACGCCTGAGCCGAGGTGCATTAAGCACTAGGTGTGCACCTGACGGAGGTTCATGAAAGTGGGTTCTGAGCCTTCTGTCGGAGTCGTTCGTAGGGTGTCTGGCCAGTGTGCCGTCTTGGAGCCGTTGTTGCCGGTCGCGGTGCTGGGCCGGCCATCGTTGGGGCCGACGGAAGCTGATCGATGGGATCCGCTGGCGTATGCGCACTGGCGCCCCAGACGCGATCTGCCACCGGAGTATGGGCCGCGGCAGACGGTCTATGGACTCTTCCGCCGCTGGCAGCGCGAGGGCGTGTGGGCGGCTGTGCTCACCGGCCTACAGGACTTTGTTGGCGGATTCGGTGTGTTCAGGCGGCCAGTTCCAAGCCGAGGCGGGCGAACCGGCTGATGTGGGTGGTGCCGATGGGGATCCCGCTCCACCAGGTGTTGAGTCGGTGGAGGTTGAGTGCGGCGGCGGTCAGGACGTGACCGAGGTGGGTCTTGTCCAGCCCGCGGTAGGGGGTGGTGCGTGTGCGTGTCACCCGGACGGCCTGGGAGATGGTGCCTTCGACACCTGCGCGGGTGCCGTAGGCGGCCTTCCACTCATCGGTCTCCTGCTCGCGTCGGCGCTGGTCGAGGGCTTGCTGCTGGGGCTGGGTGAGCAGGGTGAGGCTGCGCCCGTGCTTGGGGTTGGTGGCGCTGGTGCACTGGGCGCGGACCGGGCAGGCGTCGCAGTCCGTCTTGGCGAAGTGGACCCGGATGATCTCGGTGCCGGTGGGTTTACGCTGCTCAGACCAGCTGGCACTGCGCCGGCCGCGGGGACAGGTGACGGTGCGGGCCGGCCAGTCGATGGTGAAGGCGTCCTGTCCCAGGCCCTGTCCGGCGCGGCCTTGGGCGGTGGTGTCGGCGAAGACCGGTCCCATCAGTTCGATGTTCTGCCCGGCGGCGGCGACCAGCAGTGCGGCGGAGGTGTAGCCGGAGTCGACCAGGTGGAGGGCCGGCAGCAGGCCGCGTACGGCCAGAGCGTGGTGGACGGGCTCGGTGATCTGAGCGTCGGGGACGGTGGCGTCGGTGGTGACCACGTTCGTGATCAGGTGCGGGGCGTCCGGTTCGCAGGTCTCGGTGAAGTGGACCTTGTAGCCGTCCCAGCCCGCGCCGCGCTTGACGCTGTAGCGGGCGTCGGTGTCGTAGGGGCTGGACAGCCTCAATCTGCCAGGCGGGAGATCTTTGCCCTCCCGCCAGCGCACCCCCTTCTCATCACGGTGATATTGCTGCACCCACGCAATCCGCAGGACCTGCACCGCCTCGATCTCCCGCAACCAGACCGATGCGCCGGGTGCGTAGAGGGCCTCGAGCAGCGCGAATCCGTCCTCTCCCACGGTCAGCGCCCACTGCTGCCGGGCGTCGGCTCCTTTGGGAAAGCGGAACGAATCGATGCGCTTGCCGTAGCGTTCGAACCACTCCGGCGCGGCGGTCTGCCGCAGCCAGCCGGGCGCCGCGACGGCCAGTGTCTCCAGCGCGGCGCGCAGCGTCTCGCCGACGAACTCCATCCGGTTCAGCGTCCGCACCTGGGCCAGCACGTGCGTGGAGTCGGTGCGTTGGCGGCCTCCCGCCCGCAGCAGCCCCAGCTCACTCACTCGTTCCAGCAGCCGGTCAAGGACCAGTTCCTCCAGGCCGTGCGCGATCAGCCGGTCCCGGAACTCGCTGAGCACGGAGAAGTCGAACCCGGGATCGTCCAGCTCCAGGCCGAGCGCGTACTTGACGTCGATCCGCCCGCGCACCGCGTCGGCAGCCTGCCGGTCCGTCAGGCCCTCCGCGAACTGCAGCACGCTGACCATCGCTAACTGGCCCGGCGACCACGCCGGACCACCCCGGCGCGGAAATGCCCGGGCGAACTGCTCATCCTCGAACAGCGGACCGAGTTCATCCCGGATCCGCATGGCCAGGCAGCCTTTACGGAATGCGGCGCGAGCCACCCGCGTGGTGGCCTCCGGGACGGACAGAGCAGACACAGGGCGCAGCGACATCGCAGCCCCTCCTTGCCTCCCCGCACGATGGAACCGAACCACCAGACTGCCCGACCGAACAAGATCGCCAAGAGCAGTTACCGAATCCGCCAACAAAGTCCTACAGGCCCGGGCTTACGCGGACGGGCTTTCTTAGAGGCCGTGTCCAGGGTCTCCGGGATCTTGTCGAAGGTGTCGGGAAGGACGTCAAGCAGACCCCAGATCTGCTGTGACCAGGATCGCTAATTGGCACTAGGAAACGTTCGTGACGTGCGCTGATGCCAACTAGGTTCTGCGACTGGAAGTAAGGTATCAGCGAGATAGTTGGCACTTTGGTACACAGCAGGTCAGGAGGTGTCGGCGACGCTTGAATTGTGGTTCTGGATCACTTTCAGTGCCGGGATCACTTTTCAGCCGTCGCCGACACAGGAGGTGTTTCGCCGGGACCACGAGGCCAGCTCCCTCCTGCGGGCGGAGACCCTTGTGTGCGTCCAACAGAGTTCAGGTACCGATGCAGCTTCTCTGCTGATGATCCGTACGGTGATGCATCCAGAGCACCACGTCGCAGACCCGAAGCGCACTGACGGTCACCGGGAGGTCGGCGGCCTGCCGCAGGGCCAACAGTTCGCGGTGTAGCGCGTGGTTGTCGGCGCGCAGCGCGCCATGCAGGTCGAGCCAGAATGACTTCGGCCGTCCGAGGATGCAGCGAACGACCTGATCGTAGACGGGCAGCAGCCGCGGCCGCTTCCGGGCAAGGAGCTTTCCGGCCGTCACCCACCCGATTCCGCGCTGATCCCAGAGAACGCGCCAGGCGGTATCCGCGGGCGCCCCCTTGCTCAAATCGGCTGCTTCGACCTCGACCATGTCGACGTCGAAGGGAATATCGCTCAGCAGCGTGGCCAATCGGAGGCCGAGGTCACCTTCCAGGAGATCCAGGGCCACCTGCGCAGGAATCCTGACCGACAGGGTCTGCACAGCAATCAGGTCATCGGCGGTCACTACGTTCGCAACCGGCTCACGGTCCCCTCCGCCTGCCAGGTGCTCGAAACGACTACCCGTGAACGGCGCTGCTTCATGGAACAGGCTGGCGCCAAAGTAGCGCCGGAGATTGGACACAGCCAGATCAGAGGTGATGAGGCTGCTCAGTCGCTGGGCGAGCGGCGATTGACTCAACGCCGCAACCAGACGGCGAAGGCATCGACGAGGCCAGCGTAGAACCGCTCGTCGGGCACCGATCCCGGGTTCTTACTCGCATCGTAGAAAGCGACGTTGGTGAAGGTGGCGGAGGTGGATGCGTTGAGGTTCTTGTAGAACGCAAGCTTGCCGCGCCCGAACCCGACAAACAGCCAGAACACCCCAAGTGATGCGGTGTTCTGCAGCAAGGAGCGAACCTCGGCCTTGTCCCAGGGCTCGTCTCCGACCTGGGTCACGATAAAGGCCGGGTCAGCGGCTCTCGATTCCTGGTAATGCCGCACTGCGCGACGCATGGCCTCGGCGACATTGCCCCACCCCCAGTCGACTTGGGTGTGCAGCTGCCCGATACGACCACGGTAGTTGTCCAGCCGGATCTCCTCCAGGAAGGGGTCTTGTCCGCTGGAGAAAACCACGGGCACGGTGCCGTCGTCATCAAGGTTGGCCGAGAGCGCCAGGACACGCTCGGCGAAGGCCTGCACCGCGAACGACTCGTACAGCTCTTCCATGTGCCAGTCGTGGTCCAAGATCAGGTACACCGCCGCACGCCGATTCGCGATGCCCCGGTCCACCAGGGTATTGCCAGCCTGACGAGCCGGAAACAACAGCCCGGGGGCCAGCCGTTCGACCTTCGACAAATCCACCGCAGGCCCCGCTGACCCCGAATTCCGGCGCCCTTGGGCGGGGAGAGACGCAGGAGTGGGGTCGGGCTCGGGCTCGACATCCACTCCGTAGTCGGTGGCCAGACCGGCCAAGCCGGAGGCGTACCCCTGTCCCACGGCACGGATCTTCCATCCGATGTTGCGCCGATAAAGCTCCGCCAGAACCACAACCGTCTCCCCAGACGTGAAGTCCGGCGCGGTGAACGACATGGCCGGAGAGCCTGTCTGGTTAACCGTCAGAAGCGGAGCCCGAGTGAAGACCGCGCCAGGCTGCAGCGGATCGGCGCTCACCACGACGACCACTCGGTCCACGTCGGTCGGCACGCGCACGAGATCGGCCGTGACCGCCGACCCGGCGATCGACACACCGTCTTGGGACGGGTGGTTGTAGAAGACCAAGTCGTCGTCGCTACGAACCCTGCCGTCGGATCCCAGCAACAGAGCCGAGACGTCCGCAGCCAAGCCCTGAACCGACACCGCCAGTACCACCGGCGCCGCCATGAGCGTGTTGTTCTCACCCTTGCGCAACGACATCGACTGCATGCTCGCCCCATTGATCGCTGAGAGGGAAAACGGTAGTCCGCTGGTGCTCGACCGTCACGGCTTTGGGCGGAATGCGCCCCCTGAGATGACTGCGGTCTCTACTCCCGACCCGGATGACGAACTTCCCAGGGGCGGATGAGCCTCGCACGCACTCCCGAAGCATCTGTTAATGCCACACTGTGCCCCGGGGAAAGGGGTGGGCCATGGGATTCGGGTTCCGTGTCGGTGTGCCAGGGCTGAGTGTGCGCGTCTCTACACGCGGCGTGCGGACATCTGTCGGTCCACGTGCGGCGCGGCTCAGTGTGGGCAGCGGTGGCGCGCGGGTGTCGACGGGACTCGGCCCCTTCTACGCGTCGAGTTCCCTCAGGGGCAGTCGTCGCACCAGCACACGTCGTACCACGCAGACTCGGTCGGTCGCCCCTTCGGCCAGCCAGTTGGAGCGAGCGCGCCGCCAAGCAGAGAGGGCACAACAAGAGGCGGAACGCGATGCCGCCATCGCTCAGCTGCAAGAGCTAAGGCGGCAGATGACCAGCATCCACCTGCAGACCTTCACCGCTGCGCAACCGCCCCTACTCCCGGCCGCGCCACAACTTGGCCTGCCATGGGCACTCGCCGAGGCTCAGACCTTTCACCTACAAGGGGTGGGTCGACTCGCACGAGCCGAGCGGGCTACCGCCAAACAGCGCGCGCAACAGGATGCTCCCGCGTACCTGGCCTCGGAGACGGCACGTCTGCATGCCATCCGTGAACAGGTGGTCACCGAGGCCGGACAGTGGTGGCACGCGTTGCTCGCCAACGACGAGGCCACTGTCTGCGAGGCGGTTAACACCGCGTTCTCAGACAATCCGGCCGCTGGCTGTGCGGTCGGCGTGGACGGCTCGGTCCTGTCGGTCGTGATGCGGCAGCAGGACCTCGACACGATGCCCACCCAGACTGCCGGCCTGACTCCCAGCGGGCGCCCCACCCTGAAGAACCTCACCAAGCGCGACCGGACTCTGTGGTGGTTGACAGCCATGGGCTCCAACATCATCGCCACCCTCAAGGAGGGCTTCGCAACCGCACCCGGCATCGAAGCCATCGACCTGGCAGTCATGACTCGCCTTCCCGACACCCAGCGACTCGGCTTCGTCGCCTACGGCCGCTGGACACGGCGTGCGATCGAGTCCACGCCCTGGCGGGACCCCGAGGACGCATTGCGCTTCCTGGACATCGGGCAGGACACCGCCTGTTCCGTCACCACCACCACGTCCGGCAATCTATCCAGCACGCTCAAGCCGCTGGACACCACCCGCGTAGGCGGTCTGCAAGCCTTGCTGGACGGCGCCCAAGACGATTCCATCTCCGGCGAACCCTCCCTCGCCGACCTGGACACCGCCCTCGGTGCCAACACGTCTCCCGACCCCCGCACCGCGGTCGGCAACCCGTACCAGATCAGAGCGTTCGCCGAGTGGAAGCAACAGACTCTCTCAGCGCCGCACCCCGCACCTGTCGCCCCTCCGCCCACGTCTGCGGAACTCATCCCGGGTCAGACTCTCGTACTGCCCGAGGAAGCCTGGCAGGGTCTTCGCGTCTCCTTCACCACCGCCGGCGCAGACGCAGATCTCACTCTGTTCCTGCTCGGGAACGAAGGCCGGGTCTGCAGTGACGAAGACTTCGTCTTCTACAACCAACCCTCCGCCGCCGACGGAGGCGCGCGTCTCCTCGGCAAGCACCAGGAGGGATCACACACGGTGGAACGCGCCACCGTCCATCTTTCCGTCCTGCCCGACCGGGTGCACCGGGTGGCCGTCGCCATCAACATGGATGTCGACACAGGACTGACCTGCGGGTCCCTCACTCACGCAACGCTGGACCTGGACTGCGTAAGCAGAACCGCCTGGACCTTCAGGCCTCCCGCCGATCCTTCCATTCGAGCCATGGTCATCACCGAGCTCTATCGGCACAGTGTCGACGGCAACCCCGTGTGGAAGCTTCGGGCCCTGGGCCAGGGCTGGGCGGATGGGCTCGACGGCCTCGCTCGGGCCTACGGAGTCGACGTCGAATAATCGACGCCGAAAGAAGGGCTGACCCTTATACCAACTACCCCTCCTTTACTCCAACTATGAATCTTGGTCAAAGCTGTGATCACGCCCGTCAGTTGACACCACGGAACGTTCTCGACCTGCTTGTGCCAACACCGATTGGCGACCGCGAAGCTCGCCTCGCCTACGTAGCCGTCACCCGCACGCGCCAACGGTTCGACCTCGGCGGCCGTTCCTGGATCGATCGCCGCTCAAATGGGGCTAGTTATCGGAAAGCTGCTCGTGACGACCAGCACGCGGACGCGCGGCCAAATCTCCGCGCTGGAGGAGACTTTGGGCGCCCGCGAACCGGAAGCGGACTTCGTTCATGGGGCCCTATACCGGCCATCCGGCCGTGCCCCCGCCACCTTGAGGCCACAAGTTGATCTTGGTGTGGTGCGGCGTCGCTCAAGGAGAGCGCTCCCTCAGCCCTTGGGCTCTGGCGCTTCGACAGAACGGCGGACCAGCGGCCAGGTCTGCCGTCCTCGAGGCCAGCGCCCTCCAAGGCGCGCTCCGCACCCCTTGCCGCTCCTACGCCTCCGCCTCGACTACTACGCCATCCTCCTGAGCGAGGCCCGCGACCGCAAAGGACCCTTGACCGTTGACATCACAGTGGTCACCGCCCCACACGCAGTTCTGACACCCAATTCGGCGTCCGCATGACCCAGCATCCGTTCACGTGACCTTGACTGTCGCAATGGATCCTCTGCCTGCTGCCTCATCTCCAAGCACGGATCGCAATTCGATCGATGCGCAGGGAGAGCCCACCGCTGACCCCAACCGACTCCAGCAGGTGCTTAGCTGGCCTGTGCCCGCTTCCGGCTGGAGACTTGCTCTTCGACGAGTTTCATCAACTGAAGCGCGGCGGGGCTAGACGGAATGCCGCATCGATCATCGCAGTCAGCGCCCGGGGAACCTCCCGCCGAACACCAGATCCAGGCAGCCGAAGGCGGACGACGCATCCCCGGCGTGCTCGGCATCGGCAGCCTTTCGAGCGCGCGCCGCGACAGTCCGCAGCTTCGACAGAGTGCTCGATCGCGGCGCCGTGCTGGAGCACGCGGCGAACCGGCTGGCCTTCCCCTTCGGATCGTTCATGTCAGCCAACTGGATCTTGTCCAGCCATTCAAAGTAGCCACAGAGGTGAACGAGAGGTCGGAAGGATGTCTGCACCTCCATGTACTGGGCTGCGCGCATCTCCAGGTAAAAGGAGGAGACCGGCACCGTGTTGAAGTACTTCCAGGCTTTGGCGAGCCTGGCCAACTTCTTCGCGCCTCCGCGGATGCCATCGCGCTGGTTGACCTCGTTGACGTACTCCAGGTGCGAGGTGGGAGCGGAACTCATCCACCCGCCGGTCGGTCCTGGGATGTCATAGACCGGCGTGTCGCCCGTGGGTGAGGTACGGAAGCCGGGAAGGATCTCCCACTTCTCCGCCCCGTCGGCGAACATGACGACGACGGTGGGGGGCCGGATCTGAACCACGGTGGTCGGGAAGCTGGCCTGCAACGTCTCCTTCACCCAGAGGAGGGCGGTGTCGGATGTCGGCTGGTTCGCACTCATGCTGACCAGCAGATCGACGTCACAGTGGTTACGGACGCCGGTTCCGTGCCCGAACGATCCGGTCTCGCGGAAGCGCTGGACGGTGAATCGGGCAGAGTTCGTCAGTGAGGTCTCGACGCTGCGCCGATGCCGCGCCTTGGCATCCCGCTCACTCTGCAAAGGTGTCAGTCGTTCCAGGAAGATGTCGAAGCCCTGGGATACCGAGAGTGCCATCGCGTTTTCTACCGTCCCGTCCGTGCTGCCGTCTCGTCGACGGCATAGGTCTGTCCACCGCTGTCGATGTTGCGGCGGGCCTTCTTGTAGGCGCGTCTGTTCGGCGGCTCGGCGGTCTTATTCTGCTCATCCCGCCGTGCCGTGATCTCGGCCAGCACCTGCCGCGCCTCCTCGACGGCCAAGTACGGCAGGTCGACTTCCCGGGCCTGGCGAGCTGCGGTCTGAATCTCCAGGTAGGCGTTGGCGGACGCCGCAGCCTGGTTCATCCGGTGCGAGGCGTTGACCGTGGTGAGGATGGCGCCGAAGCCGGACGCCACGAGGGCGATGACGCCGGCCGCTACCCGTCCCGTGGCCGAGACAAGAGCGACGGTGCCCGAGATGGCCGCCAACCCGCTCGCCGGCAGGCCGAGCCAGAGGTTGATGCCGCGCCACTGCTTGGTCATCTCGAACTGCATCTGCCCGCTGTACAGAGCGCTTTCCTCAAGCCGTCTCAACTCGGCCTCGATCGCGCTCCGTCGGGCTGCATTCGTCATGCCGTCAGGTTCTGCCATGCGAACCACGGTACGAGTCGGCACTGACAATGTGCGCGTCAGTCGACACCCCACGAAGAACAGCTCGACCGCATCAGCAGGTCACCGTACGAGCGTCAACACACCTCTGTCTCTAGGCGTGGTGACGTGCTCACCGCTGCCTTCCACGGCCGTCATGGTCAGCCCGAAGACCATCGCCTTCATCTCCTCTGTGGTGACGTTCCTCGGCGACGTCACCGGGCCGCACGCCCTTGGAGCGCAGCCCCTGGAAGACCTTGTTCAGGACCTGGGATGACTCCCGCTTCTTCAGGCCCTGCGGCTCATCCGTGCGGTTGCCGCGCGTGCTGAGCTCGGCGCACGCGGAGCGGTACTGCCAGTCGGTGAGCAGTCCCAGGTCGTGCATCCGATACGTCAGCGCCATGGCGGAGACCTTCCAGATTGTCTTGCCCTGGAGGATCTGGTCGACGCGGGCGCCCGACGGCATGTGGCCGAGCACACTGGCAGCAGGCACCGTTCGGGAAGGCGGACGTCGGCATCGCGGCAACGCGCGACGTCTTGCCGTCGGGCTAGATCGCCCATACGCCGTTGTACTGCGGATCGTCGTTCTTGAGTGCGCCGAGGATCGTTCCGTCGTCGGTCGAGGTAAGACTGATCAGGCCGCCGATTCCGGACGACTGGCCAGGCAGCGTCGCCACCACGTGGTAGGAGCCGTCCGGGTCGACCCGGACCACCTGCTGCGCCGACTTGAACGACGGGTACGTGGCGCCGTCAGGCGTGGTGGTGATGCCCTCCGGCTCCTCCTTGGCGGACTGGTCGAAGCTGGCTACCTCGTGCACGACCGGGGCCTGTGCGGCTACTGCCGGAGCAGCCGCACCCGCGGCGACGGCCAGACCGATAGCGGTGGCCGTGACGAAACGTGGAAGCGTCGACGTGGCTCGGACCAGGAAGGCCCTATCTCCCTCGCCGACGCGGCCGGCCTCCGGTGGATACCCCTTCGGCTCGGGTCGAGGCAGCCTCCGCCTGGTCACCACACGTGGCCACATGGCCTGCCCACACCGCTGCGGCGATCGAGACGCCTCTGGCCACCGGCCGGATCGGTTCTTCCGCGCTGCCCGGCCGCCGCGCTCGCGCTCAATAGCTCAGATTACCGGCCGCACCAAACCCGGCTTCGGGCCGCATTCTCGTCCTCCGCACGGCCCTGACTTCTGCGAGGTGCATCTTCGTGGCGGAAACACATCCGCACATAACCGTCGGCCATCACGGCCGCTACGGCGTCGTGGCAGCGACATCGCACCAGAACCACATCGCCGAGCACATCCTTCGCCTCGTCGGTTTCGAGCGGCTCCCCGGCAGCGATTTGTACAGCCTCACCGATCCGACCCGCGAACCGTTGCGGCGCGGAGCACAAGCCGTGCAATCCATGCGGGCCGCGCAGTACAGCGTCACCTCCGACGCCGCGTACGATCTTCAGCCCTACACCCGGCTGAGCCCGAGCCGAGGTCCCACTGACCTGCCGGAGAAACCTCCCATCGTGCCGGTCTCCGGCATCGAGGAGGCGACGGTCGCCTCGGCCCGCCCCCTCGACGCCGACATCCGTGCCGACCGGATCATCGTGCACGATCAGGTCCGCGACTCCGAAGGCACCCTGGGGGCCATGGGCACTGAGATCCGCACCAACGAGGGCGTCCCGCTCCATGGCGAGGGCGACCTCCAGTACGTCGAGACCCTGCAGGTCCGTACCGACCTCGCCTTCGACGCCTTTTCCTCCGTGCGCGACAGCGGGAGGCCAGACCCTGTATCGACCATGCAACAGCGCCGAGCCCAGGCCGCCACTGCCCTCTCCCCGGCCTGTACGGGTGTCTCGCCGCCACTACGGCCCGCTGTTTCCGTCAAGTACCACCCCACCCCAGCTGCCCCGGAGCCGAGCCGCACCCGCTAGCTGATCCGCGCCAACAAGACCTCACGACGAATCTGCAGCTCGAGCCGGACGTCGCCTCAGGGTGGCCGCCGCCATCGCAGACGAGCGTCGGTCGTCCTCGGCAACCACCCGGCGAGCGCTACGCCGCACCCCGACGGGGCGGCACCGAGCAGTGCAGGCACCCCGCACACCCCAGCTCGTACGCTCCGGCCGCCCGGCTGGCCGACGGGCTGGCTCGCTCAACCCGGACTGCACCGACTGCCGTCCCCTTCCTCCTTCGCGCCACAGCCTCTTGGAGCCCCCTCATGATCACCAGAAGAAGCCGCTGGTCCCACCCATCGCCCGCCACTGAGCACGTAACGGGACCGCGCCTTGTCTCCTGCACGCACCAGCACACCGTCGACCACCACCGGCACCGACGCCCTCCTCTACCTCTTGATCGCGGTCGCCGCGCTCGCCATGGGGGGCGGGACACTCGCCTGGCTGTTCGGCAACCTCCTCAACGCGGCTATCGGCTCCGATCCGTGGGCCTCCTTCCGACCAACAGAATCGCTGTTGCACCCCGGTCGTGTTTGGCCGCATCTCGCCCACCCTGCCGTGATCAGCGGGTGCTACGCCCTCCCTGCACTCATCCTCCTAGCCACCGCCCTGCTCGGGATGAAGGTGTGGCTCCGGCTGCGCGGCAATCCCAAGGGACTGGCCGACCAGCGGGACCTGGCCGACCTGATGCCCAAGAAGGTCGCGGCCAAGGCGATCGATCTCCGTCCGAGTCTCAATGGCAACAAGCCCAAGGCTGTTGCACCCGACGACCGCGGGGTCCTGCTCGGCACGCTCACCCCCGGTGCGCGGGAGGTCCGCTCATCGTGGGAGGACGTGCTCCTCGCGATCATGGCGCCCCGCTCCGGGAAGACCTCCGGATTGGCGATACCGGCTATCCTCCGCGCGCCGGGCCCCGTATTGCTGACCTCCAACAAGGCGGCGCGCGACGCCTACACCGCCACGCTCGCGGCCCGCGCCGAGGCCGGCACGGTGTGGACGCTCGATCCTCAACAGATCGCCCACACCCCGCAGGCTATGTGGTGGGACATCCTCGCCAACGCCCATGATCTCGCCGGGGCCCGCCGCTTGGCCGGGCACTTCGTGACCGCCTCCGTGAACGAATCGAGCGCGGGCGACTTCTGGTCGACCGCCGCCGCGAACACTCTCACCGCGCTGTTCCTCGCCGCCGCCCGCGGCCGACGGCCGATCACCGACGTCCTGGCCTGGCTCGCCTCCCCAGCCGACCGCTCCCCCATCGACCTGCTCCAGGACGCCGGGCTGGACGCGGTCGCCGCCCAACTTCATGGCACCGTGGCCGGCGCCGTCGAAACCCGTGACGGAATCTTCGAAACCGCCCGGCAGTACGTCAGTTGCCTTCTCAACCCGGCCATCGCCGACTGGGTCACCCCACCCAGCGGGATGGACAAGATCCTTGAGTTCAAGCCCGAGGCGTTCGCCACCAGCAAGGACACATTGTTCCTGCTGTCGAAGGACGGCGGCGGTTCGGCTTCGGCGATCATCGCCGCCGCTGCCGACGCCGTGATGCGCTCGGCCGTTGTCCAGGCAGAGCGCGACGGTGGCCGGCTCGATGCCCCGTTGCTCGCGATCCTCGACGAGGCCGCCAACGTATGCAAGATCGCGGACCTGCCGGACCTGTACTCCCACCTCGGCAGCCGGGGCGTCATCCCGATCACGATTCTGCAGTCCTACCGCCAGGGCGTCCGAGTGTGGGGCGAGGCCGGCATGGACGCGCTCTGGTCGGCTGCGACGATCAAGCTCGTCGGCTCCGGTATCGACGACGCCGACTTCGCGGACAAGCTCTCCCGCCTGGTGGGCGACCACGATGTCCGTACGGTCTCGGTGTCTACCAGCGAGTCGGGGAAGTCCACTTCAGTTTCCATGCGCCAGGAACGGGTGCTGCCTGCCGATGCGATCCGCGCCCTGCCCAAGGGCTCCGCGCTCCTGCTCGCCACAGGCATCCGCCCCGCCCTCCTCAGCCTCAAGCCCTGGTACCGCGAGCCCAACGCCGATCGGCTGGGCGCCGCGTCCGCCAGGGAAACCGCGGCCATCACCGGGCGCGCCCTGGCCAAGACCCTGCGCCGCGACGGCTTGGGTCCGGCCACGTGACCCCGCCGAAGATGAACCCCCGCAGGGCGAGACGCGACGGCGTAATCCGCCGAACGCCAGTACATCCCGGGGCCTTCGCCCCTTCCTCGTGAGGTACTCACTCCCATGTCCCACCCCACACCGTCCTGGGCCTCCGTTCGCCGCTCCGAACGTCTCGCCGGCACCCCCGTCGTGAAGCGCGGCGCCCACTGGTGGCTCGTGTCCCCGAGCGGCTTCCTGCTCGCATCGGACCCGACGTTCACTGGCGAACTGCAACGATTGACCAGCGCCTTGGCCGCCGCCGACCGTGCCGTTGCTGGGATTCGCGCCCAGGGCCGGGCCGCACGCAAGGCGCAGCGGTGACCCCGCTCGTTCACGCCGAGCAAGCCGTCTTGGGCGCACTGTTCCTGGATCCCGACCAGCTCGACCGGCTTGATGCCTGGCTCCGCCCGGAGCACTTCTCTCGTCCCGCGCACTCCGCGCTCTACGCCGCGATGCTCAAGCTCCAGGCCGCCGAACACCCAGCGACGACCGCGCCGGTGGGTGGACCCGTAACCCTGGCCTGGATCACCGACACCTTGCAGGAGGCGAGCACTCACGCTCGCGGGCTGACCCCGTCGTACCCGCACCTCCTGATCTCCTCGTGCCCGCGCCCCCACCACGCCCCGGTGTACGGACGGATGGTCCTGGAGGGCGCCATCCACCGCAGCGTCGCCCAGCACGCCACCCGCCTGCACCAGGCCGCGCTCACCGACGACCGGAACGGGACGGTGACGGAGACGCTGCACCACGCCCAAGTGCTCTCCGACGTGCTGACCGACCTTGCCCGCGCTTGGGGAACCGAGGCCCGGCCCGCCCAGCCGCCCGCCGCGTACGTGCCGCAAGCCGCCCCTCCCCAACCCGTCAGCGAACAGGGGCTCGCTGATGAGGAGTTCCTCCTCGGCTGCCTCGCATCCCGACCCGAGCAGCTTCTCGACCTGGTGCGCTGGCTCCATCCCGACGACTTCGCCGACCCCGGTCATCAGCGGATCTACCGCGCACTCAGTGCACTGCACCATCGCGGCGAACCGATCGACCAGTTGACGGTGCTGTGGGAGACCCAGCGGCGCGGTGCGCTGGCCGACGGGGTTCTCGATTCCGAGCGCGTACGGCGGATCTGTGACCCCCTGCTCGGTGGAGCAGCCGAACACTTCGGCGAGCAGGTCGTCCAAGCCTCTCTCGTCCGCACCGCAACTCTGACAGCCCGGCAGGTCGGAGCCCTAGCCGACCGCGACGCGCTCGCCCCTGGGCAGCTCATCAGCTACGCCCTGCACGCGCTCGGTCCATTGGACGACCTCCGCCGTCGCCTTCGCACAGCGCTCGGAGCTGAGCGGGAACCGCGTCCATCGCTCGGCCCGCCCGGCCCCCCGTCTCCGAGCGCCCGCACGGATGCCGCACGTGCCCGCAGCCGCCTCACGGACACCAAGCTGTCGCCAGCGTCCACCGCAGTCCCCCGGCCCGCCAGCACCGGCCGTCGCACCCACCGGCGTCCGTCATAAACGATCAGGCCAGCCAGGACTGCTTGGACAAGGACGGATGTACGCCATGGCCCACGAGTTCGAGAATCTCCGTACTGAGATCGCTCACTCGTACACCCCGGGCTCCCTGCTCGCGCCCCGTCCCGCCGACGACGCTCGCTCCCTGAACCCGCGGTTCTTGGAGTGGATGTAGGCACCTCGACGAAGGATGAGTAACCGGCACCCGAGGCAGGGCATGCCTGCCAAACCGACCGCGCTCTGCAACGGCGTCGCTCCCCAACAGGCACCCGCCTTGAGTTACTTGCTCCTTCGAAAAACTGGTGCCCTCGTCGGATCGCGCGGTGAGCCGGGTCTTTTACACGAGACCTCCGGCGGGGCCAAACCGCTGAATCTCCGGACTCTCGACGTCCCATGAACTCTTCGGAGGTGTCGAGATGTCCGAGCCCGCACGGGACAACGCCGAGCCGGTACGCATACCGGACCACGACCTGAACGACCTTGTCTCCACCGTTACGCAACTGGTCACGGCGACCCGCAAGCAGAACGAAACGCTCGCCCGCCTCACCGACGAGGAGCCGTCCATCAACGACGGCACCAAGGGCGAGGCCAAGTCCGATGACAGCCAGACCCCGGCCTCCGCTACAGCGGAGGCCGCGCCAGCCGCCTCGGAGAAGGCGCCGACCACCATCTTCATCCTGGCACTCGACGGCACGGCGTACACCGAGGAACTCGCCGCGCTGACCAACTGGCTGGACGACCTGCTGCTGCCGGTGTACGGGCGGGAGGTCACCACCAGCCGCCCGTGGTGCCAACAGTGGCAGGACCACCCCGAAGCGGTGGCACGGTTGCACGCCCTGTGGCTGGCCTGGCAGCAGCTCACCGACGTCGAGGCCGGCCTCACCGGCCCATCGACCTGGCACCGCGATCACCTCGATCCCACGCTGCTACAACTCCGCGCGCCTGACGGCCCATTCGGGGCCTGCACCACCAACGCAACCCGCCCCAACCATCGACTGCTGGCCTCCCCCCAGCCTCCGGGAGCCTGACATGGCCAACACGTACGTGCCCCCGGAGCCGGATTACCAGATCGACGGCTTCAATGCCGCCACTGAGCGGATCGAGAAGGATTTCCTCTCGGTCACGCGCTCGGATGACATGTCCGGGCCCATCGACGAGTGCTACATGCCGGTGGCCGCCACAACTACTGCTGTTCTACGACCGGGCAGCCATGTGGAGCGAACCCGGCGCCGCGGAGTACGTCGCGTTCCACGTCATGCTCGGAGTTAAACCGGCTGGAAGATCCCGACCCCCGCGACGACGAGGACGGCTCGCTGTCCACGTGGCACGCGTTCACGCCGTTGGTGGGCCGATGCTCGCGCACCTCGCCCGATGACGCTGCCGAACCTGGCAACGACCATCACGCCGCACGGCAGCATTCTCGGTATCTACACCGACGCCTGGCAGGCCCGCATCGGCGACTCTCACATGGCCGCGCTGGCCGGGGCAAACGCCGCGGGCGCGGCCGGGCGCGTGGAGCGGGCCCTCGACATCGCCGCACACACGCGGACGCTGGCCCAACGGTGCGCGTGCGGTGGGGAGATCGACATGCACGGTGGCGAGGGCCGGCCGCCGGTTGCGCACTGCGCGGGGTGCGGGCGGATCTGGACGGAGGCTGGGGTCGTCGCAGCCTGAGAAGCTGCGGGTAGCAGAAGGCCCGCCGGGACCGTACCCCTACGATCGGCGGGCCTCTGCGCCTCCAAGGGCTCCCACAGCGGGTCCGGCGGCACCGCCGTCTTGATGCGGTGTCTGACATACACACCTGCGAGATCTCTGTCACAGGACGTTGTGATTCCGCCCGACTTGGCGGCACTCGATGTCACGAATCGACACGACGCAGCGTCAGACGGCATGAATTTGAAGGTTGTTCGACACTCAGTGCCCACATGGTCCGACACCCTTGTCGTCACCGTGCCGTAACCTGATTGACCGGCATGACCTTCGAATCGAAGGCCAACGATTTGTGCCCTCTCGCAGGGGTGATGACCCTGCGGAGGGCAAAGACCAGGAGGTACAGCTCCATGGCACAGCAGCACAAATAGACGCCGCGTCCGCGCCTGCCCTCCCGCAGGACTACGAGGAGGCGCTCGTCGAGCTCCTCGCCAAGGTCCGGGAGAACAAGGCCCTCACCGCCGAGAACAAGGTGCTCGCCCCGAAGGCCGGCAAGTGGGACGAGTTCATGAACTCGGACGGACTGATCGGCATGACGGCCATCGCGGACATTCTCGACATGCCCGTGAAGGAGATGACGAACTGGCTCATCGCGGA
The DNA here is from genome assembly GCF_042270245.1 of Streptomyces sp. NPDC055955. Classification (NCBI taxonomy): domain Bacteria; kingdom Bacillati; phylum Actinomycetota; class Actinomycetes; order Kitasatosporales; family Streptomycetaceae; genus Streptomyces; species Streptomyces sp. NPDC055955. The sequence goes on from NZ_JBHJYS010000005.1 coordinate 330,502, forward strand.
GAACATCTTCCGTAAGCAAGTATCGAGGTTCGGCTCGAACCAGAACATGCCCCGCCGCATGTACCAGTCATCGGGCCACTTCAAAATCAAGGTCGAGTCCAACGGCCGCGTCTCCTACGAGGTGGCGTACGCCACCACACAGGGCGCCGACCTCATCTTCGATCGCCGGCAGGGGCGCGCCGCCGCCTGACGCGACAGGGGGTCGACTGCCGTTGCCCATGGCAAGGGGTAGCCACCGCGCGGAGCGCTGTGGTGCGCACACTGAGGCTCCTCAGCGTGCGCCCGCGGCCGAGTGGATCAGGCCTCCGCGATCCACCTACGCCGCCTCATAGTGGTGCGCCCGGCCGCCGCGCCAACAGGCCGTAGAGGAGCGGAGCCGCACCGCCGACAGCGCGGCTCCACCCCTCCATTCGCGGCCTACACAGCGGGCATGGCCCCGGACCCGCAGCTCCACGGACGGAGCAAGTGAGGCAGCACGTGAAGGGGCAGCGCTACCTCACGAGAGGCTTTCCGTCGGTGCCCTGAGAACTCGGCAGACCGCTAGGGTCATGCATAGCAGTGAACGCGTGTAGAGGTCACCGACCCATGCACGATCCACACCGCGCCCCCACTTGGCCTGGCGGCCCGGGCGGGCTGCGTGCGTGCCTTGCTCCTAGGCCGTCGAAGTCAGGCCGCTTCGTAGTGGTGGGCTCGTCCGCCGCGCCACTTCACCCACGACGGATTGTCGAGCAGCTCCTCCGCATCCGGCAGTCCGGCACGGCGCAGGAACTCGATGACGTCCCCGTCCGAGTAGGCGAGGCCCAGGATCTGCCCGCGCGCAACCACCCGTCGGCCGCCCGTGCCGAGCGGCGGGTGCACGATGATCAGTGCGACCTCCATAGCTCCATGGTCGCCCGAATGGCGGGGCCACGCATGCGGCAGCAAGCTCGGTCGCGTGAGGATCACAGAGAGCCCCGCCCAGAGTTCTACCCTCTTCCAGCCCGCGCGGGCTCCGTCAGTCGAGGACGCCGAGCCCGGTGTCGGGCTGGCAGTGCGGGCAAGCATGGACGTATTCCGTGCGCATCGCCCCGCCCCGGCCGGGCATGGTCAGAAGCTGCCGATGATCAGCCAGGCTGCCACGCCCAGCACCACCACATGCCCGCCGACGGAGATCGCACGGCGATGCGGCGGGCGAAGCGCAGCATGTCGAGGCGCGGGACCGAGCTATCGTTCATATGTTCGATAATACGTCGGCGGTCGACGCACTCATCGCAGGGCAGGAGGTAGCCGTGAACGTCCCTGACCTGCTGCGATCACTCGCCCTCGACCCGGCCGACCTGAAACCGGCGCCGCGCCGACCGGCGAACGCGCAGGACGCCGCCGAGCGCCTCGGCCCGGAGCCTCTCCCCTGCGCAGCCTGCGGCACTCCGGCCCGCTCGACCCGCATCGTCGACACCCTCAGCCACGGGCGGCGCTGGCTCGACCTATGCCGGGACTGCATGCTCGCCACCGCCGACCGCACCCGACCGACCGCGCCCATCGCCGCCACGCTCGACGTACTGCGCGACGCCGCCGAGGAGGCCGGCGTCATTGCGCGGGTCCTCGTCGACCCGCCGAAGGGGCGTCACAGAGTGCAGGTCATGGCCAACCTGGAGCGATACCGCGTCACCCTCACGACCGGGGGCGCTGTCGTCATGCAGGGCTCGTGGTCCATCCGCGAGACCGGGGAGCGGAAATTCCGGTCATGGATCGGCAGCTATGGCAGCATGCCGGGCGCCCGTGTCACGCTGGCCGAGCAGTCCGCGGACGAGACGTGGACCGAGCTGAAGGCGTGGCCGGACAGCGCGGCGTAGCTGTCGTCAACTCAGGCGCCGCTCCGGGCCTTTGTCTTCACGTCCTGCTCGGCTACTCGGCCGGGTCCTCCTCGGCATGCCGGACCGCCGTCTTCACGGCCCGCTCGACGTCGTACCGGTTTTGCCCGGTGGCCTTCGCGTGCTCCGTGATCGCAGCCAGCACGGCCGCGGATGCCTCACGCCAGCGCCGCCACTGCGCAGTATGTTCCTCGTCCGCAAGGCCGGCGAGCCTTGCGCGCGCCTCCTCGGCCGAACGCTCCAGCTCGATCAATTCATCGGGGATGTCTGTCACGAGCGGATCTTAAGTGGCTGCGTGAGAGCCCTCGCCATAACCCGCGAGGCTGGCGCTTGGAGAGGGGGCGCGGGCGGACCGCTCACAAGTGACGCTCGCCCGCACCCACGCATCGAACGTACGCCGGGAGCGCCCGATGCGAAAGGGGAGAGTGTGGCGTGTGAACACATGGCGCACACACGCCACGACACCCACGGACGGAGGCTCGGCCGCACGCAACTACGGCCGCCACTCCTCGAGGCACCCGGGCCGCGGCCGTGGCCATGATCTGAATCTGCTTGGCCACCACGCCTTCGGCCAGGACATACGGTTCGGCGCCCTGGACGACCACGCGTCGATGGATGGCCTGGTAATGGTCGAGAGCCCGCCGCTTGGCGTCAATCCCGCGCAGCGCCCGCGCCGGATCATGCTCGACGATGTGCTCAGCCTGCCCCTCAGACGGCCAGCCCTCGGCGTACACGGCGACATCCCCGTTCGAGTCGTAGACCGCGACCGCGTCCGATGGGAACTCCTGCCTACGCCAGGCGTTTCCGCCCGTCGTCCACGCGATCCGTTCGCCCTCGTCGAGCTGCTCGCCGAGCCACTGCACGAGGTCATCCACGGCTACGCCTCCTTGCGCGGGCGATCCTTGCCCGAGCCCGTGTATCCCCGCTCGATGTCCTGCACCGTCGAAGGCCCCGCCACGTTCCCCCGTCGTGGCGGGGCCTTGCTATACCTCCGATACGGAGCCCAGATCATCGCGACGCCACCGCACACCCGCGGCGTCGGTGAACTCGAACACCAGTCGGCCCCTGTTGCCTTGCTCTCTCGGAAACGACGCAGCCTGCCCGACACCGACGACTGCGGCAGGGGTGTTGGCCGCTCCCTGCAAGATCGCTGCGAGCAATTCAGCTGACGCCCGATTCGTACTGTCAGCGACGAATACGCGGTCAATCTCGACACCATCGTCGGTGCACGTCACGTCGGTGATCGGGTCGTCGCTGTCGTTGACCAGCCCGACGTACGGCCGCGAATTCACTAGGCGCACACGTCTCGCCTGCTCTTGTCGCCACTTCAGGGCGGCTGCGTGCAGCTCCGCGCGCTCCAGAGCCAGCGTGGCGGCCTGCTCTGCGATGAACTGCCGCTGCTCGCCGATCTGGTCTCGCTGGCTCTTCAACGTCCAGATCGTTGCGGCCGCCGCGAGGGCAGCGAAGATCACGCCGCCCCACGTGGGTACGTCTCCCCAGTTCACTGCGCGCCACCTCAGCCGTAGTACTCGTCGGTATACGCGGGCCCGCCGGGTTCGTCCTCGCAGCCCTGGTCACGGTCGGGGCTTCCTCCGTGGGCGATGGTGAAGCTGTAGCCCTGGACGAGGCTGCACCCCTTGTCAGTCCAGGAGTTGGCCATGGCGGTCCAGGCTATGAGGACGAGCAGCGCGGCGACGATCTTTGTGGTGCGCGAGGGGCGCCAGCCTCGCGTGGCGGTGGTGTCTGGCATGCGCGCGAGTGTGGCGTAGGGGTGTGATGTCGGGTGTGGGAGTGATGAGTTCGTGACCGGCTGCCGCGTCACGAATCCAGCACTTTGCCTTCACGGATCCCACACAACGGCGCATCATGCGCAGAGAGAGCACAACCGCAGGGGGACCCACGAGCAACACCACGCCGCCACCGTCGCCCGCCTTCCCGCCGCAGCCACCGCCGGCAGAGAAGAAGATCCGGACCAACCTCGTCATTCGCGAGGATTGCGGACACCTCCGGCTGCGCGGCGATGCCGTCCCTCTCCAGGCGAAGGATCATGACCTTCATTGCGTTGAGAAGGTCAAGGTGGTCGGTCGCGGTCGCCTGATCCGCCTACAGGTGCGGGAGAGGCTCCCTCGTCAGGGCTGATTGCGCGCAATCACAACGAGCCCTCCCTGATCTGCAATCCGACGCAATGCCGCCATCCTGGCGTCCTTCTCGGCGCATGCTGTTCCTCCAACACCCTCTGACGGAGGACGACATGACCCTGCGGTTCATCGGCACCACCAGCGATGACGGAGACTGCCCCACCCTGTACGAGATCCCTGAGACCGATGAGTACCTCGTGCAAGGCGACCGCGAGACCGACCCCCAGCGCCTCGTCTCCCTCCGCGACGTGAAGCCAAGCGAGACGTTCGTCCGTGTACCCCGCTCGCTCCTCACTCGCTACGCCCCTCGCACCCCTGCGCCCGAACTGGTGCCGTTCGGCGAGATCTCCCACCTGTTCCGCGAGTTCCGACACACCGCCTGGCGCCTGGAGACCCGCAAGGGCTACGCCTCCGACCGCAACAGCCCCAAGTGGGCGCGCTTCATCGCGGGCGAGGACATCACCCAGGACCCCGACAACTCGTGGCGCGAGAATGTCCGGGCCCAGACCGCGCAGGGCAAGCGCTTCGAGCGCGTCCGTCTCCTCGACGAGCCCGCCACGCAGGGCCAGGAGTTCCTCCTCACCAGCGGACTCGGGAACGTCGCCGCGGGCGAGGACATCCGCCACCTCACTCGCACGCAGGCGCAGGACCTGCGGTTGCCGGACTACGACTTCTGGCTCTTCGACTCCCGCGTCGTCGCCCGCTTCGCGTTCGACGAGGACGACACCACCCTTGGTGTGTACGTCACCGAGGACCCTGCCGAAGTCCTCGCCGCCTGCCAGGCCCGCGATGCCGCCTGGCACCACGCCACCCGTACCGAAGACGTCGTCAGCCAGGTACGTTCCACCGTGTGAGCACGGACTTTCAAACGGCACGAGACGCCCTCGGCGCGCGGCTGCGTGAGCTGCGCGCCGATGCCTGTCTGGAGGGCAAGGACCTCGCCGCGCAACTGGGGTGGCAGCCTTCGAAGGTCTCCCGCCTGCAGGGCGGTAAGCAGACCCCCAGCGCCGAGGACCTCACGGCGTGGGCCGAGGGAGTCGGCAGGCCGGATGTCGCCCACGAACTGCACGGCCTGCTCGCCGGGTTGGAGATGAAACACCGCTCGCTGCGGCGCACTCTCTCGGCCGGCCAGCATGCTCGGCAGGAACTCGCGATCGCCGAGACGTCAGCCACGCGGGAGATCCGGGCGTTCGAAGTCGCCCGCATACCCGGTCTGTTGCAGACCCCGGAGTACGCCCGCTCCGTGTTCGAGGCGAACGCCGAGTTCCGGCAGATCCCCCGGTCGATCGATGAGGCGGTCGCATCCCGCATCCGGCGGCAAGAGGCGCTGTACCAGCCAGGGAAGTCGTTCACCTTTCTCGTCTCCGAGGGCGCGCTCTTCATACGGCTGTGCCCGCTGGAGGTGATGGCGGCCCAGCTCGACCGGCTGTACAACGTGGTCGGGATGGCGTCTGTCCAGCTCGGTGTGATTCCTCTGGGAGCGCAGCTCCGGCGCACCCCGGCGCACGGCTTCTGGATCTATGACCGGCGCCTCGTCATTGTCGAGACGATCAGCGAGGAACTGTGGCTCGACGGCGACGCGGACATCGGTCTCTACGAGCGGGCGTGGGACTGGCTCACCGAGGCTGCGGCATACGGCCGCGATGCGCGCCGCCTCATCGGGCGGGCTCGGGCCTCGCTGGAATCTCCGTAAGCAATCCGCTGCAATCGCGGATCGGGCGCACGCAATCACGCGCAATCGATCAACCCGGTCACGAGGTGCTCTCCTACGGTCCTGGTCATGGCCACAACGACGCGCACCACCACACCCGCGCGCGAGGCAGGTGACACCTGGCTCGCCGAATGTGCTCGCCATCCGGAACTCGCCCACCAAGTGTGGGACATGGACGGCCTCGCGCCGATCCACTGCACCCACTGGCTTGCCGCGGAGGCACAGCTCAGCGTCGCCCTCCAGGCACTCAGACGCATCCCACAACGACACCGCGGGCCGCTCCTCCTCGACCCCGACCTCGACACCGCATGGTGGCTGGTCGCGCCCGACGCCGCCGAGGAGCTGGCCGACGTCCGCCTCCTCACCGTGCACCCGGCCGGTTGGCCCCTGCACTGCCCACCCACGAGGCGCCCCGCTGCCGGCCGGTTCTGGCTCCACGCACCCGACGGCCGCGGTCGGCTAACCGACCCCGTGCATCTCGCCTCCGCGCTCGGTCCCGGCGGGCCCCGCATCCTTGCGGAGGCGTTCGGATGACGGTTCTCAGAGGCACTGCGTTGCCGGTGCCCACGGCAGGCGAGGTGATCAGGGCGGCGCTGTCCGCGCCGCGCGACTACCCCGGCCCTGATCGGCTGCGGTACCTGTACGCGGCGGCCCGGCAGATGATCCAGGTACGGCTACCGGTCGTGGCCGCTCAGGTCGAGGACGCGCCCGGCGGGCCGGAGCGTGCCTCACGGGAGCGCGCGGTGGACGAGGCGGAAGCGATCCTGTGCGACGGCTTGAGCCCGAGTTGCCTCGCGGCGTCCCTCACGGTGAGCGCACTGGGGCGCGCGCTGCTCGGCCTCGAGCGGTTCGCGGGAGACGACCGATGAACGTGAAGCGCACGGCGCCCCTCGATCACGTCGAGATCCCCGGCATCTGCTTCATCCGCCAACCCGAAAGCACGCGGCGCTGCACGCTCCAGGCCGGGCACTACGGCGAACACCAGAACTTCTACACCGGCCCGCTCCGCAACGGCTTCCGCGTCGGCACGAGCTGGCCGCGCCGGCCCGGCGAGACGCAGGCCGACTAGAGACTCCCGCCGCCGGGGTGCTTGGAGGTGACCTGCGACGGGACAGGGCGGGCCGCCCGATGGCGAGCAGTGGGGGCGGCCCGCCCAACATGAACCGCCTACCCCGTAGTCCCCGCCCCGTCCGGCGGACCTCCTCCCCATCCCATCTACCCGCATCGCCCCTCCGCGGAAGGAACGCTCGTGCACCGACTGATCGCCAGCCCGTTCCTCAGTGACTACCTCCTCCTGCACCCCGGTCATCCCTCCGGCGTCCGCATCCCTGAGGCCCGCTACAACGAGCTACGCGCCCTCACCGGGCTGGACGCCGCCCCGGTCTGGCTGCACGACGCCGCCCGCCAGGCATGGGGGCTGACCCTGGACCGGCCCCTGACTGCGGACCTCCTCGTCCGCGAGCGCTCCCGGTACGGGTACGCGAAAGCATCCTGGGAGATCAACCTCGGCTGCGACTACGACTGCGAGTTCTGCTATCTCGGAGAGAAGCGGTTCGAGGGCCTCGACTGAGAGGGCAAACAACAACTGCTCCGCACGATGCGCGACGCCGGCGTCCTGTGGCTACAGATCACGGGCGGCGAGGCCCTCATCGACCGAGAGTTCGGCGCGGCCTACGAGTACGCCCACGAGCTGGGCATGATGGTGCAGGTCTCCTCGAACGGCTCGTCCCTACGGAAAGCTCCGATCCGTGAGCTGTTCGCCCGGCATCGCCCGTACCGGCTCACCCTCAGCGTGTACGGGGCGACCGCAGAAACCTACGACAAGGTCACCCGGAACCGCGGTGCGTTCGGCCGGTTCATCAAGGGCCTGGACGCCGCCCACGAAGACGCACTTCCTGTCCGCCTGAACGTCATCGTCTCGGACGACAACGCCCACGAGGTCGACGACATGGTCGCCCTGTGCAAGCGGTACGGATTCCCGCATCTGGTCTTCACGAACATGTCGCCGACGATCGACGGCGAGGCCAACCCCCTCGCCACACAGGCCGAGAGCCACATCACTCCGCGCAGCGTCTTCACCGGCTGCAACGCGGGCCACACCTTCTTCCACGTCAACCCGCACGGCATCGCGTCGATCTGCAAGGTCGGCCGCGACCCGAGCGTGAACCTGATCACCGAGGGTCTGTATGCCCTCCCTCGGCTCGGCCAGATCGCCGAGTCCCTACAGCTCCGCACCGGTGGCTGCTCCGGCTGCACAAAGATCGGCACGTGCCGAACGTGCCGGCCGCTGGCCAAGCTCTACCAGGAGGCGGGGGATCGACGAGAGCTCTACTGCCAACACGGAGGTTACGGATCATGACACCGCCCACCGCCACTATCGCCCCGCCGCGCGAGCCCGTGATGCTCACCATCAGCACCCGGCCGCCCGCGCACGCGACCGCTACCCCGCCGCTCCCGCTGACCGCGACGCCGATCCACGCGGATGAGTTCCAGATCATCGCCGATCTCGACGTGGCCGCCGAGGGCGCTAGGTGCTCCTGCTCGGCCGGCGACGACCAGCCCTACTAGAACCGCACCCTGCACCACCGTGCCGCCCTGGCCCGTACTCTGGCCGGGGCGGCATCATCCCCCATTCTCCGAGGATCAGCGCGTGCCCATCCCCCGCATCGCCTTCGAGCAGCTCCCCGCCGACACCCGCCGGGCTGTCGCCGACAAGACCGGCGCCGTGCATCAGGCCGTGACAGTGTCCGGCGGCATGAACTCCGGCATCGCCTCCGTCCTCGACACAGACTCCGGTCCGGTGTTCGTCAAGGGCATTCCCGTCGACCACCATCAGGTCGACGCGCAGCGCCGCGAGGCCGCCATTGCCCCCCACCTGCCCGCCTCCTGCCCCCGCCTGTTCTGGTACGTGGAGGCCGCGGGGTGGAGCCTGCTCGGATATGAGGTCGTCGACGGGCGCCATGCCGACTACGCGCCCGGATCCCTGGACCTCCCACTCGTCCAGGCCGCGCTCGCCGAGCTCCAGGCCGTGCGCGCGCCAGCCGACGTCGAGCTCAAGGAGGCCGCGGACCGGTGGAAGAACTATGCGCCGCCCGGAACGCTGCACTACTTCGCTGGCGGGGCGCTGCTCCACACCGACTTCGCCCCTGACAACATCCTGATCACCGGCGGCCGGGCCCGCCTCGTCGACTGGGCGTGGCCGACGCGTGGCGCCGCCTGGATCGATCCAGGGGCGCTTGCGCTGCGGCTCATGGACGCCGGCCACTCGATTGAGGAAGCGCTCAGCTTCGCCGACCGGTTCCCGTCGTGGCACAACGCCGAGCCCGGAGCGCTCGCAGCATTCGGGATGGCCACTGCCGCACTGTGGCGCGAGATCTCCGAGCAGTCGCCAACCGAGTGGAAGCAGAGGATGGCTCGCCACGCTGCCCTGCTCGCTCACCAGCTGGCCGAGGGGCGGTAGGTCAGACGAGGTCGCGAAGCGGGACGCCGAGCGCGTCGGCAACGCGGATCAGGTTGTCTGAGGATCGGGCTCGCGTGGCCCTGTCGGAGGCCTCCGACGAGTAACCGTCAGTTGCCTTGCTCACATGGGGATGTGTACGCCATGTGGATTCCGGGAACGACATCGGCCCCCGGGAGAGATCTCCAGAGGGCCGATGCAGATCACGTGACCTGGGACTTAGTCCCGGTGGGCGCGGACGGTTTTGAACCGCCGACATCTGCCTTGTAAGTTCGATCGATCCTGGGCATTGCCGGGGAGCAACCGGGCCACGCTGGCCACCTTGGACCGCCTAAGAGTGCTGCCGTCCGGCGTCGTTGATGTCACTCGTGGATGTCAGAACGGTGCACCACGTGCAAGCATGTCGCCGTGATCGCCGGGTTGACACCCCGGCCGTCACCTGGCTGCAGAAGGCTCAGCTATCTGGCCAGGACGACGTAAATGGCCAGGGCAAGGACTATGAGCGCGACCATCGCGAGAAATTTGCCGATGGGAGCCTTCCCCTCAATGCGGTCGCGGCGCTCCTGCGCGTGGGCCTTAATTTCCGCTGCATCGTGTGACCATTGGTTGGGAAACATAGCGCCTCCTGTAGCCGCTGTGATCCAGCGTCTTGTCGCTCAACTGCTGTCGTCTGACAGGCACGTTGGTGAGCATGCTCCCTCGCCTGCCCTGTATGACCCGAGAACTTGAGCAGAAGTTGAGGAACCCGGCGAGGTATCCATCGGAACTCGCCTCCGGCCGGCACTCGGCCGAGGTCTCAATGGGCGAGTCAAGCCCGCGAGCGATCTTGAAAACCGTCGTGGCGCGAGTAACCGTGGGTTCAAATCCCACACCCACCGCGCAGGTTGAAGGCCTCTGACGCGTAAATAGCTGCAGGTCAGGGTGAGTGCGGGCAGGACTGGGTGCCCGGCGGCCGTTGAGGGCTGCCGGGATCCGGTGCTGCGGGTCAGGCTGCGGTCTCCCTCGGGTTGAGGGTGACGGTGTAGCCGAGTTGGTTGAGCTGGGTGATGGCCCGGCGGGTGGCGCGTTCGGGATCACGTTGGGTGAAGTAGGAGCCGCCGAGTTCCTGGTACCGACGTTGTCGCTCAGCATGTGCCAGATTGCGGTGATGATCGAGTGCTCGACGGCGACCAGGGCCCGGAGCGGTCCGCGGCGGGCGGTGAGCCGCTTGTAACGGGCGGCGAGGTAGGTGTCCTTGGTTCTGACCGCGCCGAACGCGGCGAGGCCGAGGGCGCCTTTGAGGTAGGGGTTGCCGGGCCGGACTTTGGTGTTCTTGGTTCGGCCGGCGGACTCGTGGTGGCCGGGGCAAACCCCGGCCCAGGATGCGAGGTGCCTGGCAGAGGCGAACCGGGTCATGTCCCCGCTGGACTCCGCGATGATCACTTCGGCGATGTGCTGGTTGATGCCGGGGATGGTGTCGAGCAGGTCGAGCGCGTCACGAAAGGGGACCATCACCTCCTCGATGCGTCCGGTGAGCTGGTCGATCATCCCTGTGAGCTGGTCGTAGTGGTCCAGATGCAGGCGGGTCAGGAAAGCGTGGTGTTCGCGGAAGCGTCCGGTCAGGGCCTCTGTGAGTTCGGGGATCTTGTTGCGGAGCCTGCGTTTGGCCAGGTCTGCGAGGACGTGGGGGTCGGCCTCGCCGCGGATGAGGGCCTCGAGCATGGCCCGGCCGGAGACGCCCATGATGTCGGAGGCGACCGCGGAGAGTTTGATGCCGGTGTCCTACAGCAGCTTCTCCAGCCGCTGGACCACCCGGCCGCGTTCACGGGTGACGGTGGTCCGGGCCCGGGTCAAGTCCCGCAACTCGCGCACCGGCTGAGGCGGGACGAAGGAGGGCCTCACCAGGCCGTGGGCGCCGAGCTGGGCCAGCCAGGCCGCGTCCGAGACGTCCGTCTTGCGGCCGGGCAGGTTCTTGACCTGCCGCGCGTTGACGAGGATCACGTTCAAGCCCTCGGCCAGCACGTAGTAGAAGGGCTTCCAGTAGTCCGAGGTCGCCTCGATCACCACCAGTGTCACCCGTGCGGCGAGCAGGTGTTCCCGCAGGGCGAGGACCGCGTTCGTCGTCGATCCCCACGTCGTGGTCTCGGTCGTGAAGGACCCCCGACGCTTCGTACTGGGGGTGCGCACACATGCCTTGGCGTCCTTCTTGCTGATGTCGAGGCCAGCGCAGCGTTCGTGCAGCACGTCCATGGCCTTGCTCCCTCCCTGGTGGACGGACCCGTCGTATGCCGTTCCGGGAGGGCCAGGGTGAATCAGGAATTCTGACGCACGTGCTTCGCAGCAACACTCCACGGTTCCCGTGGACGGCCCCCAGCACCATGCTGACCAGCGAGCTCACCAGCATCACAGAGCAATCGGTTTCGGCCGGAACGAACCCCTCCAGCGTCTCGGACCGGCATCAGCCCACGCAGGGCAGACAGAAGCACCTCCAGCGCACGCCACGGCATTTACCACGCCCCCGGCGCGCACCGAAGGTGCGCTGAGTCGCTGACCAGGAACATCGGTCGGGGGCCTTCGTCTTGCCCAGTGCCCGTGAGTTCCCGCTGTTCCCCGGTGTTTCCCGCTCCATCGGGCACGGTTGGGGCACGGCAGAGTACTGCGTGAAGCAACTCCCCCTGGAGTGTCTTGCCTCCAGTACATAAGTCTGGCGAGGCGCCCAAGGAGAACAAGGAAGCGCTCTGACGTCTGACGATTCGCACGCCATGCTGGAGGCCCCCCGATGATCATCGAGGGGCCTTTAGACACTCACCCCGGTTGCAGGCGATGAACCTCTGGCCGTAAAAGTTGGCCTTGGGCCACACTCGCAGGCGTGGATGCAGGGATTGCAGCTGTCTTCGGAGCGCTTGCTGGTGGTGTCGCAACCAGTGGGGCAGGACTGGTAGCTGGGTGGGCGGCTCGCCATCAGGCGCGCACCACAGCACGAGTAGAGCATCGCAAGCTGCTCATGGAACCTCGACGGAGCGCCTTTTGGGCAGTTCATTTCTGCGGCTATGGCGTTCCTTGAACACTACGAAACTGTCATTGAGACACGTCGCGTAGATCAGCCGTTCATAGATGAAGCTGGGCGGCTAGCTGACCGCGTAAAGGACGCCTGGGTGAGTGTGGCGCTCGCAGGGCCGAAAGAAGCAGAGAGCTGGGCCGCAGCGTTCCGTAAAGAGTGCAGACAGCATGTCAGGACCTTGCCCTACATTCTTGATCCAGCCCCTGGTGCGCCGCCTCAACGCGATGATCACTGGGCCGCGCTGCATACCGCGTGGGAGGAACTGTGGATCCGGTTGGACGCAGTCATCCGGGAGGCCCAGGCGGCATTGGACGATGACGGCAGCCTCTAGGCCGTCTCTTCCGGATCTTGCCTGGGAGCCGGTCGGGGCGGTGTGGCACGATCGCGCTCATGACGTCTGCATCCATCCCGATAGCTGACACCCACGTGAGGCTCCTGGCTGGCCATGCCAGCAGCGGGAACCCTGTCTTCGAAGTGTTGCCTGCTCGTAGTCTCGATTCCGGCCTCTTCGAGCTCGCTGGCAGCCCGGGGCTGGTGCTGGGCTGTGCAGCTGGAGACGTTCTACGGGTCTCCGACGACGGACAATTCGAGATACGGCAGATGGGCCGGAACTTCTGTGTCCAGGTCGCCCCACAGAGCGGCCCCTTCACGTCTGAGGCTCTGGGCGCACTGACCAAGGAGTTCGAAGCAGTCGGAGGCATGGTCGAATCCCCATCTGACCGGCGCTTCATCGTGGTCACCGTGGATCGTTCGGCCGGCATACCTGCCATCGCACGTGTGATGGAGGCTTGGTCTCTCGGCCTCGGCCAAGGTGAATGGTGGTTCGGAAACGCTGACGAGCCCCAGTAGGGCCGTCTGCGGTTGTCATCGGGCGGCCCAGGTGAGGATGCCGGAGAGGTGGAGTCCAGCCTGGTACATCGTGGCGGTCTTGTCGTACCGCGTCGCGAGCCGCGCCATTGCTTGAGTCTGTTGATGCATCGCTCGACGGTGTTCCGCTGCCCGTAGGCGACCTTGTCAAAAAGCGGTGGTCGCCCGCCATTTCGGCCTCGACGTTGGCGATGGACGATCTGACCGGCGGGCCGCGGAATGACCGCTCGAATCTCACGTAGTCGCAGATGCTCGCGGATCGCGCGCGACGAGTACGCCTTGTCGGCTAGCACCACATCGGGCCGAACTCGCGGCCGCCCACGCTCTCTGGGGGACACGGATTGCAGCCATGACCTGCTCGAATGCCGGCGCGTCCCCAGCCTGTCCAGGGGTGAGGATGAAGGCCAGTGGCCTGCAGTTTCCGTCGGCGGCCAGATGAATCTTCGTCGCCAACCCTCCGCGGGCACGGCCGAGGGCGTGGTCCCTGGGCTCAGTAGACGAAGAAGTGATTGGCCGCCTTTCTGACCTGCACGCCCTCCGGCGGCCGACCGCATGACCTGGGCATTAGCGGTCGGCCGCTGTCGTCGTCTGTCACCATTGGCCACCCTCAGGCGGCCCAGCGACGGCCCGAGAGCCATCGGTGTCGCTGCCTACCTCTGCCCAGAGCTGCGATGATCTCCCGGTGAGCTATCCCGCAACGGACGAGCTGTCGTCAGCAGAGCGCGCATTCATGATCAATGCGACGGAGATCGATATCCTGCCCGGCGTTCGGGGAGACCTGGACGAACCGTTGGCATCCGCCGGCCCCACCGAGCTTGCCGCAATCCTTCTGCCGCTCATCGACAGAGGCTGGATTGACGCCTGCCGGCTCATTGCCTGGACCGCTCCCGATGGCCAGCCGGGACTCCAGCCCGGTCCTTCCATCCCGCGATACGACCTTCCTGCCTTGCTGGCGGACGCTGACAACTGGGAGTACCCGGACGACGGTGAGTGGCGGGGTCGCCTCACGCTTGTCCTCACGGAAACGGGGCAGTTGATTCCCCGGTGACCTTGGCGACACCCGCTTTAGGAGCGAGGTAGGGCGGTCACGGGACCGAGCTGGGGGTTCCCTGGTCTGGCGCAGTGCGGCCGTACTGCCCGCTGCGTGCCGCGATTCCCCGTGAGCCCCCGCCCGTTCTGGCACGAGAGTGGCACGGTCGGAGATGAGGTGGATGGAGTGGCTTGGGCTAAACGCCCATTAGCTGCCACCGTCGTTCATGGTGGGCCGGTCGTCAGGACGGGGCTGTCGTTGGTTGGCCGACCGAAAGCCCATCACGTGCCCAAAGACGTACGCCGAGAAGATCAGTATTGCAGCCAGCGGGAGCCGCGCCCATCGGTCGTCGATCGCTTTCCATGCCAGCATGATCAACAGGTAGCCCGTCAGCGCCACCTGGAGCCACCAGACAACGCCTCTCCGGTTCCGCTCGGTCATTGAACCCCTCCTCGTTCGGCACAATATGGCGTGGTCGATGGATTTCTAATGCCCGGGTCAACCCTTCGCAGGTCGATCAACGGGGACGTCGACCTCGCCCAACCCGCTTTGTGCCTCGACTGGCTGTCTACTGAGGTCCAGCGTCGACCGCGGCTGTTCCGCGCCTGCGGGTGTCAGCTGCTGACGTCAGGAACCGGGGCGTTCGACGAGTTCGGGCTACTTGCACGCCGGATCATCTCCACCACCTGCACCGCCTGCTTCGGGTGGGCCCATAGCCGTACGGGCCCTACAGACGATTCGCACTCGATCACCAGCACTCTGTCCGGGAGCCACAACATTTCGCGGAAGGTCATTTCGCGTGCGCGGATGTAGCGCAGATCTGTCGGGAGTGCACGCAGCCGCGTCCACGGCCAGCGAGGTATCCATCGGAACTCGCCTCCGGCCAGTACGCGACCGAGGCTGTAGCGCCGCCCTTCGTCCGGCAGGTTGGCCCCGACCGGGAAGAGGACTGCTTCCCCTGCTTCGGCCCGAGCGGCTGTTCGCCGCGCTCGCCATTCCATGAGAAACGCCCCGATCACCGTGCCGAGGAAGACACAGACCCCTGTAATCATGCGCGCAGTAGAACAGGTGGCCAGCTAATCGCCAAGAGGTTCGGCGCACCTCGGACCTGGTCAGCGCTTCTGCTTGTAGCGGTCGAGGAGTTCTCCGGCGGCGACGACGATCCCTGCGAGGAGGGCACACGTGTACCAGCTCTTCGGGTCGTCGAACACCTGGGCAAGCGACCAGAACATCACGGTGCCAATGCCCCAAGCTATGGCCCAGGCCAAGGGGTCCGGCACGGCCGGGCGTGGGATCTTCATGGGGTGAGGCTACGCGCCGACACCCCCGCACCCGACCTCTTTCCCTAACCCACTACTTCCCCAGCTCCCATCCCGTCCGCCGTCGACCCACACGTCTGTGGAGCTGCTCTATACGAGCCAGCCGCTCCGGGGCAGGGTCTACCAGATGGGACGGTGCACGGAGGCCCGGGGACTCGGTCAGCGCTGGGACATGGGCGAATTCCGCGATGCTTCCGCAGCCGACCAGCACGACCTGCGGCGGGAAGGCCCGGCAGAGCGGAACTCAGCCGGATGCTTGATGAGGTAGGAAAGTCCTACCGTGCCAGCGCCTCGACAGACGCAGGAGTGACGCACTGTCGAGTCCCATCGTCAGGTCCCGCTGACCCGTAAATGACCCATGAGGTCATTCAAGGGCACTCTCATGAGGGGAATCAGCTGACTCGTGAATCCTGCCGCCAGGAGTGGCTCGAATGCCTCTACAACTGCAGTGGAATCGGATGGCCGACTACGAACCCCGAGGCTTTGAGCGCTACGGCGTATGTTGCCATCCAATGCAATATCGCTCGCTATGCGAGGTAGGCGCCAGCCAGCGTGCCGTCGTATCCCATGGCCTGGGCAGCGGCCTCCAGGCTCGGGTGGTCCACGCCGCCGACATCGATCATCGCCTGGTAGTCCGCGGGAGTCAGCTCCGGCTCGACCCACTCGTGCGCGCATCGGCAGCGGATGCTGATCGTGCTGCGGTCACAGATGACCATCCAGTCCCGCCGGGCCCCACACTTCGAGCACATCACGGGGATGCCCGTGATCCGGATCTCTTCGGGGTGGGTGGTGGTGCGGAGGCGGATGATGCCGTCGCCGAGCTGGGTTTCCTGCTGGAGCCGCAGCAGGGGGTCGGCGTCCCCAGCCGATGCCAGCTGAGTGGCTCTCGGGGGCTGGCGGTCTTCAATGAGCATCGGCATGGTCTCCTCGTCCTCTCCTTCACTAGGCCTAACAGGCGATGCCCGTGGATGTCCAGCCCGTTGCGGTGCTGGTCAGCGCCGTGGGCCTGGCCTGCGCGAGCTGTTCGTGTCCCTGCGGGCCGGATACTCGTTTGTCGTTGGCTTCGGGGCCTGGGGCTGTGGCGGGTACAACCGGAGGTTCGTGCGTGCGCGGGCTGAGATGGAAGCTGCGGGCAGCTCTCCGATGCGACGCAGTCGCCAGACGAGGACGTCGGTGACGTTGTCAGCGGTGTCCAACTCGCGTGATGCGATGGCTTGTTGAAGGAGCGTCTCGGGATCGTGTCCTGCTTGTTCGGCTTGGGCGAGGGTGGCGGCAAGGGCGTCCCAGCCGGGTTCGCATAGGAGGTGGTCGGCCTGTGCGGGAAGGGCGTCTTCGAGGGTGTGGGCGTAGCGTTCGCGGACGGGCGCGGGGAGCTGGCGGCCTTGCGCGCGCATCGTGTTAATGGGGGTGGCGGCAGCAGTTCGGTACGCGGCGCGCAGGTGTTGGGCGGCTTGCCGGGCGGCAGCGGCCTGTTGGGCGTGTCCGCGGGCGGAGTGCCAGCGGATGGCGGCGATGGTGACGAGGACCATGGTGGACAGAAGCATCGCGGTGGTACCGCCGTCCTCGCCCTTGCCCAAGGCGTTGCCGGCACGGACGATGCCGCGCGCAGCGGACCGTAGAGCGCGATGGTCGGCGTGCTCGGCACGGATGTGGCAGCGGGTGGCGCGCTCGAAGGTCCGGGCTGCTGCGGAGAGTTCCTCGCGGGTGGAGGCCGGGGCCGTCTGGGCGACGGCGTCGAGCAGTTCGCCGACTCCGACGAGCTGCGCGGCTATCTCTCCGTCGTGGTCTCCGGCGAGTGTCGTGAGCGCCTGCTCAGCAACGTGGGTGGCGTTACGTCGTGCGCGCGCCGGTCGGGAGGACGGGTGGACCGGGCCGCCGGGGGCTGGCCCGTTGTCGACGGTTCCGGCTTCAAGGCGGTCCCGGATCTTAGGGAGGGAGAGGTCGGGGGCGAGTTTGGAGCCGGGGAACCAGATGGGCTGGCCGTCGCGGTTGCGGTCACCTGGCAGGGCGACCTTGTATCCGATGGTGTCGCCGGAGGGGGCGATGCGCTTTTCGAGACGCAGGCCGGCCTCGGTGAGGCGGCGGAAGAACTCGTCCTCGTCGGCGGCTCCGGCCAGGGCCTGGCGGACCTGCTCGCGTAGCGTTTCGCGGGGCGGCTCGGCCCGGCCCGTGCGTTCGGCCTTGGAGCGTTCGGCACTGGTCGGGCGTTGAGCAGCGGTTCCGTCACCCTGGTTGAGGATCTGCAGGCCCCATTCCCTTTCGATCTTGCGGCATTCGGCCTGGGCGCGGATGCCGTCTTCGTGGCGGCGGGGGCTGCGTCCGTCTTCGCGCTTGAGCGTGGCGACGATGTGGATGTGGTCGTGGGCGTGGCGTACGGCGATCCACCGGCATGCCTTGTCGTCGCCATCCTCGGCGATGCCTGTGGCGTGGACGATGCGGCGGGCTACCTCGCCCCACTCGGCATCGGTGAGGTGCCGGTCGCCCGGCGCGGTGCGTACGGGGCAGTGCCACACGTGCCGGGCCGGGCGTCGGTCCTTCGGCAGGGCGAGAACGGGGAGGTCGAGTCGGTCGGTGAGCTGCTTGAGGGTGGCGGCCGGGTCGCGGCCGGGGTCGGGGGCGAGTTCCGGACTCCAGGCGGCGACGATGTGCGGGTCGGTGTGTTCGTCCCGGCGGCCGGGCCCGTAGAGATAGGCGAGGAGTCCGTACGTACGGCTGCCGGTAGAGATGTCCGGGACCACGGTTCACCGCCTGGCCAGTTCGATGGCCGCAGCCTCAATCCGGGCCGCGGCGCGCAGGACGCGGGCGACCGCCTCGTCCGTGTATTCGACGTGGCCTCCGGAATTGAGGATGCGGGCGACCTGGTTGAGGTTGTTGCCGGCGCGGGCGAGCTGGGTGCTCGCGGCCATCATTTCCTCGACCCGGCCGCGCTGGTCCAACAGCCAGGTTTTCGGACCGCCTTGAGCCTGGGCAACCGCGACCGCGGCATCTGCGAGGAATCCCGCGGTCCTCAGCCCGACGGATTCGGCGGCGCGGTGGACGAGATCGAGTTCGTCGCGGGTCAAGCGGACGCTGCGGATTTGGTCACGGGGCACGCTCTGCCGCAGTCGGGGACGCACACGCGTCGCGGCGGCCGGGTCGGCTTCTCCCCCCGGCCGCGGTCCACTCTCGGTCGCAGCCCCGGAGCCCGGCACCCCCTGGTGCCGGGCCTCTCCCTCCCCTTCAGGGGTGGGGGCATGCGCTTCCGTAACTCCTCCGCAGCCCATGGCAGCGGAGGAGTTACGGAAGCTACAGCTTGCTCGGCCTCGGTACGGGCAATGGACCTCACTCGATTCCAGGCGGGTCTGAGTCGAGTCGGGAAGGGTCATCGGCGAAGGCCGGAGGCGTCGCGGTGTACGTCGCGCAGGATCTCGGCGACGAAGTCGAGGGCCAGAACGGGGTGGTGAAGGGTCTGAGGCGTGCTCGCGGGTGTGCGCTTCACGGTCCAGGTCTCGTCGGGTCCGGGTTCTGCGCTGTGCAGGTGCCCGTACCTGATGAGTACGGCGATCCACGTGTCGGCTTCGAGGCGGGTGGTTGGTGTTGTACGCATTCGTGCTGCCTCCCGTGTCGTGTGCAGGGGTGGGTGCCCGGCTCGGTGGCAGTCCTGGGCACCCGCCGGAGAGAAGGTGTCCGGTCAGTTGACCGGGTCGCTGACCTGTTGCTGGGCCTTGTCACGTTCTTCGCGCAGGAGGCGCATGAGGTCGGTGAGCCGGTCGTTGCCCAGTCCGAGGTTTCGGCTTCGGATGGCGTCGCCGACGACCTTCCGAGTCACGCGTCCGGCGTCGGTGACCGCGGTGCGGGCGATGTCGAGGAGTTCGTCGTCGGTGACCGCCGTTGGCTTCTGGTCATGGTTGTCCGGGCGGCGGGCGCGGATGGTGTCCGCGAAGGTCTCTTGCCCTTTCGCCTGGGGCGGGACGGTGACCGGCCGAGGTCTGGTGACCGACTGTCCGTCCAGGTCGGCAGCGCGGTCATGGCGTTCGGGTTCCGGGCCGACCGGCGAGTGTCCGGAGGCTTCGGCCGGCGCGGTGACCGTGTTTGTCTCCACGGACACTTCTGTGGCCGGTGTCCGGACGGTCGGCCGACGGACGTTGTCTGCGGGTACGTGGCCGGCGGCTAGCGGGACGGTGTCCGGGTCGGCGACGCCGTCCGACCCGCGCCTGGTGCTCTGGTTGTCCGTTGTCCCGGTCACTGCTGCTTCGGTAATTCGGCGGGCGATGAGGATGTACAGGTGGACGGCTCCGGCCAGGGCGAGTGGGGCCAGGGTGGACAACACCCCGACGGTGACGTCGCCGAGGCGGAGGCCGGTGCGCTCGGGCCGTTGTTCGTTGAGGCGTACTGCGTGCAGTGCGTTGGCCCAGATGCTGGCGGCAGTCGCTGTGGCGAAGAGCAGCCAGACGTAGCAGCGGGCGGCGAGGGGTGCGGTGCGCAGGACGAGGAGTGCGCGTACTCCGTAGGCGATGAAGCCGTCGATGACCAGGGGAAAGACGAAGGTCAGGAAGCCTCGGATGTGGATGGCGGTGGCCATCTGTTGGAGGGCGTCGTAGGAGAGGGTGCATCCGGCGCCGCCGAGGGTGACGATGGCGGCTCGGTCCCATGAGTTGATGTGGGCCGGAGTCGGCGTCGAGTGGCTCATGCGGCGCTCTGGCGTGTGCCGTGTGCGGAGGCTTTGCGTTGCGGGTTATGCGGCGCCTTGCGGGTGCGGCCGAGGGGAATCACCGCTGCGTTGTCGTCCGTCGCCTGCTGCTGTTCTGCGGCACGGTTGCGGATTTCGCGCCGGGTGCGGCGATAGAGCTTCTTGGCGTGCTCATCGCTGATCTTGAGCATGGTGGCGAGCCGGTCCGCGGGGATGTCGGCCTGGTAGGCGGCACGCGCCACGGCGCGGCGTTCGGCTCGGGAGAGGAAGATGTCGCGGCCGGCCAATGCGTCGTTGACTCGGCTGTAGTCGAGTCGGAACTCCGTCTTCTTATGCAGCGGCTCCCGTTCCTCTTCGGTCTTGCCGCCTCGGATGCCGACGGCGTCGCCGTTGTCGAGGGCGGCGTCAAGGCAGCCTTGGCGAACGGGGCACTGGGCGCAGAGGGTCTTGGCCTGGTGGATGCGGTCCAGTTCGTCGGGTTCGGGGAAGAAGAGGTCGGGGTCGATCTGCTGGTGGGGTGTCGAGCGGCAGGCCGCGTGGTCGCGCCATGCGTGGTTGCCAAGTGCGCGGTGCTGCGAGGTGTTGCTGGTGGTGTGGTGCATGGGTGTCTCCGTCTCCCCTGGGCGCCTTTGGGCAGGGGTGGCCAGGGGGTGGTGCAGGGTGCGGGCGTGACGTGGATCCGCGTGGTCAGGCGCGGGCTGCCGCTGAGGCGTGGCGCTCGGCGGCGAGGGCGCGTCTACGGTCGGGGCCGTCGAGGATGACGCGGTCGGTCATCTCGGTCAGGCGGGAGGCGACACGGTCGCCGATGTGTGTGCGGAGATCGGCCATGCCGAGGTTGGTGGTGATCAGGGTCGGGAGCATCGCGTTGTAGCGGCGGTTGATGAGCCGCATCGTGATCTCCTCGGTCCATTCGCTGTACTTGGCAGCGCCGAGGTCGTCGATGATCAGCAGGGGGCAGCGGGCCAGGTCCATCAGTTCCCGTTCGCCGTCGTGTCCCGGCCTGGGGCGCAGTTCGGCGTAGAGGTCGGCGGCAGTGATTGCTTTCCAGCGCAGTCGGACTCCGGCGATCAGGAGCGAGCGCACCGCTCCGTAGGCCTGATGGGTTTTGCCGGTGCCGGTGGTGCCGACGATCAGGAGTGAGCGGCCTTCGGCGAGTCCGCGGGCGCCTTGGGGGCCGGGGCGTCCGGCGTCGGCGACTTCACGCACCCAGGCGGCGACTGCAGGGTGATCAGCGACGGCCTTCTGGTAGCGGGCGGGGATGCGGGCCTCGCCCAGTTCGAGGGCGGGTAGCCGCTCTGGTTCGTAGGAGGGTTGTGCGGTCGGGTCCTGGCCGCGAGCCGCGAGGATGCCCGCGAGGCGTCGGGCTAGGCCGCCGACGGGCTGGGCGTCGTGGTCGCGCATCACAGCTCCTCGGCGTAGGCGGCGGCAGGGTCGGCGGGGTTGGCCCAGGCCCGATGGACGGGCACGTTAGGTCGGGAGTCCGGCCGGTCCAAGTTGGTCCTGGAGGCATTCATCGCTTCGTGGACGAGGCTCGGCAGGGTGCTGGGGTGTAGGCCCTTGGCCCGGTGCAGGCTCAGGCCCGAGCGGATGTGGGCTGGGGTGATGCCTTCGGAGAGGAGTCTGGCCGTCTCCCGGCCCAGGTGTCCCAGGACTCCGCTGGGTGGGCGGTGTGTGCAGGCAGCGGTGTATTCGGCAATGAGCTGTTGGGCGGATGGGTGCTGGGGTGCGGTAGCGCTTGCGCTCCCCGAAGGGGAAGTAGTTCCTAGATCCAGGTTCCTAGGTCCTAGATCCGGAGTGTGAGGGTTCACTGAGGGCTCAGTGAACTGTGCGTGAGGTTGTGCCGAGCCGCCCGCTACAACTGTCTGGCCTGCTGTTTCGAGGCGTTCGGGCGCGTCCACAGGGTGAGGTGACAGTTGCCTGTCAGCGTCGTGAGCCGTCAGTGAGTCCTCTGTGAGCGCCCGTGGCGAGTTCGCATCCTCGGCCTGGTCCGCGGGCTTCTGGTCGTGGCGTGGGCAAGTGGGGGTGCGTACGCCACTGGGCCGGTTGATCCGCTGGTGCTGGGACCAGGTGACGACGTGGAGGTAGGCCTTGCCGTCGTCACCTGTGTAGCGGCAGATGAGGTCTTCGGCAGCGAGTTGGATGAGGTCGTCCTCGACCCCCATGGGCCCATGGCCCGGCCGCAGGGACCACAGCAGGCCGGCGATGACGGCAGGTTGGTCGCGAAAGCGGCCGCGGTCGTCGGCTTGGGTGAGGAGGCCGAAGAAGGTCCGTTCGGCGGTCAGCGAGACCGCAGCGAGAGATTCGGACGCGAAGGCTTCGGGCTTGATGGTGCGGATGCGGGCCATGGTCAGCGTGCTCCGTCCATCGAGTACGCAGCGGCTGGGGCGTTGGTGATCGATCCGCTTGCCAGGTCGAGTACTTGCTCGTGGCGCCACTCGGCCTCGTGGCAGGCACGGATGATCCAGCGGGCGGCCGTTCGGGCTTGGGCCTGGTTAAGCGCAAGTCGTCGCCCTGCTGCGTCGTAGGCGGTTGCGTAAGGGCTTGGCCAGGTCCGTGCCGGTGCGTGGAGCGTGACCCGGATGGTGCGCGCGTCCGGGATGATCTCGGCGAGGCAGCGCGTCATCCGGATGCGGCGATTGGCGGCGGGGCTGCGGACGGAAGCACGAGGGTCTGCCGGCCTTTCGCGGCTGTGCTGGGACATGCGAGAATTCCTCACTCGTAGATGAAGTGGGACGGCCGTTCTCGTCGAAAAGGCCAGCCGACCCGCTTCAGTTATGAAGCCGCCCCCTCGGGGTGCGGTCTCGGCGTCCGGAAGCTGCGAACTTCTGGGCGCCGGTTTCGTTTCCCCTGGTAGGGGCGCCATCACGGGCGTGCGGTAACTCCCAAACAGCTCCTTCGAGTTGCTCCTGAGGGTCGGCGCTGCCGCCGAGTGATCAGCAACATATGCACGAAGCCTTCGGCGATCCAGCAGACCGCGTCCATGACCTCGCTTCGACGCCTACTCGTCATCGCCGACGCATGGCGAGCAGTCGACCTGCGCGTCCTGACGCTCGCGGGACACGCAGGTCGACACGAGTGCAAGGGCGCAGGAGGTGTACGTTGGACACCTCGATTCGCCAAACTGAATCTATCCCGGTTTGAGCATCGAATCAACAAGCTGAAGTTTTCGGGATTTGGAAAACCAGGATCGGGAGAGCCGTCAGATGGCCCCTCGTCGCTTCGACCGCGACCGAGTTCGCGCCCTGCGCCGCGCACGCGACATCACGCAGAGCGACCTCGGGGACGCGGTCGGTGTGGGTGACTCGACCGTGGCCAGCTGGGAGCTGGGCTCCTCGACACCCGACGGTGAGAAGCTGCCCCTGCTGGCCAGATTCTTCGGCCTCCCGCTGGACGACCTGTTCCCCCGCCCCTCAGGCGAGCAGCCCGACCTGGCCGACCTGCGCTGCGATGCCGGCTACAGCCAGTACCAGACGCGCGAACTCATCGGCACCAAGAGCTCGGGCCCGGTCGCCAATGCCGAGCGCGGCAAGCGACGTCTGAGTCCGAAGTTCCAGGAACCACTGGCGAAGGCCTACGGCGTGCCCGTCGAGGAACTCCTGGCGGCGCAGGAGCGCTCCTTCGGCATCGAGGTACCGGCGGCATCCGGTGGATCGTCGGTGCCCCGATCGGTGGCCGAGAAGATCACCTACCTGCTGGAGCATTCATATCCCGGCGCTCAGACTCCCCCGTCGGACGCCGAGATCGCCCGCGCGGTCAATGAACACGCCGGTGGCCAGGTCATCACAGAGACCGGTGTGCGCGAGCTGAGAACGGGCGACGACGCCGAACTGCCGCCGCTCGTCGCATCCGGCCTGGCCGAAGTCTTCGACGTCTCCCCCCTGTTCTTCCAGCCGGACGACACCGTGGCCCGGCAGGTCGTCGAGGGGCTGCGACTGCTCGCCGCCGTCAGGACCGGCGCGGTGGGGCGCGTAGCGGCGCGAGGGCTCGGGCCGGAGGGGATGTCGGACGAGCTTCTGTCGTTCCTGAACCAGGTCGTCGAGGAGATGGCCGACAGGGAAAAGCCCGGAGCCGACGGCTCCGGGCACTGAACAACTTCCTTCGTACGGTTACTCGTTGGTGTCCAGGTGGTGGTGTCGTCCCGCCGCGATCACCGCGTTGACCGACTTCAGGGAGTCGAGGTCGGTGAGCGGGTCGCCCTCCACCACCAGGAGATCGGCGCTGTATCCGAGGGTCAGCTGCCCCGTGGTGTCGCCGAGCCCCAGCGCGCCGGCGGCTTCCGTGGTGGCCATCGCGAGGATGCGCTCGTTGGGCAGCCCCAGGTGCTCGTAGAAGCGGAGGCTTGAGGGCAGTCCGTCGAAGCCGGCGCGCTGCACCCCGGCGTCCGTACCCGCGATCAGTCGGGCTCCGGCCTGGGCCATGCGCCGTACGGCGTCGAACATGGCCTCGGCGCGTTCGGGGCCGAAGAACTTCGGCAGCATCGGCCAGTGCGGGCTGACCGCCGGGCAGACGTAGATGCCCTTGTCGATGATCTGGGTGAGCACGTCCTCAAGGACCTCGAACCCGTCGGCGGTCATCCAGGTGCAGTGCTCGATCGTGTCGACGCCTGCCTCGACCGCGGCGGTGATGCCGTCGACGCCGTGGGCGTGCGCGGCGACCGGCAGTCCGGCACGGTGAGCCTCGTCGACGAGCGCGTCCAGCTCGGCCCGGGAGAACTGGGTCTCCCAGCTCTTGGCGCCCCCCTTGGTGAGCCCGCCGCCGGTCTCCATGACCTTGATGACCTTGGCTCCGGCGGCCACGTTGCGCTGGACGAGACGGCGTACTTCGTCGACACCGGACACCTCACCTCCGAGGAACCAGCAGTGGCCCCCCGGAGGCGTCACGGGCGTGGTGGCCGAGACGACGCGCGGGCCGACGCTGACGCCGTCGGCGACAGACTGCGCCAGGCGCACGGCCAGACCATTGCGGTCACCGAGGTCGCGCGCGGTGGTGATGCCCGTGCGCAGCAGCTGCTCGGCTCGGGTCTGCATCGCCGTGAACAGGGCCTCGTCGTCCTGCTCCTCAAGAGTGGCGACGGGTTCGGGGCCCGCGTCGAAGCAGAGGTGCACGTGAGCGTCGATCAGCCCGGGCATCACCGTGCCTGACGGGAAGGCGAGGCGCGGCTCGTCGGGGTGAGCATGGAGCTGGACCTCTTCGCGTGGTCCGATACCGGCGACCGCGCCGTCGCGTACGAGGACGGCAGCATCGGCGATCGGCTGCCGGTCAGGGCCGGCGAGAACGTGGGCGGCGGTGATCAGCATGTGACGCGGTTCTCCATGTGTTGCAAGTCAGTTGGTGGAGCGCAGGGCATCGGACAGGGCGAGGAGCTCTTGCATGTCGGATTCCCGGCTGCGTGGGCCCGGCAGAGTAGGCGTCGCGGGTGTGGTTGCGATCGTCGGTACCCCGCGCCGACGGGAGTGCACGGCTGCGCGGAGTTGCTCAGCCAACCGGTCAACGTTCGTCTCGGGCGAGGCCGCATCGCTGCGTGGATTCGATTCCAGGTACGGGCTGATCTCGACGAGGCCGTCGCGGCACTCGACGAACCGGCGGTGATGCCTACGGTGGACGCCCCGCGCCCGCCACTGGTCCCAGCGCGAACGTGAGTCGGCCTTGAGCACCACGTGCGGCGCGGCCTCGGTCATCAACAGCCAGAGCGGTTCGAGGCGAGCGTGTTCGCGCCGATGTCGCAGCCACAACCGACACAGCGACAGACGGGTGCGTACGCCGGGATAGGTGATGCCGAGGACAAACAGCAGGCTCGAGCAGACGAGGATCAACGCTACGCAGAGCAAAACCGAGTCGGAGACTGCCGCTCCGCGCCATCGCGCTGCAACGATGACGGCACGCATCGCACAAGCAGTCGCCATACCGACCATGCCCGCTCCGGCGGCCCACAGGCCCGTCGAATGCGGCCGCATGGACAGTCGCGCGTACCGGCGGGTCCACAGGCCGGCAACCGTCAACGCGTACATCAGATACACACCGGCCACTGCGTAGAAGAAGGCAACTTGCCACACCGTCATGTCGGTTGTGGCGAAGCTGCCTGCCAGCTCGCGGTGCGGGACGCTTGCTGCAGCGGCCGTGATGGCGCCGCCGACCACGAGCACGAGGACGGCCTCTGCCCGTGCCCGGCGGCGGCCACGGCGCCCGTCCGCGGCCGCGTACAGGTAGAAGCACATCAGGAAGTACACCGTGGCAAGCAGCAGCAGATTCTGAGCAACCTTTGCAGCACCATCGCCGGCGACCGTATCCAGACCTGTCGCTCCCCCGGGCATGGCAACCGGGTACGACGCGGCCGCACAAGTCAGACAGAGAGTGACAGACCGGAGGGGTCGATCACTCGGCGCCTTCAACAGCTGGTACCACTTCCAGGCCACGGCCACACCGAGGCAGAAGAGGAAGACGAACGCCACTACAGCCACCCTGCATGATCACCCAAAGCCGACTGCACCCGGCGGACTGACAGGTCATCACTTTGCGCCGCCGGCGTGACGTGATCCAAGATCGCCGCCCACTCCCCCACGATCGTGGCGACGAGCTCGGCTTCCTGCTCCTCCTTGGTCCCGTACGAGCAGCGAAGGAGTGCACGTCGTATCGCGTCCGCGCCGAGCCCGGGAAGCAGGGCTTCCCATACGGCACCGCCTGGCGGTCCAGGATGGTCGGCGAGGATGTGTCCCAGCTCGTGCAGGACGATGTGGTCCTGGTGGTGCGCTGTCGTCTCCCGCTGGAAGACGATCACGTCTGCCTGCGGTGTCTCGAGCCATGCCCCGAGCGGGCCGTCGGCCCGCAGCGGAAAGGCCCGCAGTTCGATGTGCCGGCCTCTGTGCCGCGCAAGCGCAGTACACAGATCCGGCACGCTCAGTGGCGGCTGAACATCGAGCGAACGCAGCAAGCGCCGGATGCGCTTCTCCAGCTCACGGCTGGTCCACACTTGCACGCCACGTCCGCTCGACCGCTCACGTGGGACCGGCCGCCCCACTTTCTCGGAAACCTGCTCCGATCGGAGGCTCGGTACCGATTCAGACCTGGCCGAACGCCATCGCAACACCACGGCTGCCCAGCTCCCTCACTCACACATTCTTTGCATGAGTAATCCTGCACAGCTACTTCCGCCACCAGGAGTGGCGCTACTCGACCTGTCGCACCCTCGACACTCCGCCCACATCCAGAATGTCGCTCTCCGCGCACATCAACCAGCAAAAATAATCGGACATAACCTCAAATTCTTCCTACGTGGGAAGCGGTGCATTCGGCACATGAGTGACACAGCCCATACACCGGCCAAGCACGCGGTTTCTCCGGAGTTGGGCCCGCTGCTCAAGCGGTGGCGCAAACGGATCGACCACAGGCGGATCACCGGCATCGATTCCACGCGCAGACGACTGAAACCCGGGCTGACTCAGGACGAGGTCGCCTCTCTCACCGGCGTCGCAAGCTCCTGGTATCGCCAGCTGGAGGGCGGCAGCCCGCGCCCCGTCTCGGAACAGTTCGTCCAGCGCTTGGCCATGACTCTCCGACTGGAGGAAGCCGAGCGCGTCATCCTCTTCCGGCTCGCGCTCGGCCACACGCCTCCGCCGCCCCGAACAGCGCCGGACCCCGCGTCCTATGCGAATCTGCAGTCAGTGCTCGACGCACTCCTGCCTCATCCCGCCTATGTCTCGAACCTCTGGTGGGACATCGTCGCCCATAACAAGCCCCAGGAGGACTGGTTCCCCTGGCTGCCCTACGAGCCGAACCTGATGCGCTTCGCCTTCTTGTATCCGGAGGCCCGGGAACAGCTCGTCAACTGGCGCAGCGACTGGGCCATCCCCTTCCTCGCGCAGATTCGCTTCGCGATCGCCACGCATCCCGACGTTCCAGAGCTCCTACAACTCCGCGACGACATCCTGGACGGCAACCACGAAGCTCGTGAGCTCTGGGCCAATCATCTGGCACAGGCGCATCCAGACGGGGATGTCCGAGGCTTCTCGCTGCCCTTTCACGGCGGCCAGGAAATCCAAGTACGCATCATGGCCTTCGCTCCGATGAGCCATCCAGATCTACGCATGATCGCGCTGGTCCGACAATGAGCGCTGTCTTCGATCTCACCATCGTCAACATCTTCTGCCGCTCCTTCGAGGCATCACGACGGGCAACCCGGGGACATGCTCTTGCACGACTGTGAAGTCTTGAGGTCTCTCAACTGCCCTCCCCGTCCGTCGATTGGCCAGATGGCGGCTCATCCACGGACGGGGAGGCGATGCGCAGACATTCGAGGGCGCAGGCTCAGAGTCGATGTGCTCCATGTCCCTGCTGTACGGATCTCGGACTGTCCCGAGGAACCGGTCCCTGTACAGACGTGCTCCGCATCGGGCGCAAGCCCAACCGCATAGCTGATCACCAGTGAGCTTTGCCGGGTCAGGCAGCAGGCCAGCTGCTCGCCTCACGTGTCCTGACCTTGCGACGTCAGTCTCAGCTCGACCACATGCGCGCGTTGCCGCTCGGCTGCGTCCGCGGGACGTGTCGGCGACGGCTGAGAAGTGGACCGGTACGGACGCTCAGGCAGTGGGGGCAACAAAGCCTGAGGCTTCGCCGCGGTAGACGGCGATGAGCGAGTCCTTGCCCCGCCACCAGGTGTCAGCGAGACTCTGGACTTCAGGTACCGGCTTGAATCCGTCGAGGTCCAGCTCTTTGACGGCGCCGCCCGTGCTCATCCCCACGCCAGCCGGACTGCTGGGCGTTCGCCGGGTCCTGTGTCCTGCGCCAGATGCCCTCCTCGATCGCCCGGGCTCGAAGCACGGGGCATCCGTGTCGTTCCTGTCCGTTTACCACACGACCGGCGGGTCCTGACCCTCGTCGAGCAGTTCGTCGAGTTCCGCATCGACCTGCCTCGACTGCGCCTCGCTACCGAACGGCATCATGGCGTGGCTGCGCTCCAGGTAGAGCAGCAGCGCCTGGTGGTCGATGTGGATGCTGGCATCGCCCCGCTCATCGCGGACCCGCAGCAGGACCCCGAGCGGCGTGCTCTGCTCGGCCACGGGCTCCACGGTGACGTCTCCGATGCCCGCTGTACCGGTGAGGCCGGCGGACAGCAGGTCCCGCGAGATGACCCAGCTGGCGCTGGAGTGGCCGGGCCGGGACACGATCAGGCCGACGACGAGCGGGTCATCGGTGTAATACCTGAGCATGATGTCGCACGGCTCGCGTTCGCCGCCAGACAGGGTGACGAACCCCCGTGCGATGCCTTCGAGTTGACTGTCACTGTCAGGAATCACCCTGACCATCCCCTTCCCCGTTGCAGCCGCACGCCGACGACTCGTGCGCCATCGCACGTACGTCTCAAAGATCGAACCTAGCCATGGAGCTGGGCATGTACCCGACATCGGCCGGGTTGGGCGTCAATCCTTCGCAACGTGTTCGGAAAAGTTCACACACCACCTCACAGCCGCATCCCCAACGACGCGCGTACGCGGGCAGGCCGGCAGGCCGATCCGGCGCGTGGATGCCGCGCGTCGACGCACTCCACGCCAACGCCGGACGCACCGTCCTCGTCCAGCTTCGCGCTCCCACCCGCAGATCACGCTCACGTGGGCCATGAGCAGGCCATGCACGCCCATGCCCAAGGGGCGCCTTCGCGAAGGCGCGACATGTCAACAGCGGTGCGCTGCCGGCGCGGTGCGTAGCACCGCGCAGAGCAACGCCGACCCGGCCGTGGCGAACGGTGCGGTCACGGCAGTCCGGCGTGGGGGCGCCGCTTCACGGCCGACCGTCGGGAGCTGGGCTTGTTGCGGGTGGCGCCGCCGCGCCTGCGCAGGGTGATGCCTGCCTCGGTGAGGATGTGGTGAACGAAGCCGTACGAGCGTCCCTTGCTGTCGGCGATGCTCCGGATCGAGGCGCCGCTTTCGTATGCCGTCTTCAGCTCGGCGGCGAGCTGGTCGCGTGCTGCACCGGTGATCCGCTTGCCCTTGTCCATGACCGTCTCCTTCGCCGTTCGAAGGGCGATCATCGCGCACCGTGCGGGGGCCTGTCCGGGAATCGGCCTGGTTCGATCGCGGCCCGTTCACATCGGATGTGAACCCCGTGCCGGGCGAGATGCAGTTGCGGTCCAGGGGGTAGCGCTGAGATTGCTGCTTGGGGGTCAGGACGCGTGGGGCACTGCGCGGGTGAGGGGATTGAGGTCGCCGTAGAGGGCGGCGGCCAGTTCGCGGGCCCGTACCTCGCCGTCCACGTCATGCAGCGCGAAGTAGACGAGGCCGGCGGAGGAGTCGGGACGGATCTCCCCGAGCCGATGAGACGGATGACGGCCTCGCGCACCGCGTTGTACACGGTGCTGTCGATGGTGTGCTGCGGGGAGGTGAGCGCGTCGGCCTTGACCGCCCACAGCGGGCCTTGTTGCTCGACCCCGATGAACACAGCCCTCTGTTCTTTGGCTGCTTTGCACTCCGCGGCTAGGGCGTCCAGGCCGGTTACGTCCGGGATCCGGTCGGCGGGGCAGGAGATCGGCAGCGGCTCCATGGCAAGCATCCTCCCAGGAGACAGAGGCAAGCGCCGTGCGGCGGCACGGATCGTGTACATGCGGGCAAAGCAGTCGTTGAGACGGTGCGCGACAAGCGTCCCGGTTTCCCCCTTCCCGGGCCGCGTGAAAGCCGGGTAGGACGGTGGCCTCGTAGCCTCGCATGGTCTCGGTGCGCCGGTACTCGACGACGTACCGGTCCTGCACCGGGGCATGCCCGGAGGAGAGTTGGCGCCGCCAGTGCCGTTGCTGAGATTCCAACCCGCGGAGCCGGGCTTTCAGCTCGGCCGCCTGCTCGGCACGTCCAGGCGGTGAGCCGGCGGTGCGGGGACGATGCCGAAGACTCCGCACCCAGGAATCGGGGTTCAACCCCAACGCCAAATCACCGGCCGGAGCCGATACCAAACCCGCAAAGCCACCCACCATGCGTACCCCTTTCCCCAAGGGCGGGAGGGGGACCGGGGAAATCCCATCCCCCGCCCTGCCATCTAAGCGACCCCGGTGCTGTAGGCGTCCACGTAGTCGGCGAATGCGTCGAGTGCGTCTCGGAACGCCGCTCGAACGGCGTAGTCAGGGTTGGGACATTGGTCGGCGGAACCGAGGTCATCGAGTGCTTCGCCGAGAGCTTCGACGGCGCGTGCCGGGTCGACGACGTACCCGAGGGTGCCGTGTGCGTCCACGGCCCACGCGTGGCCGCTGAGGGGCTGCCAGGCCCTTCGGGGCGTCTACCTAGCGGTGGTTTGTTGACGGCGGGTCAGGGTCGTAGTAGGCCGGTAGCTGAGGAACGTCGCCTCGCCGCCCAGGAGCGTGTGATGACCCGTCGCCTGCCGTGTCCGCCCGCTCCGGGCCCACTGGAAGCCTACGCCGCACGCTTCGATGACCTATTCTCCACCCTGGCACAGCGCCGCGGGTTCCGCGAGTACCTCGCGGGCCTGCTGCTGCCGCGGGACCGCAACAAGACCCTGACCGCCCTGGCCGGCAGCGAGCCGGTGGTCGGGGCCCAGCACGCGGCGGTGCAGCGGCTGCAGTTCTTCCTGTCCGAATCGACGTGGGACCACGATCAGGTCAACGCCCGGCGAGTGGAACTGCTGTTGGCCGATCCCGCGACAGCCCCGCACCCGGGCGGCGTGCTGGCGATCGACGACTCCGGAGACCGCAAGGACGGCAAAGCGACCGCGCACATCGGTCGGCAGTGGCTGGGCAGGCTGGGCAAGACCGACAACGGCATCGTCACCGTGACCACCTGCTGGGCCGACGAGAACCTCTACTGCCCGCTGCATGCCGTGCCCTACACTCCAGCCCACCACTTTCCCAAGGGTAAGAGCGACCCCGGCTTCCGCACGAAACTGCAGATCGCCGCCGAACTCGCCCGCATCGCGAAGACCACCGGGATCACCTTCCGGGCGGTGGCCGCGGACTGCGCCTACGGCGACCAGGACAGCTTCCGCAGACAACTCCATACGGCAGGACTGCCGTTCGTCATGGCTCTCAAGCCGAGTCATGGCACGTGGACTTACGGCAAGGACGCGTACACCCCGGTCGACGCTGCTCGGGCCCTGACCTGGACAGATCCCGAACACCCCGATGACTGGACGGCCGTCGAACGCACCTTCCGCGACGGGCACACCGAGACGTGATGGGCTGCCGACGCGACCCTGGGCTGGTGGGGCCCTGACGGAAACGTTCGCCTGGTCGTGGCGACCACAGACCCAGCCACGCTGCCCGCGCAGGCCACCTGGTATCTGGCCACCGACCTGCCCCGCCCCGGCGGCCCCCGCGAGGCCGACAGCCCCGAACCGGCTGCCGACCTGCAGGAAGTCGTGCGGATCTACGGCATCCGACACTGGATCGAGCAGAGCTACAAGCAGGTCAAGGACGAACTGGGGTGGGCCGACTTCCAGGTCCGCTCCGACACCGCCATCCGCCGCCACCAGACCCTGGTCACCTGCGCGTTCTCGTTCTGCTGGGACACCTGGTTCGCCCCACCCTCGGACCGAGAGTCCACCCGCGCTCCCACGGTCCCACCTACGGAACCGACTGAGAGGGGGACCAAGCAGACCTCACCAGCACCACCCGGCCACCTGGCCCAAGGCGATCCGCGCCGTCCGGGCCTGGCTCGACCCCTGGACCACTCTTCAACGCTGCTGGCGAGCCTGGACCAACGCACCTCCACCACCCGAACTCCAAGCCCTGATCAACGCCGTCGGCGCAGGCCACCCGCTTGACCTCTACTCCCCGGATTAACAAACCACCGCTAAGCGGTTGGGGCGGGTTGCTCAGGTGGCTGCAATCGCGGCCCGGGCACGCGCGATGAGGCGGTGCGCATGGTGCCCGTGGGCGGCGGCCTGGTCGAGCTGGTCCCACACCCGCCCGTACAGGGCGAGGTCGTCGGCAGAGTCGTACTGCAACTCGGTGTTGATCGTCTCGACGACGACGCGCTCCTCGTCGAAGATCCAGAACCCATGCTTGGGAGTGAGCGGCATCGGGGCTCCGAGGGGCACGATGTCGAGCTCGACGGTGGACATGCCGATCAGGCCGACGAGGCGGTCGAGCTGGCCGGCCATCACCTCGGGGGTGCCGATGGCAGCGTGCAAGGCCGCCTCCCAGAGCAGGACGCGGAACAGCTTGCCTGGCTCGTACAGGACCTCTTGACGGCGCATACGTGCCTGTACCGCAGCGTCGGTGTCCCGT
Source organism: Streptomyces sp. NPDC055955 (assembly GCF_042270245.1). Taxonomy (NCBI): domain Bacteria; kingdom Bacillati; phylum Actinomycetota; class Actinomycetes; order Kitasatosporales; family Streptomycetaceae; genus Streptomyces; species Streptomyces sp. NPDC055955. The sequence goes on from NZ_JBHJYS010000005.1 coordinate 363,802, forward strand.
GGGGAGCGCATCAGCTCGGCGTTCTGCACCAGGAGTTGACGGGCGTATGCGGGGGTCTGGAACAGGCCGGGTATGACGGTGGCCTCGTAGCCGCGCATGGTCGCGGTGCGTCGGTACTCGACGACGTACCGGTCCTGCACCGGCGCGTGCCCGGAGGAGAGTTGGCGCCGCCAGTGCCGTTGCTGAGACTCCAACCCGCGGAGTCGGGCTTTCAGTTCGGCCGCCTGCTCGGGTACACCGACGGCCCCGGCCCACGCGTCCAAGTCCTCGTCCGTGGCGGTCTGGCGTCCAGTTTGGAGCAGTGCTGTCAGCGCCGGGGGGCTCGGAGGCGGTGTTGGTCATCGGCCGTTCCCTGTGTCGGTCCTACGGTGTCGAGGCCCTGCCGACCGACGGTGGACGCCGTACGCCGGGGCGTCGAAACTCCTGAGCAGCTCTATGAGCACAAACCGTAATCAACGGGCCGCGCGTTGCGGGCGGTTTTCCCGATAACAGCGGGAAATCAGAGCAGCCCCGAGGGCTGTGCACCGCGCAAGGGCCCGGAGACACTCGCGCCGACGGACGGCTTCCGCTAGCACGCCCCCGGGCTGGCGCTCCGTCAAGAAGCGATCATTCTCGGATTATGCGCACCCGGCGTGACCTCGCGCTGGCGACCCATCTGGCCTGCAAGAACTTCGCAGCGTCCCCGATGCTCCTCTGACGACGTCAGGAACGACCGTGCAACTCTGCGAGAACCCACAGGTGCTTCAGGCCGCCGCCCGGCATGGCCTGCCAGGCATCCTGATATGCGGCAGCGGCAACCCGTCCGCACCCGGATCCTTCTGCCGCTGTCCGCGGACCAGGAGAACACCTGCGAGACCGTCAACGCTCCCGATGCGCTGGCCAGTCAGCTGTTCGTCCGCGGCTGGCGCGGGGCCCTGCAGGAGCCCACGGCAGTGCAGGCGGCGTACCGGCATCTGGCGGCCTGGCTGGATTCGCCCAAGCTCGAGGACGACCAAGTTCTGCCCCTGGTGGCGCAGGTGCTGCGCGGCTATGTGGGCCAGGAAGGCCCCTCCAGCCTGCTGGTGGGCTCGTCCGACAGCTCCGATCTGGGACGGGCGCGGCGCGCACAGCTCTTCGCCCAGCTGATCTCCGAGGTGGCCGCCTCTTCCGGCCCGAGCGGCGTGGCGCGGTCCGGCGGTGACTGTGCCGTCGTAACGGCGTGAGGATGCTGCGCCGACGCGGCAGACCGGCCCGGTCGGCAGGAGACGCGGCAGACGCGGGCACGGCTCATCCGCTCGGGCTGAGCGACGAGCGGATAGCCAGCCGCATCGGCAGCATGTGCTTCACCGTCCGCATCACCGGGAGCTGGCGGTGGACGCTTCTAGGTGACACGGGCCGGGGCGACCTTGTGGTGCCGGCGCGTGAGCACCTGCGCCGGCAGGCTGCGGAAGTCCTGTGTCGGCAGTCCGTTCTGGATCTCGCAGCGGCCCACGACGCCGCCAACTCAGCCCTCGCACAGGCCGGTTGCGCCATCCCCGGGCTGTAGGTCGCCGGCACGGCCGAGCTGAGCGTCGCGGCCGCAGACCGCGCCCTGGCCGAGGAACATGCCCGCCGGCAGCAGGCGGCGGACCTCGAACACGGCGAAGAGCTGTACCGCCTGGCCCAGCTGCAGCGGGTGCTCGCCGACCCGGACCGTCCTGGACTGGGGCCGCCCGCCGACCCCTGCCGACCAGCACCAGGCGACGCCACCGACGCGACCACAAACCCGCGAACAGCCCTAGCTCTCCCCGCAATGCCGCTGCGCTGTGCTACCAGCCGACAGTGCAAACAACAGGCCCGGTCCCCGGACAGCGAGCAAGGCGCTGATGTCGTCGGCGAAGCGGGGTCCGGGCATGGGGAGGTCGAGGTCGGGCTCGCGTAGGTAGCCGACGGCGACGGCTGTGGGGATGTAGTCCATGAGTTCGTTGACCGCAGCGGAGTGAGTGCGTTCGCTGTCCCGGGCAAGGTGGCGCAGCAGGCGCAGGATTGTGGTGGTGGGCATCTGGGTGACTGAGTGGGTTGCCGGGTGCCATTCCCCCCCCGGGCGTGGGGAGCAATTCTTCCTACTCGGGTACTTGCGGTGAGGGCTGGACGTCGTTGGTCTGGCGATGCCACCAGTTGGCTGTTTCGCTCTCGCCCAGGGCGAGATGGTGGAGGTAGAGGCAGTAGGCGGCGGGTTGGCCGCCTACTGCGGCGTACTCCCACCAGAAGCGGGCGCCTTCGCTGGTGTCGGTGAGCTGCAGGACGCAGGCCAGGACGAGGGCGCTGCGGGGTTGGGGAACCTGTTCGGTGACGAAGTCGGCGACGGCGGCGAGCTGAACGTGATCAACTGGAGCATCGAGGCGGAAGAAGAAGTCCGGAAGCTGGCTCAACTGGAGCATCCGGTGAGGACCGGCTGGTCAATCCACCGAGACCTGGTATCCATCACGTGCGCGAGGCTCAAGAGGCTGTCAGTACCTGGCTGGCTTGCCAGCATGAGGGAGGCCTGGACGCGCTCATTGAGCCAGAGATCAACGAGGAGAAGCTGGCCGAGGTCCGCGCAGAGAATCCCGACATCCAGGATTTCGATCAGCTACGTGCACTCGAACTCTGGTTCCGACTCGGGCAGTTGAAGAACTCTCTGCACGCCGCACTGCACGTCTTCAGTATCGGCATCAGCAACCTCGCCGACCGCCACCCCACGATCTACACCGTCGCCTACCTGCAGCTGTACAACCACATCGCGGAGAAAGCCACGATCCGCGAGTGCGCCGACGATACCTGCCGCCGCAGCTTCGTACGCCAGCGCGGCCGCACCGAGTACGGACAGAACCGCACCAGCGGCATCAAGTACTGCACCCGCGAATGCGCCCGCGCCCAGGCACAGCGAGAACTCCGCCGACGCCGCAAACAGCAGGCCCCGCCGCTCCAGCAACCGCCGACCTAGTACCGACAACGCAGGGCCGCCCAGAGCCATTGGCCAGGCGGGAGATGGGCGGTGATCTTCCTTGCCCAGGACAGGAACGACGCAAGGGTGACCGCTGCCTCGTAAACAGCGGCAGTCGTACCGCACCACGGATCCGAAGCCGCAGATCAAGAAGCTGACGTCGATCTCGTCGTGCATCCCGAGGCCCTGCGTGGCTGGACGGTCTCACAAAGCCGATTAGATCGGCTTAGCAAGCTGAAAAAGAGCGTTTGCGGAGACATGGGTCGGTGGCGACGATCGTGGCACGCGTGTTCAAAGGAGAACCACTTGCGGATCATCGATCTTCAAACCCACCATGTCGGCCGATACCTGTTCGTGTCCGTGCACACCGACGCCGGGATCAGCGGCCTTGGTGAGGCCGGGGCCTGGGCCTACCTCGACGCCGTCGACGCCGTGCTGCAAAAATGGCGCGGCTACCTGATCGGACAGGACGCGGCGCGCATCGAGCACCACTGGCAGTACCTGTACCAGTCGACGTTCTTCCGCAGCTCGGTCGTGATGAGCGCTTTGGCAGCGGTCGACGTCGCGTTGTGGGACATCAAGGGCAAGGACCTCGGGGTACCCGTCTACGACCTGCTGGGTGGGCGCACACGCGACCGGGCGCGCTCGTACGCCCCGGTCCTCGGGGAGACACCCGAGGAGATGGCCGCCGAGTGCGTCAGGCTGCAGCGCGCAGGGTTCACCGCGGCCCGGCTAATCCTGCCGTCCTTCGCCCACGACCACTGGGAGCGTGGAGCCGAGTCCTATGCTCACCGAGTGGACCAAGCGGTGAGCCAGGTGCTGGCGTGCCGGGAGGCCGTGGGACCGGCGTTCGACCTGTGTGTGGAGGCGCACCGGTCGCTGTCGGTGCCCGAGGCGATCGCCGTGGGGCGGGGCATCGAACCGGCCCGCCCGCTCTTCTTCGAGGATCCGATTGCGCCGGACAGCCCGGACGCGATGGCGGAGGTCGCCCGCGCCGTGCCGGTGCCGATCGCCACCGGCGAGCGCGCCATCTCGATTCATGAGATCCAGGACCTGCTCACCCGCGGTGCCGCTCGCTACGTCCGCCCGGACGTCTGCGCTGTCGGTGGTCTCACCCCGGCCCGCAAGATCGCCGCCATGGCGGAGGCTCATTACGTCTCGATCGCTCCGCACAACCCCCTCGGACCGGTGTCGACCGCCGCGTCCCTGCACCTGGACGCGTCCGTTCCGAACTTCCTCATCCAAGAACACCCCAGCTTCAACATTGATGGCTCCGAGGACGCCATGGTGAAGAACCCGCTGCGCTTCGAGGACGGCTACATCGCCGTGCCTGACGCCCCCGGGATCGGCGTCGAGCTTGCGGCCGACGCCGAGACCGCATTCCCTGCGGCGCCGCGCGACCTCACCCCCGCGTTCGCCTTCGACGGATCGGTGCAGGTCCGATGAGCGCGGGAGCCATGGAACGCGCCCCGGCCGCCCCGGCGGGATTTTCCCTGCGGCGCAGCTGGATGGTCATCGGCGTCGTTTTTGTGCAGTGGCTGATCGGCTACGTCGACAAGTCGGCCATGAGCGTCATCGCCGTGCCAGTGTCGAGGGAGTTCGGGTTCAACCCTGGCGAGATGGGTTTGGTCCTTAGCGCCTTCTTCCTTGGATTCGCCATCATGACCCCGTTCGGCGGGTACCTGGCCGACCGCTACGGCGCCCGCCGCGTGCTCCTGGTCATCATGGTGCTCTGGTCGGTCTTCACCGGCCTGACGGCATTGAGCTGGTCGCTGGTCTCCCTGATCGTGCTCCGCGCGATCTTTGGCGCGGCGGAGGGCAGCTTCCCACCCGCCAGCTCGGTGGCCGTCGCCGAACTGCTGCCGAACCGCCAACGCGGACGGGCGAAGTCGCTGCTGATGTCCGGGGGGACGCTCGGGACCGCCTTTGGTGCCTATCTCGTGGCGTCGCTGACCGAGGCCTGGGGCTGGCGTGCCGGGTTCTGGATCTTCTGCGTCATCGGGCTCCTGCTCAGCATCGTCTTCCTCTACGTCTCCCGGCCGATGACAGGCCCCGGCACCGCCCGTGCCGCCGGGGTCGAGAGGGTCCCGGTGGAGAAGATCCTCTCCACTCCGCTGGTGTGGAAGCTGGCGATCATGCAATTCGGCGTCGGGATCTTCGTCTGGGGCATGAACCAGTGGATGCCGACCTACTGGGTCGAGGTCAAGGGCCTCAATCTCGCCACCGCCGGGCTGGCCACCGCGATCCCCAACCTGGTCGCGTTCGTCGCCATGATCGGGGTCGGCTTCGCGGCCGACAGGTTCGCGCGCCGCGAGGGCCGGATCGTGGCCGGGCTGATGGCCGTCGCGATCCTGTTCATCTATCTGACCTACGTCGCCTCAACCGTCGTCACCGGAGTCGTGTTCTTGTCCGTCGCCCAGGTCGCCACCTCCGCCTGCGCCCCGCTGCTGTCCATCGTCATCCTCAAGCGGATGCGCCGGGTCGTGACCGGCACCGCGACGGGGATCGCCAACTTTGGCCAACAGTTCGCCGGCGTCATCGCCCCTGCTGTCATGGGCGCAATGATCCAGGCCACCGGCTCCTACGCTGCAGTGTTCGGGCTCGTCATGGGGGTCATGGCCGTCGCGCTGCTCGTCGGGCTTACCGCCGACCGCGAAGACCTCGGCGACATCGCCCAGGACGACACCAGCGTCCCGGCCACCCCTGGACAGGTCTGATCGCACGGGGTGGGACCGACGCCCAAGTCGTCGGCCCCACCCCGCCCGGAATCCGTGCGGCATGATGGGGCCTGAACCGTGACCAAAGAGGATCTGACGTGCCCGACTTCACCCTCCGTCAGCTGGAATACTTCGCAGAGGTCGCCTCGTCGGGGAGCTTGGCAAAAGCAGCGCAGGAACTGCGGGTTTCCCGTTCGGCTCTGGCGGCCGGGATCGACAGCCTTGAGGCCGCAGTCGGCCGAGAACTGTTCCACCGCCAGCGCGCTGTGGGCGTCACGCTGACACCGGCGGGAGAACAATTCCTCGACGGGGCGCTGTCCCTGCTGCGCAGTGCCACGAACCTGCGGCGCCGGACCTCGGAGGAAGCAATCAACGGCGAGCTCAACGTCGGAGCCGTCGTGACCCTCGCCCCCGTCGTCCTGCCTCCCATCATCGATCGCCTCGCCCGCGAGCACCCCAACCTGAGGGTCCGTGCCACCACCCGTCCCGCAGAGGAGCTGCTCCAGCTGCTGCACGACGGCAATCTGGAGGTGATCGCCAACTACACCGGGCACCGCGACCGGACGCTGAGTTCACTATCGCTGTTCGAGGGGACGATGACGGCTCTACTCGCCGCGGACCACCCGCTGGCTCAGAACTCTGAGATCGACGTGGCTGACATCGCCGACGAGCCACTTGTCGTGGTCGACAATCCGCGCAACCGCGAAGAGCTCTATCGCTACTTCGAGCGGCACAGGATCAGCCCGAATATCCGCTACCGCGTGACCTCCGTCGAGCTCAGTCGCGCCCTGGTGGCCCGCAAGATCGGAATCTCGTTGGCGGTCACCTTCCCGACGCACCAACTCAGCCATGAGGGACTGCCCTTCGTCAGTCGACCGCTACGCCCTCGCCCCCAACCTCTGTGTGCCTCTCTCGTCTGGCCGCGCGAAAGGGCCCTATCCGAAGCCGCGCAGGCATTCATCGAAGCTGCATTGATGGAGGGCGACTGATATCAGTCATGGCGTAGGAAGTCGCCTTACGCGCTGCAAGCGCTCGAGTGCCGGGTCGGCGCCGGCCTCTCTCAAGGTCTGCCAGACCGCGGACGCGGCGACCCATTTGCAGGGCAAGGACGTTAACCGTGCACCTTCGGTAGCCCTAACCGGGTAGGTTCTCTGACTTCGAGCGCAGCGCTAGTGTCTCGTGATCCTGTTCATGTCAGTTCGCGTTGTTATTGACGAGCTTCTTCACGTTGGTCGCGACGAGTCGGACCTTCGCGAGGACCTCGCCGGCGGTCGCGGTCCAGGTGAACGGTTTCGCCGTTGTGTTCCAGGAGTTGATGTAGTCGCGGATCTGTTTGATCAGGACGTTGACGCTGGAGAACGTGCCGCGGCGGATGGACTGCCGGGTCAGGATTCCGAACCAGATCTCGATCTGGTTCAGCCACGACGAGCCGATGGGAGTGAAGTGGAAGTGGACGTGCGGGCTCTTGGCCAGCCACTCCTTGACCTCCGGGGTGGTGTGCGGCGAGAGGTTGTCCAGGACGACATGGATGTCCTTGCCCGCGTGCGGTTTCACCGCTTTCTTGAGGAACGCCAGGAAGTCTTCGCCATTCCGGGTCGGCTTGCACTCGCCGAGCACTTCGCCGGTGGTCACGTTCAGAGCGGCGAACAGGTTCGTGGTGCCGTGCCGGACGTAGTCGGCGGTGCGCTTCTCGCTCGCCGCGAACGCGACCGGCAGCACCGGCTGGGTCCGGTCCAGCGCCTGGATCTGCGTTTTCTCGTCGATCGAGAGGACCACCGCGCCGCCCGGCGGAGCGAGGTAGAGGCCGATAACGTCGGCGACCTTCTCAGCGAACGCAGGGTCCTTCGAGATCTTGAAGGTGCCGTTCCGGTGCGGCTTGAGATGCTCCTCGCGCCAGATCCGTGCGATGTAATGCCAGGACACGGCGACGCCCTCGGTCCGCTTCAGGTATTTCGCCAACTCGCGTGTGGACCAGTGCGAAAGCCCGGTGCTGTCCGGCGGTGTCATGCGCGTCAGCGCGATCACGCGGGCCCGCACCCGCGCCGGCACCTGTTCCCGGGGGCCGCCGGGCCGGTCGCCTTCCAGCCCGGCCAGTCCGAGCTCGGCATAACGCCGCTTCCAGCGGTCCACCGTCGGCAGCGATACGCCGAGCAGTTGGGCAATGTCCTTGCGTCGACGGCCTTCGCCCGACCGCAGCACGATCCGCCCCCGCGTCGCTATGTCGGCGGGTACGTCCCGGCTGTTCACCAACTCCCGCAACACGGCGGCCTGTTCCACGGAGAGCTCCACACCAAGAGACCCTGCCACACAAGATCAAGTAACGCTGACGGAATCACGAGACACTAGAGATCTTCAATGGCTGAGAGGGCGTTAAGTCCCGTCTCTCCAAGTGCCTGTCCGGGCGAGGTTCACGCCGCATCAGTTGGTGGCAGCGGGGTTCGATGCGTGGGAGTACTTCATGACGCTGCTGGCGTCGGGAGAGAAGCCGAGCGGCTCGTAGAAGGGAACGACGCCTGGTCGAACGGGCGAACGGCTATCTGGAGACGTCGTTTCTGCCGAAGCGGGTATTCACTTCGGCGGCGGACTTCAACGTCCAGCTGGCCGACTGGCTCGCCAAGGCGAATCGGCGTATCCATCGCACTTTACAGGCCCGTCCAGCCGACCGGCTCGAGGCAGACCGGTCGCGGATGCTGTCGCTGCCGCCCATCGCCCCGCTGGGCTGGTGGAAGGCATCGCTCAGGCTGCCGCGGAACCACTATGTCCGCCTGGACACCTGCGACTACTCCGTCTACCCATTGGCCATCGCCGTCGTGTCGAGGAGGCCGCGGATCTGGCACAGGCGCGGTGACCCGGGATGGCGTCGAAGTCGCCCGGCATGCCCTTTAGTTGGGCTCGCCATCAGACGATCACCGATCCAGACCATGCGGCCGCCGCCACAGCTGGCCGCAGGACTGCCGCACTCAAGCAGACCCCCGCGGATCTCAGGTGCGCTTTTCAACCACCGGAACTGGCTCACATTTCAAGCGTCGCCGACATGTCGATAGGGCGTGTCGCAGCTTCTAGGCCAGGGTCCAGGGCAAGGAACTCCTTCGAGGGCTGGCGTAGAGCCCTAAACAGGATGACCGGCACGATCCTCTCGCCGTCCAGAGGCTTGCGCCACGGTTGGTGCGCACGACTTGACACGGTCAGCAGCAGCGGCTCGATCTGCCAGACAGGCGGCGGTGGACACCGTGAGCTGAGCCTGTTCAGCTCCGCCCATCATGTGGAGGCCATTGGGAACTGGTGCCCCCAATGCACGGGAAATCCCGCGAGCGGCTGCCCGGACGGGAGGAATCAAGGAATGGGGGTGGGCGGTGTCTGCATGCACGACGACCGAGACTGCTGCAACCACGCCGCCCCCTGGACCGTACACCGGTGCAGCGACCGACAAGCTATCCATCGTGATCTGCCGGTTGCTGATGACGACACCGGTTTGCCGGACCTCGGCAAGGAAACGTCGCACCTGGGCGGGAGAACACAGGGTCCTCTCGGTGTAGCGGGTCAGGGGCTGGCTGAGGACCTGCTCCTGTACCGCAGCTGGAGCGTGCGCAAGGAGCACCAGGCCGACGCCGGTAGGGGGTAGGGAGAAGCGCCCGCCTACACGGGTCAGTACCGGCACGGCTCCTCGTCCGGCGAGCCGCTCCACGTACACGACCGACAGATCCTCACGCACGGCCAGCTGCACGTTCTCCCGTGTGAACTGACTCAGGTCCGCCAGAAAGGGCAGAGCCAGCTCGCGCAGGCCCAGACCACGAGGTGCCAGCGCCGCTATCTCCCAGAGCTTGAGGCCGATGCGGTAGCCACCACTGTCCTCCCGCTCAAGCGCGCCCCAGCACGTGAGCTCCTTGACGAGGCGGTAAGTTGTGGTCAGAGGCAGGTCGCTGTACCGCGAGATGTCCGTGAGGCGGAGCACCGGGCGGGTGCTCGAGAAGGCCTCCAGGACACGCAGGGCCCTTCCCGTCACCGTGGCGGTCGTCCGCTGTCTTTCCTGCATACGGCTCTCCTCGTCTCGGGCGCCTCGTGCGGGCGGTTGCTGGATGTTCGGTCAGTTGCATACCGCCGCCCGAGGCCCCAACGCAGAGGGTGGGAGTTGTCGGACTGAAGTGCCTGCCTGCCCTAGGCCGGGTGGAGCGGCTCGGTGCTGGTTGTGCGGTACGGGGACTGGGCCCTTGCCGCCTCAGCGCCGAGTTGGACCGCGACAGCCATTCCCACCTCGGCGCTAGTCTCTCCTCTGTGGCGATCGCCGTGTTCAGTCCGATGTCGGATCCGGTGGCTCACGCGGCCTTCGTCGCACGGACATCACCCACCACGATGCTGCGTTCGCGCAAGTCGGTCAGCCACTTGGCAACATCGTCAAACGTCCGGCACGGGTTCGGCGGTGAGGCGACGGTGGTTCGGAGGGCGGCGTGCAGCAATGGCGAGAAGCGGGGCGAGGATCACGTGAGCTCCTCGTGAGAAAGAAGTGGGCTTCATGAACGGCACCTCACGACAGGCAGGGCGCCCGGGGGTTCCGCTGACGCCGTTCCCTGTACAACTCGCGACGTTAGGCAATTGCTACACGGGCGTCAATAGACTGTTAAGTTTTGATGGTGACTGAGGTTGCCGCGCGACAGACTCCAGAGCGTCCGTGACGGCCTCCTCTTGCGGAGAGGGGGTCACCTTCTCCAGACCAGGGCATGGCGATGCGGACAGTCAGAGCCGTGCAGTTGCCGACCCGGAAGAGGGTCGTGCCCAGACTCACCTCACGATGGAGCGGCCGATGATCTCCTTCATGATCTCGGTGGTGCCGCCGTAGATCGTCTGCACCCGGGCATCCACGAAGGCACGCGCTATGGGGTATTCACGCATATAGCCATAGCCGCCGTGCAGCTGCAGACAGCGGCTGATCACACGTTGCTGGAGCTCGGTCGCCCACCACTTGGCCTTTGCGGCGTCCACGGCGGAGAGCCGGCCCTCGTTGAGTGCCAGTACGGCGCGATCCAGGTAGGCCCTGGTGACGTCGAGTTCGGTGGCCATCTCGGCAAGAGTGAACTTGCTGTTCTGGAACTCGGCGATAGGCCGGCCGAAGGCGCGTCGCGCCTTGGTGTAATCCACGGTCCAGCACAGCGCGGCCTCGGCGGCGGCGAGCCCGTAGTAGGCGATGGACATGCGTTCCTTCGGCAGGCGCTCCATCAGGTGGCCCAAGCCGCCACCCTCCACGCCTAGGAGATTCGCCGTGGGGACGCGGACGTTGGCGAAGAACAGCTCGGACACGTCCTCGGCACGCTGCCCCAGCTTGTCCAGGGCCCGGCCACGGGTAAATCCCGGCATGCTGCCTTCCACCACGAACAGACTGAACCCGCGCGCTCCCGCCTTCGGGTCGGTGCGGGCCACCACGATAATCACATCTGCACGGCCGCCGCCCGTGATGAACGTCTTGCTGCCGTTGAGGATCCAAGCATTGCCATCGTGTACCGCGGTGGTCTGGATGCCGCGCAGGTCGCTGCCAGCGCCCGGCTCCGTCATGGCGATCGCGGCTCCCTTCTTACCAGCGCACAGGCCAGGTAGCCAGCGCTGCTTCTGTTCCTCGGTGCCCAGGTCGACCAGATACGGTCCGATGAGGTCGTCGAATCCACCGAGCGCCACGTTGACCGAGGCGGCACCGACGCGAGCGAGCTCTTCCATGACCACGCAGCGGAAGCGGTAGTCGGCCGATCCTCCGCCACCGAAGGCCTCGGGCACCGCCAGCCCCAGCAGCCCTTGCTCCCCCGCGGTGCGCCAGAGCTTCGGGTCAATCCTGCCCGCGTGTTCCCACTGCTCCACGTTGGGAGCAACTTCACGGTCCACGAACCGCCGCACGCTGTCGCGGAACAGTTCGTGCTCATCGGTGAACAGGTCGGATCGCATCGGCCACTCCAGAGATGTCGGGGGACTGAGTGGGACAAGCAATTCCCCGTAGGGAACGGACGGCAACGCGCCTTTCCGCTCAGTGGCAGTGAGCCCGAAGTGCGACGGCGTGTCCGCAGAACTTCTTTCGGTCAGCGGAAGCGGCCGTAGACGGATGCACGGAACGGCCCGGATATTCCTGGCACCTGCTGAACGACACGGTGTTCCAACGCTGGAACGCCCCTTGACGAGGAGGGCGTGTGGGCACACCTCTGTCACCGACCGGCGCGCTGGCTGAGTGCGTCGCTTCCCTCACATACGACGACCTTCCCCCCACCGTGGTGAGACTGGCCAAGCAGTGCGTCCTGGACACGCTCGGTGTCGCGGTTGCCGGAGCTTCGCAACCCGCTGTCCAGCTGACGTGGGAGACGATGCATGGCGAAGCGGCGGCGGGGCCGTGCACCGTGCTCGGCGTGGACCGGCGCACGGGCGGGGCGACCGCTGCGCTGGTGAACGGCATCGCGGCTCACGCACTGGACTACGACGATCTGCAGATGGATGCGATGGGTGGGCACCCGTCCGCGCCTCTGCTGCCGGCCGTGCTCGCGGCCGCCGAGGGGGCGGGCACGAGCGGCCGGGACATGCTCACCGCCTTCGTCGCGGGATTCGAGGCTGAGTGCCGGATCGGGCTGGCTGTCGCATCGGGCCACTACGCACGCGGCTTCCACACCACGGCGACCGTCGGGACCTTCGGTGCGGCGGCCGGGACTGCGCGGCTCCTCGGGCTCGACGCGAAACAGACCGAGCAAGCGCTCGGCATCGCGGCGCTGTCGGCATCGGGTCTGAAGGCGATGTTCGGCACCATGGGTAAACCGCTGCAAACCGGCCGCGCTGCCTCCTCCGGGTTCCTGGCCGCCAAGCTCGCCGCTCGCGGGCTCACCAGCGCCGACGATGCCTTGTTCTGTCCTCAGGGGTTCGCCGCCACGCAGACAGATCGGTCGGACCGTGAGGCGGTGTACACGCACTTCGGCAGTTCCTGGCACATCCTGCGGGTGCTGTTCAAGGCGCACGCCTCCTGCTACGGCACCCACGCCTCGATCGACGCGATCAGGCTGCTGAGGACGACCGACGGACTTACCGCGGATCAGGTCGAGGACATCGAGATCCGTGTACCTCCTCAGCAGCTGCATGTATGCGCGATCCCGCGCCCTTCGACCGGCCTGGCAGGCAAGTTCAGCCTGACGTTCACCACGGCACTGTCCTTGCTCGAAGGGGCCACAGACGAGAGCCAGTTCACCGACGACGCGGTACACGACCCGCGGACCATCGCCCTCATCGATCGAATGCGGGTGACCCCCGACGACCACTTGCCCGCCCTCGGCGCACGGGTGACTGTCCGGCTGCGCGACGGTCGTACTCTCGCGGCCGAGGTGGACTGCGGAGTGCCCGGCTGGAGCAGGGACCCCGCTGAGCAGGAGGAGCGACTGAGCGCCAAGTTCCGCGGCCTAGCCGCTCCGGTGCTGGGCACGGGAGCCACCGCGGCGCTCCTCGATCTCATCGGTCACCTGGAAGACCTAGACGACATCCGGGCACTGACGAAGGAGCTGACGTGAACGTCACAGCCCTGCGCAAACAGGCCCGTAGAAGGGGACGAGCCCACTACCTCGAGGACTTCCCGGAGGGCCGGCGGTTCGAGCACCACTGGGGTCGCACCCTGACGGAGACCGACAACACCCTGCTATCCGCGCTGACGCTCGCCTACAACCCGGTCTACTTCAACCGGGAGAAGGCACTGGCGGCCAGCCACGCGAACACCGTCGTCAACCCGATGCTCGTCCTGATGGTGGCGGTCGGACTGTCCGTGGAGGACCTCAGCGAATCGGGCGGCGCCTTCCTCGGCATCGATGGCCTCACCTTCCACCGGCCGGTGCTGGTCGGCGAGACGCTGACCGCCGCCAGCACGGTGATCTCGGCACGGCGATCGGGCAGCAAGCCCGGGATGGGCGTGGTGACCTGGCACACCGAAGGCAGGATCGGTGAGGAGCCGGTCGTCGACTTCCGCCGCACCAACCTGATCAAGGCTAGGGAGGCCCGGTGAGCGGCGCACAGACCGACGACGAGCTGTACTTCGCGGACTTCACCGCCGGAGAAGTGTTCGAGCACGCGCGCGGCAAGACCGTCACCGACGTGGAGGGCGTGCTGCTGTGCAACCTGGCGATGAACACCGCATCCGGGCACTTCGACGAGGAGTCCATGAAGGACACCCCGTTCGGACAGCGCATCGTATTCGGCGGGATCACCGCCGCCCTGGTCATCGGCCTGACCATGCAGGACACCGCGGAACACGCGGTGCGTGAACTCGCCCTGGACCGGCTGCGGTTCCCCGCGCCGGTCTTCCACGGCGACACGCTCTACGCCTTCACGCAAGTGGTCTCCACCGACGACGCGGAGGAAGGAGAGCCAGGCGCAGGCGTCGTGAAGTTCCGCCACTGGGGCGTGAACCAGCATGACCAGATCGTGTTCGAGGCCGAACGCACTGTGTTGGTGAAGCGGAGGCCAGCGTGATCAGCAAGCCGCTCGACGGTATCCGGATCATCGACCTCACCCGGGCTCTCGCCGGGCCGTACTGCACCATGCTCTTCGCCGACTTGGGCGCGGACATCGTCAAGGTCGAGCCGCCTCAGGGAGACATGTCACGGGGCCAGGGTCCGTATCGTCAGGACGACCAACTGAAGTTGTTCGGCGGCTACTTCGCCTCCATCAACCGAAACAAGCGCTCCATCTCCATCGACCTGACGGCCCCGGACGGCAAGGAGTTGGTGCGCCGCCTGGTCGGGGACGCCGACGCACTGATCGAGAACTTCCGGCCCGGCGTAATGGACCAACTGGGCCTCGCCTACGAGACTCTGCGCGAGGTCAACCCGCGGCTGGTCTACGGCGCGATCCGCGGATTCGGCGATCCGCGCACCGGCAAGAGTCCCTACGTCGATCGGCCTGCGTTCGATGTCGTCGCGCAGGCCATGGGCGGGGTCATGGCCATCACCGGCCGCCCGGACGGCGAGCCCACCAAGGTCGGACCCGGCATCGGAGATATCTTCCCCGCCGTCCTGACGGCGTTCGGCGTGATGGCCTGCGTCAACGACGCCCGACGCACCGGGCGGGGCCGGTTCGTGGACGTGGCGATGTACGACGCGATCGTCTCGCTGTGCGAGCGGGTGATCCACCAGCACGCGTACGTCGGGGCAGTCCCGGGGCGAGAGGGCAACGACCACCCGTTGCTCGCCCCGTTCGGAGTTTTCCGGGCGAGCAACGGTTGGATGGCGATCGCTGCTCCTCTGGACAAGCAGTGGGCCCGGCTGGCCGAGGTCATCGGCCAGCCGGCACTGGGCACCGATCCGCGGCTCGCCACCAACGCGGCCCGGGTCGCCCACCGCGACGAAATGCGCACGGCCATCGAGGAGTGGACCTCGGCCCGCACCTGCGCCGACATCACCGCGGCGCTGTCGGACACCGTTCCGGCCGGCCCAGTGAACACCGCCGAAGCCCTGTTCGCCGACCCGCATCTTGCGGCACGGCAGATGCTCGCCGAGGTGGAACAGCCGGGATCCGCCGCCCCTGTCACCGTGGCCGGACAGCCGGTCAAGGTCACCGACGCCCCTCCCGAGGCGTTCCGCCGGGCTCCGCTGCTCGGCGAGCACACCGACGAGATCCTCACCGAACTTGGCTACCGGAGCGAGGACATCGCGCGGCTGCGCGCCTGCCGCACTGTCCGCTAGGCCGACACCAGGACACCCCCATAGGAGCTTCCATGCGCCGTCTGCGGCGAAGCGAACTGTCCACCCCCGGCAGCAGCGAGAAGATGATGGCTAAAGCCGCCGCCGGCGAGGCCGACTATGTCTTCCTCGACCTGGAGGACGCGGTGGCCCCCAATAAGAAGGTTCCCGCCCGCGCCAAGATCGTTCATGCGCTCACGAGGCTTGACTGGAAGCCCAGCACCCGGGCGGTCCGTATCAACAGCCTGGAGTCCCCCTACGCTCACCGCGACATCATCGAGATCGTCGAAGGGGCCCGCGAGGCACTGGACGTCATCATCGTCCCGAAGGTGAAGCAGCCCCGCGACGTGTGGTGGGTCGACGTGCTGCTCAGCCAGCTGGAGCAGAGCCTGGGCATGACCAAGCGGATCGGCCTGGAGGTCCTCATCGAAGAGGTCGAGGGCCTGGTACACGTGGAGGAGATCGCCACCGCAAGTCCGCGCCTCGAGGCGCTGATCTTCGGCCCCGGCGACTTCGCCGGCTCGCAGGGCGTGCCCGCCCAGGCCATAGGCGAGAGCCCGCACTATCCAGGTGACATCTGGCACTACGCCCGCAACAAGATCATTGTCGCGGCGCGCGCGGCCGGGATCGAGGCGATCGACGGCCCCTACGCGGCGATCTCCAACCCCGAGGGCTACAGGCGCGAGGCCCTGTGGGCGGCCTCGCTGGGATACCAGGGCAAGTGGGCGATCCATCCGAGCCAGGTCGTCCCGGCCAACGAGGTCTTCTCCCCGTCGCCCGAGGAGGTCGAACGAGCCCGCAAGCTCGCCAAGGCATACGCGGAGGCGGAGGCACAGGGACTCGGCGCAATCACGCTCGCTGGCGAAATGGTCGACGCGGCGTCGGTCCGGCTGCTGCGCAACGTGCTGGTCAAGGCCGAACTCATCGGCCTGTAACCACCTTTCCTCTCCTCTCGTAGACAGCCCAGAAGGGGCCTGATATGGCCGTCACCTCAGATACCTCAGATACCCTGGAGAGAACCAGTCCCACCCTGGTGGCACGGATGAACCGACTACCGGTGGTCACCCGTACGCAGCGCGGCTGGCTGGCACTGCTGGGCGCCCTGCTCCTGTTCGACCAGGCGGACCTGAACACCTTCGCCTACGCCGCGCCGGCGATCCGTGAGCAATGGGGCCTGTCGGTGGAGGACGTCGGCCTCATCACCTCCGCGGCCTTCCTCGGGATGTTCGTGGGGTCCTCCGTCGGCGGCTGGCTCGCTGACCGGCACGGCCGCAAGCGTACGATCATTGGCGCGGTTCTCTTCTACTCGGCCTTCTCCCTGGCCTCGGCGGGCGCCACCGGCATGGCCGACCTCGCTGTCTACCGGGTGCTAACCGGCGTCGGTCTGCAGGCCATGGTTGCCGTGCTGATGACGTATGTGGCCGAGATGTACCCCCAGCACTGCCGCGGACGTGTCCAGTCGATAGGCCTCGCGATGGGACTGGCCGGCATCCCGGTGATGGCCTGGTTCGCACGCTTCGTCATCCCCACCGGCCCGTCGGCATGGCGTTGGATCTTCGTGCTCGGCGCCGCGGGGGTATTCGTGGGCGTCGTGGCATCCGGGCGACTACCGGAGTCGGTGCGCTGGCTGGAGGCACACGGACGCGCAGACCAAGCCCGGGATCTGGTCGAGCGGCTGGAGGCCGAGGCCCGTGATGCGACCGGGCGGGAACTGCCCATTCCGCAGGAAGAGCCCCCGATGGTCCGGGCACATGTAGCCGAGCTGTTCGGACCGGTACTGCGTCGGCGCTCCCTCGTGACCTCGCTGATGCTCGTCTTCCTCGCCGTCGGTTTCTACGGATTCAACTCCTGGGTCCCGACCCTGCTGGTCGAGCACGGGTTCAGCGCCGAACAGAGCCTGGACTACACATCCGTCCTCTCCTTGGCGGCGGTCCCGGGCGCCCTGCTCGCCTGGCCCTTCATCGACCGCTGGGAACGCAAGTACACCCTGTGGGCCGTCGAGTCGCTGGTCGCCGTGGGCATCCTGGTCTTCGGTTTCACCACCAGCGAAGGGATCCTGCTCGCCAGCGGTCTGATGGTCACTTTGCTGCTGCAGACCGGAACCTCGTTCGTCTACACCTACCTGCCGGAGAACTTCCCCACCCGGCTGCGCGGTACAGGAACAGGTTTCGTTAACGGCATCGGGCGACTGGCCGGGTTCGGCTCCGGCTTCCTGATCCCCGCGATCTTCTCTGGCCTCGGATTCACTGCCGTGTTCATCGTGGTCGCCGGCGCCATGGTCGCTATGGGCCTGACCGTCGGCATCTTCGGCGAACGCACGACCAACCGAAGCCTGGAACGCATCACGGAGTCTCCCAGTACTTCCGTCGTCCTTGCCAAGGAGCGCGCATGACCGCCCGTGTCTTCCGCGAGCCCCAGCCTCCCGTCGTCGCCGCACCGTACTGGACCAAGCGACGGGAAGCCGTCCAGGCCGAAGCCCGCCGGTTCGCCACCGAGGAGGTCCTGCCGGTGGCCGACGAACTCGACCCGCAGAAGGCGGAGATTCCCCATTCCCTACTTCAGGGGCTGGCCAAGCAGGGGTACTTCGGGATCACCGTGCCCACCGAGCTCGGTGGCATGGGGCTCGGCATCTTCGAGTACTGCATGATCTCCGAGGAACTGGCCCGGGCATGGATGAGCACAGCGAGCATCATCGTCCGCGCACAGGGCGCGATGGGTGTGAACGTCGCTGATCCGGCGCGGCGCCGAACCCTGATCGAGCGCAGCGCGCGGGGCGAGTGGATCGGTGCCGCGGCGCTGTCCGAGCCGGAGGTGGGCTCCGATCTCGCCGCGGTACAGACGCGGGCCGCGCTCGACGGCGACGAGTACGTCATCACCGGAGAGAAGCGGTGGTGCGGCAACGCCCTGGCCGCCGATTTCATCCAGGTCTTCTGCCGTCTGGCCGATCCGGAGCCGGGGCAGTCCCGGGCTGTCGGCCTCGGCTCGATCCTGGTGGAGAAGGAACGCGGCTCGTTCCCCGCAGGACTGACGGGCACGCCGATTGACAAGATCGGCTACCACGGGTTCGTCACCTGGAACCTGGCCTTCGACGGACTGCGGGTCCCCGCCGCCAACCGTGTCTACCCCAAGCCCGCCGGCGACCTCACAGCGCTGACCGAGACCAAGGCCATTTCCACGGCCGGGTTCAAGGCGGTGGAGGCCGAGCTGAACACGGCGCGTGTCCAGACGGCGGCGCGTGCGGTCGGCCTGGCGCGCGGAGCGGTCGAGGACAGCCTGGCGTATCTGCAGCGGCGCGAGCAGTTTGGCCGCCCCATCGCCGATTTCCAGTACCTGCGATTCCTCATCGCCGAGATGGCGGCGCGCGTGGAGCAGGCGCGGGCCTTCTATCAGCAGGTCGCCCACTTGATCGACTCCGGGCTGCCGTGCGAGCGGGAGGCGGCGATGGTCAAGCTCACCGCGTCCGAGATGGCCGCCGAGGTCACCGCCCAGGCAATCCAGTTGCACGGCGGTAACGGCTACACCACCGAGTACCGGGCGGAACGCTATTGGCGTGACGCCCGCCTCACAACGATCTTCGAGGGCACGAGCGAGATACAGCGGAAGATCATCGCCGACCGCCTCCTGCCCAAGAGCCCACTCGGCTGATGCCCGACAGAGCCGTACGGAAGCCCAGGAGTACAGCCATGCACTCATTTCCTCGTCCCGGTAGCAGGTACCTCGACGCCGACCGCAGGCCTGCCGACGGCCACTGCCCCGAATGCGGCGCCCAGGCACTCGCTCAGTACCGGGTTCTCAGCGACGGCGGCTGGTGGGAGGTTCGCAAGTGCCAACAGTGCCTTGCCTCGGCCGAGCGTGTGCCCGGCCCTTTGTTCGGCGCGTACACCCCGCTCGGTCTGTCCGTGACCGCACGCTCTCGCTTCTGAACCCACCCGACCGAAGGAGACCACAGTGCTAGGAGTGGATGTCGGCGGCACGTTTACGGACGTGGTAGCCGTCCGGGACGGGCGGATCCAGGTGACCAAGGTCCCGAGTGATCCCGCGCACCCGGTCGCCCCGGTCGTCGCGGGAGCTCAGAGGCTGGGCGTCGAGGACAGCAGCGTGTTCAACCACGCCAGCACCATGGGCCTCAACGCGGTAATCACCCGGCAGCTGCCGAAGATCGCCTTTCTCACCACCGAGGGCCACCGCGACATACTGGACCGCGGGCGCGCCTGGCGGCCCACCAAGGGCCAGACTGATCCGGCCTGGCGCCGCTCGTTCGGTGACGTCACCCGGCCGCTTGTTCCCCGTTACCTGCGGCGCGGCCTGAGGGAACGGGCCCTGGCCGACGGCACGGTGCTCGTGCCGCTGGACGAGGAACAGGTCCGCGCCCAACTCGCGGTGCTGGCCCGCTGTCACGTCGAGGGCGTAGCAGTGTGCCTGCTGAACGCCTACACCGCCCCCTCCCACGAACAGCGGGTGCGGGAGCTGATCCACGAGGTGCTCGGCGACATCCCGGTCTCCCTCTCCTCGGAGACGTCAGCGCTGGCCAAAGAGTACGCCCGCGCCTCCACCACCGTCATCGACGTGTTCATGAAGCTCATCTTCACGAAGTACGCACACGAGCTCTACACCGAGCTGCGAGCAGCAGGCTTCCGGGGTGATCTGAACTTTGCCGACTGCGCGGCCACGCTGCTGCCTTGGCGGGAGGCTCTGGACAAGCCCCATCGCATCGTTTTCGCCGGGCCCGCCGCTGGCACCTTCTCGAGTGTGCGCCTCGGCGCAGCGATCGGCGAGGAGAACCTGCTCTGCGCCGATGTGGGCGGTACCTCCACGGACATCTCACTCGTCGTCGACGGTGAACCGTTCGTCGACACCACCTTCGAGCTCGAACACGACCTCGTCATCAACGCGCTGTCCACAGAGATCTCCTCGGTCGGCGCGGGCGGCGGCAGTCTGGTGTCGATCTCCTCATCGGGCGACGTGCTGGTCGGCCCCGGCAGTGCCGGGGCGGTCCCCGGCCCCGCCTGCTACGGCCGGGGCGGCGAGCTTCCCACGGTCACCGACGCCTGCCTGCTCATGGGCGTCATCGACCCCGCCGGTATCGCTGGCGGCGAGCTGCGGCTCGACGAGAAGCGCGCCCGGCGCGCCTTCGAATCGCTGCGCACTCCACTGTCCCTGGAGGAACGGGTCCGCTACGCCTACCGCATCGCTGTCGCGAACATCGCCGAGGAGATGGCGAACGTCGCCATCCGGCATGGCGTCGACCCTCGGGACTTCACCTTGGTTGCGTACGGTGCCGCGGGCGGCATGCTGCTCCCGGCGGCCTTGGAACTGCTGCGCGCCAAGCGGGTCGTCATCCCGCCCAATCCCGGCCTGTTCTCCGCGATCGGGCTGCTCTCCTCCGACCTCGTCCACTACGACAGCCGCAGTGCCTACACGCTGCTCGTCCCCGAGGCCGCGGAGTACGTCGACGCCGTTTTCGACGAGATCGAGCAACAGCTGCGCGAGCGCGTCGCCGAGAGCCGGGCCGGCATCACTGTCAAGCGCACCTTCGACGGGCGGCTGACGGGACAGCACTGGGAGACACCGTTCGTGGAGGTGCCCGAGGGCCCCATCACCACGCAGACGGTCGCCTCCATGATCGCCGCCTTTCACGACGCGTACGAGAAGCGCTATGGCAACCGGTTCCCCACGATGCCGGTGGAGGGGGTCACCTTCCGGGTGCAGATCACCGTCGGCAGCGAGAAGTTCGAGCACACCGAGCTGGCCTCCGCACCGGGCACCACCGTGGTCCCGGACCGCACCACCGAACTGCGGTACTTCGCCGACACGGCGCTGCCCGCCGCCGAATACAGCCGGGACAGGCTCCCCGTGGGCGCACGGCTGCGCGGCCCTGCCGTCATCCGTGAACCCCTCTCGACCGTCTTCGTCTGCCCCGGGCAGATGGCCGAGATCGGCCGGTTCGGCGAGATCTCCATCGAACTGGAGGAGAAGTGACCACCGTCGACACCGACGAGCAACTCATCCGCGAACTGGGAGGCGCCGCCTTCGAAACCCGCTACGGCTGCGACCGGTTCACCGCCACCGTGCTCGGCAACCGCCTGGAGTACATCGTCGAGCACATGTGCCGACGGCTGCTGACCGCTGCGTTCTCCCCGATCCTGCGCGACTTCTACGACTTCGCGGCCGTGATCACGGGACCGGAGAAGCTCGGCTACCTCACCCCGGCGATGAGCAACAGCTTGGTGCTGTTCACCGGCACCATGACCGACTCGGTGCGGGTCTCAGTCCAGGAGTACGGTCCGCACCGGCTCGCTCCCGGCGACGTGATCGTCGCCAACGACCCGTACCGGACGGGTACCCACGTCAACGACATGCTCTTCATCCGGCCGGTCTTCCACGACGGACGGCTGCTCGCCTACGTCAGCCTGAAGGCCCATCAGCTCGACATGGGCGGGACAGTTCCCGGTGGCTTCAGCGTGATGAAGCGCAACGTCTACGAGAACGGCCTGGTGCTCTCGCCCCGAGCACTCCTGCGCGGCGGCGAACTGGTGCCGGAGACGTGGAGCCTGATCTTTGACAACGTGCGGTTCGGAGAGATCCTGCTGCCGGACATGCGCACCATCTGCGCCGAACTCGAACTCGGCGAGAGGCTGTTGCGGGAGACCGCCCACCGCTACGGAACCCACGCACTGCACGGCGCGATGACGTACGTCTGCGACGCCTCGGCGGAGCGGATGCGGCAGGCACTGCTCCGCCTCCCGGACGGTGTCTACGAGGGCAGTGACCTGATGGACTGCGACGGGGTCGACGACTCGGAGTCGTACCTCGTCCGAGTGCGGGTGCACAAGCACGCAGGGCGCGTCGAGGTCGACTTCAGCGGCAGTTCCCGCCAGGCTAGAACCTGCGTCAACGCCACTCCGCTGGACGCCAAGACGACCGTCGGCGTGGCCCTGAAGTACCTGCTGGACCCCCAAGGACCCTTCACGTCCGGCCTGTTCCAGGACATTGACCTGGTGATCCCGGACGGAACAGTGGTCAGCGCACTACCGCCTGACGGAGCGGTGTTCGCCTTCTATGAGCAGAACCAGGTCATCATGTCCGCCATGCTGCGAGCGCTGCAGCATGCGGTGGGCCAGGCGGCCATGGCCGGCGACAGCGGGTGCACGGACATCCACAACGCCTCGGGTGTGCGTACGGACGGCTCCCCGTGGCTGTCGGTCGCCGAATGCGGCGGCGAGATCGGGCCCTTCGGCGCGAACGCCCACGGCGACGCCGACAGCCAGATGCTCTCCTACCAGGCCAACGGCATCGCCGTCGCGGCCGAGACGGTGGAGACCTCGGCGCCGGTCGTGGTATTGCGGCACGAGATCGTGCCGGACAGCGGCGGTCCCGGCCGTCACCGGGGCGGGGCAGCGCTCGACCGCGACACCTTCTGGCGGCTGCCAGCCCAGCACAACTTCATGTCGCTGCGGTACAAACAGGCCCCGGGTTTCGGAGTGATCGGCGGCGGTGACGGCCGCACCGGCGGGGTGTGGGTCTGGGACGGTGCGTCCGTGGATTTCACCGGGCTCCCGCTGGCCGGACCGGACTCCTTCCGCGACGCCACCCCGCTGGGGGGTGTGCTCGACCCGCACACCAACGCCCCCGATCCGGCGGGCGAGTACGTGTTCCCCTTCCGCGTCCCCTCCTGGCAAACCCCTGCCGGGACGGTGCTGCGTGTGCGCAACAACGGCGGAGGAGGCTGGGGTGACCCGCTGGAGCGCGACGTGGAGAAGGTGAGGAAGGACGTCCGGGACGGCTACGTGACCGTCCAAGGCGCCGCCAGAGATTACGGCGTCGTCATCACCGGGGATCCGGACAACGATCCGGAGAACCTCGTGATCGATGCCGGTGCAACAAACCAGCTGCGTACCGAGATGGCCAAGGAGCGGGAATGACTCTGCGATACGAGCACTGGATCGGCGGCAAGCCCGTCCCGCCGACCGGCGGACGCTATCTGACCTCCACCAGCCCGGTCGACGGGCGGGCGGTGTCACAGATCCCGGCCGGCGACGGAGCTGACGTGGACGCGGCCGTCACGGCGGCAGGGCGGGCTGGCGCCAGCTGGCAGGCACGACGCCCCATGGACCGCGGGCGTCTGCTCATCGCACTGGGCGCTGCCATCCGGGAGAGGGCCGAGGAGTTCATCGCCTTGGAGTCGGCCGAGACCGGCAAGCCGGACTGGCAGGCTCAGCTGGAGGTCGAGGGCGCGGCGGCCTACTGCGAGTTCTACGGCGGCCTGGTCAACATAGAGCAGGGCCACACGCTCGACGCGGGCCCCGGCACACACGCCTACACGCGCCGCGAGCCGTACGGCGTGATTGGGATCATCACGCCCTGGAACGCACCGCTGAACCAGTGCGTACGCTCTGCGGCTCCCGCTCTGGCCGTGGGCAACACCGTGGTGGTCAAGCCCTCAGAGTTCACCTCGGCCGGCGCACTCGCCCTGGCCCGCCTGGCAAGCGAGATTGGCTTCGACGAGGGCGTCTTCAACGTGGTGACCGGCACCGGTCTCGAAGTGGGAGAGCCACTGGTCGCGCATCTGGCCGTGCGCCGAGTGTCCTTCACCGGATCGGTCGACGCAGGGCGGGAGGTGGGACGCGTCGCCGCGGAGAAGATCATGCCGGTCACCCTCGAACTCGGCGGGAAGTCCGCGAACATCATCTTCTCCGACGCCGACCTGAAGCTTGCCGTCGAAGGCTCGGTCATGGCCTTCGCCTACAACACCGGACAGGTGTGCTCAGCGGGCACCCGGCTGCTGGTCCACGACAGCGTGTACGAGCCGGTGGTCGAGGCCCTGACGTCTCAGGTCAAGGAGATCAGCGGCAGACTCGGCCCCCTGACCACGGCTGCACAGTACGAGAAGGTATGCCGCTACTTCGACATCGCGAAGGAGGACGGGGCCACCCTCGTTGCCGGCGGCAGGGCGCTGGGCGGCAACACGGTCGAACCGACCGTCTACGCGGGGGTACACGGCGGCATGCGCATCGCCCGCGAGGAGATTTTCGGCCCTGTCCTGGCGGTCATGCCCTTCCGTACCGAGGAGGACGCGGTGCGGCTGGCCAACTCCACCGACTACGGCCTGGCAGCGGGCGTGTGGACCCGGGACATCTCCCGGGCCATGCGGGTCGCCGACCAGTTGCAGGCTGGTCAGGTCTACGTCAATGCCTGGCGCAGCTCGCTGATCGAGACGCCGTTCGGCGGCTGCAAGCAGAGCGGCCACGGCCGGGAGAAGGGCCTGCAGGCCCTCCACGAGTACACCCAGCTCAAGAGCGTCATCGTCACCTACTGACAACACACGAGCCAAGGAGCAGACATGGCCTCGTTTATGAACAAGACAGTCGTCGTGACCGGTGCCGCGAGCGGCTTCGGAAAGGCCACCGCGCGCGCCTTCGCGGACGCGGGCGCCCATGTGGTCGTCGCCGACATCGACGCCGACGGCGCCGCGCGGGTGGCCAAGGACTTCGAACAGGGCCTCGCGGTGCGTACGGACGTGTCCGACCCGGATGCCGTGCGCACCATGGTGGACACCGCAGTGGGAGAGTTCGGGGGCATCGACATCCTGGTCAACAACGCCGGTGTGCCGCACCGTTCGATGCCCATGCTCGACCTCCCGGTCGAGGACGCCGACCGCATGTGGGCGATCAACGTCCGCTCCGTCTTCCTGTGCTGCAAGTACGCGGTGCCGGTGATGCGGGACAGGCCTGGTGCCTCAGTGGTGAACGTCGCCTCGATCGGTGCCCTGCGCCCGCGCCCCGGCATGACCGTCTACAACGCCAGCAAGGGCGCGGTCCTTACCCTGACCCGCGGCCTCGCTTCCGAACTGGCCCCCGATGTACGGGTCAACGCGGTCAACCCGGTGGTCGCCGAAACCGGCTTCGTCAAGGGCGCGCAGGGCGTGGACCGGATACCCGACGAGGTGCGCGCGGCCATGGTCGCCGGTATCCCCATGGGCCGGACCGCCGACACCCGGGACGTCGCCGACTCGATCCTGTTCCTCGCCTCGCCCGAGGCAAGCTTCCTGACAGGCGTCTGCCTCGATGTCGACGGGGGGCGAAGCATCCAGTGACCACGGCAAAAGGAGCGGCCGAGGCACTACGGGACGACGTGCCAGCGGGCCGGCCAGGACCTGCGAGCACGGATGTGGACGCCGCCCGGTACAGCGCATATGGCGAACTCGTGCACCTCACCGGTATCCAGGCCCTCGTACGCGTCATCCTTGAGCGCCGCCGCACGGACAGCAGAGCCGGCCTCGACACGGCGGGGTTCGTCTCTGGGTACCCGGGCAGTCCGCTCGGCGGGCTAGACACCGAACTGGAGAAGCAGCGGGAGATGCTCCGTGAGCTGGGAGTCGTCCACCAGCCCGGCGTGAACGAGGAGCTCGGTGCGACCGCGGTGTTGGGCTCGCAGTTCGTCGAGGGACGCCCCGGGGCTCGGGTCGACGGGGTCACCGGCTGGTGGTACGGCAAGGCGCCCGGACTCGATCGGGCCGCCGACGCGATCCGGCACGGCAACGCGGCCGGCACCGGCCCGCGCAGCGGGTCCGTCGTCCTGGTCGGCGACGATCCGTCGTCGAAATCGTCGACGCTGCCCAGCGCTTCGGAGCTCACGCTGCGCGACCTCGGCCTCCCCATCCTCTATCCCGGGACCATCGCGGACGTGCTGGAACTCGGCCACCACGCAGTGGAGTTGTCCCGCGTCTCTGGCCTCTGGATCGGAATGAAGGTCGTCACCGACGTCGCGGACGGCTCGGCGAGCGTCGTCGTCGAACCGGCGGCCGCGCCGGTGCGGAACGCCGGGCCGTCGTTCGCGCACAAGGTCGACGCGCGCGTCCTGCCGCCCGTGACCACGGCTGCCGAGGAGCGGATGACCACTGTGCAGCTCGAGGTCTCTCGTCGATACGGCGAGGCCAACGGGCTCAATCGCGTCACCTTGCGGGGACCGGCCGACAGGCTGGGGATCATGGCTGCCGGCAAAACCTACGCGGACCTGCGGCATGGTCTGCGTGAAGCGGGCATCGACGACGAAGAGCTGCAGCGGGCAGGCATTCGCTTCTACGAGCTCCGCATGCCGTGGCCGCTGTCTCGGGACGCGATCCGCGAGTTCGCCGCGGGGCTTGAGGAAGTCTTGGTCGTCGAGGAGAAGCGGCCGTTCGTCGAGCTCGAGGTGGCACGCGCACTGGTCGGACTGCCGGACGCACCGGTCCTTGTCGGCAAGATCGACGGGTCCGGGAAACCGGTCGTCCCGGAGTACGGAACGCTGAGTCCCAGCCGTCTGGCGGACATCGTCGTCTCTCGCGCGGCCGGTCGTCTGCTGACGGCCCGCCGAAACGGTGTGTCGTCGCTGCTGGGCCGCTCGCTGGGACTGTTGCCTTTGCCAACTCGCCAGCCCTACTTCTGCTCTGGGTGCCCGCACAACCGATCCGCACAAGTTCCCGAGGGCACCGCGGTCGGCGGCGGCATAGGGTGCCACCTCATGGTCGTCGGGATGGACGAGCGGTTCGGTGAGTTCACCGGAATGACGCAAATGGGTGGCGAGGGCGCCCAATGGGCGGGGATGGCCCCGTTCCTCGCTCCCACGGCCTTCGTGCAGAACATCGGCGACGGGACCTTCTTCCACTCCGGCCAGCTCGCGCTGCGTCAGGCGGTGGCGGCCGGCGTGACGATGACCTACAAAATCCTCTACAACACCGCGATCGCCATGACGGGGGGACAGTCACCTCAGGGAGCCATGTCGGTGCCCGACCTGACCAGGCTGCTCCAGCTTGAGGGCGTGGCGCGGACCATCGTCACGACTGAGGAGCCAGCCCGCTACAAGGGTGTCCGTCTGGCCGCCAACGCCGTTGTGTGGCACCGGGACCGGCTCGAGGAGGCGCAGCGCGTCCTCGCAAACGTCTCCGGAGTCACCGCCCTCGTGCACGACCAGGAGTGCGCGTTGCAGAAGCGGCGTTCGCGCAAGCGCTCGCCGGTGTCCGGGACTCAGCAGGTCGTCGTGATCAACGAGAGGGTCTGTGAGGGATGCGGGGACTGCTCGCGAGCGTCGAATTGCCTGTCGCTGCACCCCGTCGACACCGAGTTCGGGCAGAAGACCCAGGTGCATCAGTCATCATGCAACGTCGACTACTCGTGCCTGGACGGAAACTGCCCTTCGTTCGTGACGCTCACGCGCAGTTCCACCGCCGGAACACGCCCCCGCCGGCGGGACCGGCTCGACCCCCCGCTGTGCGACGAGCCTCAGCGGGTTCCCGTCCCGGACGGCGGTCTGGTCAGGATCCGGATGGCGGGAGTCGGCGGAACGGGTGTCGTGACGGTGAACCAGGTGCTCGCGACAGCCGGTGTGCTCGACGGATTCATGTGCTCGGCCCTGGACCAGACCGGTACCGCGCAGAAGGGCGGTCCTGTGGTGTCCGACCTCCTCATCGCCCACGAGACGCCCTCTGGCAACAGGGTGAGCGAGAGCGGCTGTGACGTCCTGCTCGCCCTCGACGCTGTCGTGGCCCTGAGCGGTCCGGCTGTGGAGACCGTTCTGCCCGGCCTGACCTCCGTGGTGCTCAATACCGATGTGGCACCCACGGGCGAGATGGTCGGCCACACGGAAGGCGCTTTGGCCCGTCTCGCCGCGGCGTGCCGTGAGGCCGAGCAGTTGTTCGAGGCCGGGCGGACGGTGACGGTCGCGGCGAACACCGTGGCCGAGCACCTCGTCGGTAACCACGTCCTTGCGAACGTGGTCGTGCTCGGTGCCGCCTACCAGCGCGGTCTCCTCCCCATGTCTTCTGAAGCCATTTTGAAAGCCTTCACGATGAACGGAGCCGCCGTCGCGGCCAATCACGCGGCATTCGGCTGGGGCCGCGCCGCGGTGGCGCATCCTCACCGAGTGCGGGCGGCTCTCGACGCCCGCGTCCCCGTTCAATCTCGACCGTCGTCAGGTCGGCCGGAGGCGGACCCGCTCGCCGGACTGGACATGCCGGCTGGGGTTGAGGACCTGGTGCGCCGCCGGGCCAAGGATCTGGTGCGCTTCCAGAACCGTGCGCTGGCCGAGGATTACGTGCGAGTGGTCGCACAGGTGGCCGCGATCGAGGCTGAGCGGGTGCCTGGTAGTACGCGGCTCGCCACGGCGGTCGCCGAGAACTTGCACAAGCTGACGGCCTACAAGGATGAGTATGAGGTTGCGCGGCTGCACCTGGAGGAGCTGCAGCGCGTCCTTGACAGCGTCGGCGGGGAGGTGAAGAGCTTCCACTGGAACCTCCACCCGCCAGTCCTCAAGGCGGTTGGCATGTCACGCAAGATTCGGTTGGGCCCCTGGTTCAGGCCTGTGTTCCGTGCGCTCTACGCAGCGCGCGTGGTGCGCGGCACGAGGCTGGACCCGTTCGGCCGCGACAAGATCCGGCGCCTGGAGCGGGAGTTGCTGGCCGAGTACCGGACGGTCGTCGACTCCCTGGGCACAGTGTTGTCGTCGGCGAACGCGGACCTGTGCGTCGAGGTCGCTGGACTTCCCACACTGGTCCGCGGCTACGACGAGGTGAAGCTCGCGAACGTCGAGGCCTACCGAGCAAGACTCGACCGAGGCCTGAGCGACCTCGGGTTGACCGAGCTCCTGCCTGCCGCGCCGAACGGATCGGGCTTCTACGGGAAGGAGCAGGCACGGTGACCCGGCCGAGCACGAGGCTACGCACAGCCGGCGCTGCCGGGACCGCCTTCCTCGCCGTGCTCATGGCGGGCTGCACGGCAGGAGACAGCGGTTCTGGTTCCCCGGCGGCAGGCAAGACGTACGGGACGCCCGCCGGTCAGAGGTTCGTCAACGGCGTGCAGCGGCCGGAGGACCTCTTCGCAGTGCCCGGCACGTCGTGGGTCGTGGTGAGCTCACAGGGACACGGCAAGGCGGCCGGCAAGCTCCAAACCGTAGACTCCACGAACGGGCAGGTGAAAGAACTCTGGCCTGCCGGAGCCCCGGCACCCCGACCGGACCCGGCCCGCTACCCGGACTGCCCAGGGCCACCGGACGCGGCCGCGGCATCGCCCCACGGCATCGGCATCCGTTCCATCGCGCCAGACCGCGCCGAGCTGCTCGTGGTCAACCACGGCGGGCGTGAGTCAATCGAGGCATTCGACCTCGACCTCTCGAAGGCGCGGCCCGTCGCAACCTGGGTCGGCTGTGTGCTGATGCCTTCCGGCACGTCGGGGAACGGGGTCGCCTCCCTGCCCGACGGATCGGGTTTCGCCGTAACCAACTTCGTCGACCCTTCGCGGCGGGACGGGTTCAAAGCGATGTTCGACGGGCAAGACACCGGCGATGTCCGGGTGTGGCGGACTGCGGACGGCTGGCGGACCGTGCCGGGCAGCGCGATGGGTGGCCCGAACGGCCTGCTCGTGACACCCGACGGGAGCGCGGCGATCGTCGCGGCCTGGCCTGCACGCCGTGTGGTCCGGTTGCCCCTGGCAGGAGGTCCACCGACGACCATCGCCAAGCTCCACTTCCTGCCCGACAACCTCCGGTGGGACACCGACGGAACCATTTTGACGACCGGCCAGGACCTGACTTACCAGGACATCCTCACCTGCAATGCGGGAGAGGGGACGGACTGCCCGGTCGGCTACAGCATCATGCGGATCGATCCGGCCAACTCCGACGTCAGCACGGTATTTCGCAGCGAAGACCAGACTTTCGGACTGGCTACGGTCGCCGCACCTGTGGGGAACGAGATCTGGGTCGGGACACTCGGGGCCGACCGTATCGCCCGCGTCCGGGACCGAGGAGAACACGATGAGTAAGATCGCAGTCTTTCCCGGGGACGACGCCAGCCCGGAGGTCGTCGAGCCTACGGTGCGACTCGTCGAGGCGGCGGGAGCCCACATCGACTGGATCCGTGTCCCCCCAGACCTCGTCGAGGACCTCACCGCAGTCCGGGCCGTCGTCGATGCCGCAGACGCGACCCTGTTCGGTGCGGCGAGCCGGCGCTCGATCCCCGCCCTGCAGTACCTGCGGTGGGGAAGGCGCACCTACGCCAACGTACGCCCAGTGCGCACTCTGCCGAACACCCTCAGCCCGTTGGGGGATGGCACCCGGCTAGATCTGGTGATCGTGCGGGAGAACCTCGAAGGGCTTTACGCAGGTGCAGAAGGCGACCTCGCCGACACTGAGGGGTGGCGCCTGACGGACCGGACAGGCCGCCCGATCGCCGCCGATGGCCCCGGGACCTTCGCGGTGCAGGTGGTGACCCGCCGCTGGACGGAGGCGGTAGCCCGGACCGCCTTCGACCTGGCCCGACGGCGGGCGGCGGAGTCCGGGCGCACTGGCCAGGTCGCCATCGGGACCAAGCACAACGTCCTACCACGTACGGACGGTCTCTTCCGCGAGGTCGCCCTTGAGGTAGCCGCGGGATATCCCGACGTCAAGGTGACCAGCTACCTGACCGATGACCTGGCTCGGCGGCTCGTCGCGAGTCCCGCAGAGTTGGACGTGGTGCTCCTGCCGAACATGTATGGCGACATCTTGTCCGACTCCGCGGCCGCGCTGGTCGGCGGCCTTGGGATGGCGCCCAGCGGTTGTTATGGCGACGACTACGCCTACTTCGAGCCCGCCCACGGCACGGCACCCGACATCGCCGGACAGGGCGTGATCAACCCGACGGCTCAGATGCTGTCGGCTGCCATGATGCTGGACTATCTCGGTCAACATGCCGCCGCTTCCAAGATCAAGGCGGCGGTCGGACACGTCTACCGCATCGGTCGAGCGCTCACCCGTGACCAGGGGGGAGCTGCCTCGACCGCCGAGTTCAGCAACGCGGTTCTGGAGGCGTTGTGACGCCCGGAGTCGCGTTGGTCACCGGCGGGACTGCCGGAATCGGCGCGGCTGTCGCCCGCCGCCTCGTGGACGAGGGATGGGTGGTGGCGATCACCTCGCAGAACTCGGTCTCCGAAGGCAAGGCCCTCGCAGCACAGCTACCGAGGACTCGGTACATGCGCGCCGACATCTCCGACCGGCTCGCGGTGGACCAGATCGTGGCTACCGTGACAGAGGAGCTCGGCGGCATCGACCTGCTGGTCAACAACGCCGGCGTGAATGCGACCATCGCCCACGATGACCTCGAAGCGGTGACGTCAGACCAATGGCGGCGCATCCTCGAAGTCAATGTCATCGGCACCTGGAACATGGTCACTGCAGCGGCGCCCGCCCTGCGCCGCGCGCAAGGGGCGATCATCAACATCACCTCGCTGGCCGGAATCCGCCCCATGGGCACATCTATCCCGTACGCAGTGAGCAAAGCCGCGCTGCACCACATGACGCTTCTCCTGGCCCGTACCCTCGGCCCGGACATCCGGGTCAACGGTGTCGCTCCGGGACTCGTGAAGACTCCCCGTACCGGTGGCTGGACCCAGATCCAGGACGACGTCCGCCGTACCGCGCCGCTGGGCCGCACGGGTGCGCCCGAGGACGTGGCGGAGGTGGTGCTCTCGCTGGCGAAGGCCGGCTACGTGACCGGAGAGGTCATCACTGTGGACGGTGGCCTCCACCTCATCTGACACTCCCCCAGGGCCTGGCGCACAGCCGGGCTCCTGCCGAGGCACACAGCTGCGCCTGAGAGGAGTTGTTCGGATGTCGACGACCCGTGGTGGCCGATGGAGCACGTCGGTCACTATCAGGGTGGCGAGATTGCGGCGTCCGGGACGTGAGCGTCACCTGAGCAGTGCTTCGTTGAGGAGTGCCGATCCGCCGCGCGAACGTCACAGGTGCGCCCGGACGATAGTCGCGGAAGTGGAGGACCTCCGACCAGCCCTTGGCGGAATTGACGCCAGCGAAGGGGATCAGGATGCCCACGTGTTCGGCCGTGGCCTCGGCGGTCGCTTCGTGCGGCAGCGCGGCGTGGTCCGCAGCGGACGATGCCGGACAGCGTTCCCGGTATAGCCCGCCATACGGCCAGACTTGGGGCGCCCGTCAGCTGGTGCCAAGCCCTTCTAGGGTGTCCATGACCGAGTCGTCGGGCAGGGGCAGGTGGGCATGCCGTCCACTTCTATGAGAGCACAAGCCTCGATGGCCACCAGGCATGCCGGGTTCAGTCGTTCGTTTCGCACTCCGTGGCAGCTTGGCGAGATCGTCACCGACTCTCTGCTGTGGCTCGGCGAACGCAGTTGGCCAGGCTTGGGCGATCGCGCCCGCGCCCCAGCCCGTCGCCGGTATATGCGGCAGCGGGCAGGGGCGGATGCGTGCACAGACTCAGTCCCTCCCGCCTGTCCCAAGGGCCTGGCCGGTGATGCCGGCCGCGGAGTCGGAGGCGAGGACAGCACCCGGCCCGACCGCGTCCCCGGGTTTCCGAAGGCGAGGGCACGCCGGTGTACAGCGCCTCGGCAGAGAAGGTCAGGGCGCGGACGATGGCTCAGCGCAGAAGCAGCTCTACGAAAGCCGTGCTCGTCGATGTCGAGACACATCGGCCGGCGGCCCTGCTCCCGAGCGGGAGGCCGACACGCCGCTGAGTCGGCCGACGAAGCGGCCTCAGATCGATTTGTATGCCGCGACCGCACCACCTTCTATGCCAAGGCCACCGCCGCGGCCCTGCAGACCTGCCGAACCGCTGTCTGGCGACAGTTGCGGCGTGTGGGTCATCCAGAGCTGATCGGTCGTGGGAGGGGCCGCCGCCGTAAAAATGCTTCTTCGGAGTCGAGTTGAAAGATCGGACTGCTCCGATCTCCATATTCCTCCGGTCTGTCTATCGGGCGGGCGTGACCGGGCTGGCGATCAAGTTGTCAGCCCGATGCGACCTGCAGATGGGGTGCCTCTGTACCGATCTTGGTCGTCGCGCCGTGCCCGGTACGCACCACGGTTTCCGGAGGCAGGACCAGCAGCCGGTCGCGGATCGAACGAATAATCGTGGGGTAGTCGGAATAGGACCGGCCGGTCGCTCCGGGACCGCCCGAGAAGAGGGTGTCGCCGGTAAAGACCGTTCCCAGATCCTTGGCGTAGAGGCAGACACCGCCGGGGGTGTGTCCTGGAGTGTGGAGCACGACGAGTTCGGTGTCTGCGACGGTAAGGCGTCGGCCGTCGGTGAGCCGACCGCCCGGTAGGCGACCCGAGTGTGTCTGTCTCCACAGGATGTGTTCCTCCGGGTGCAGGAGGATCGGTGCGCCCGTACGGTCGGCCAGCGCGGGAGCCGCGTTGATGTGGTCGTTGTGGGCGTGAGTGCAGACGATGGCGGTCACACGGCGGTCACCGACGGCGGTCGCGATGGCCTTCGCGTCATGGGCGGCGTCGATGACTATTACCTCTCGGTCGTCACCGACGATCCAGACGTTGTTTTCGACCTCCCAGGTGCAGCCGTCCAGCGAGAACGTGCCGGCCGTGACGACGCGCTGGATACTCGCGGCCGCCATCAGAGGACCATCACCGAACGCAGCACATCTCCCTTGTGCATACGGGCGAAGGCATTTTCGACTCCTCCCAGCGGGATGGTCTCGGTGACGAAGCCATCCAGGTCCAGGCGTCCTTGAAGGTAGAGGTCGATCAGCATCGGAAAGTCCCGCGAGGGTAGACAGTCGCCGTACCAGGAGGACTTCAGCGCGCCGCCGCGGCCGAATACGTCGGGCAGCGGAAGCTCCAGCTTCATGCCCGGGGTGGGCACGCCGACCAGGACCACGGTGCCGGCGAGGTCGCGTGCGTAGAAGGCCTGGCGGTAGGTCTCCGGCCGGCCGACGGCATCGATGACCACGTCGGCCCCGAAGCCGCCAGTGAGTTCCCGCACGGCCTCGACCGGGTCGGTGGTGCCGGAGTTGATGACGTGGGTGGCGCCGAAGGTCCGTGCGGAGGCGAGCTTGCGGTCGTCGAGGTCGATGGCGATGATTTTCGATGCCCCGGCGAGGCGGGCGCCAACGACAGCGGCACTTCCCACGCCACCGCAGCCGATGACGGCGACCGAGTCGCCCCGGCCTACTTCGCCAGTGTTGATCGCGGCTCCGAGCCCGGCCATCACGCCGCAGCCCAGCAGCCCTGCGACAGTCGGTGACGCCGCCTGGTCGACCTTCGTGCACTGGCCGGCCGCGACGAGCGTCTTCTCGGCGAATGCCCCGATGCCCAGGGCAGCGGTCAGCGGTGTTCCGTCGGCGAGCGTCATGGGCTGAGTGGCGTTGTCCGTGGCAAAGCAGTACCACGGTTGCCCGCGGCGGCAGGCCCGGCACTCTCCGCACACCGCACGCCAGTTGAGGATCACGAAGTCGCCGGGCGAGATCTCGGTGACGCCGTCGCCGACCGACTCGACCACTCCGGCGGCCTCGTGGCCAAGGAGGAAGGGGAAGTCGTCGTTGATCTCGCCTTCGCGGTAGTGGAGATCGGTGTGACAGACGCCGCAGGCCTGGATGCGCACCACGGCTTCGCCCGGCCCGGGGTCGGGCACCACGATGGTCTCGATCCTGACCGGCTCGCCCTTCGCGAGGGCGACCACGCCACGTACCTGCTGTGCCATGTCCGACTGCCTTTCTTCGCTGTCAGTGGTCGTAGTGGGGGGCGTCACCGCGCGGCGGCAGGCTTTTGGCTCTGCCCGGCTCGGGCCGCGCGGTGACGGTGGAATCACAGGTCGAGGACGAGACGGCGAGAGTGGGACCGTGAGACGCACACGAACATCACATCTCCGGCGGCTCTCTCCTTCTCGCTGAGCAGCGAGTCGCGGTGGTCGGGCTTGCCTGCCAGCACTGTGGTCTCGCAGCTGCCGCAGGTGCCCTCCTGGCAGGAGGACAGGACGTCGACCCCTGCCTCTTCGGCCACCTCCAGGATGGAGCGATCCGCCGGCACCATCAGGGTCAGGCCGGACTGCGCGAGTTCGACTTCGAAGGCGGTGGCGGGGAGGTCGTCTTCGCGTGCCTTGGGCACGAACCGCTCGATGCGCAGGGCGCCTTCGGGCCAGCTGGCGCACGCTTCCTCGACCGCGTTGAGCAGCGGCTCGGGGCCGCAGCAGTACACCGCCGTGTCCTGCTGCGGCGTCCCGAGCAAGGTCTGGAGGTCGATGTGGCCGGTCTCGTCCTGGGGGCAGAGTTCCACTCGGTCGGGGTAGGTCTGGGTCAGTTGACCGGCGAAGGCCATGGTTGTGCGTGTGCGTCCGCCGTAGATCAGCCGCCAGTGCACCCCGCGCTGTTCGGCTTCGCTGATCATCGGGAGTATTGGGGTGATGCCAATGCCTCCCGCGATGAACAGGTAGCGCGGGGAGTCGACCAAGGCGAAGTGGTTGCGGGGGCCTCGTACCCGGACGGTTTCTCCCTCGGCGAGTGCGTCGTGCACGTGGAGGGAGCCTCCGCGGCCCGCCGACTCGCGCAGAACGGCCACTTGGAGGACGGAGCGGTCGGCGGGGTCGCCGCACAGGGAGTATTGGCGGACGAGGTCCGGGCCGAGGGCCAGATCGATATGGGCGCCGGGTTCCCAAGCGGGAAGTGGCTCGCCTGCGGGATGGTTCAGGGTGAGACGGACGACCCCGTCGGCGAGGGTCTCCTTGCGCTGCAGGAGCAGGTCGAGTTCGAACTCGGTGCGCGCAGGCGTCGTGGTGGTCATGGTGCTTTCCTTGCTGAGCTGGGCTGCTTTTAGGCGAAGACCTCGTGGAGGGGCTGGGGGGTGACAGCAGGATCGGGCTCCAGCCCGGTCTGGTGATCGTCGGGATGACCCAGGAGCCAATCCCACAGCAGCACCGGATCTTCGAATTCGCGTTCAGCGCCGCAGTGGCAGACGGCCAGCAGCCTGTCGGTTCCGAGGATCCAGTGGATGCGGAAGACGCTGTCTCCGGTGAGAACAGCGGGGTGCAACGGGTTCATCGGGCCGTTGCCGCGGAGGGCTGCTCGATGTTGGCCTGCGCCATACGGGCGAGGATTCGGCGGGCGGCCAGGCCACCGGTGTCGATGTTGATGCTCAGCTCCTGGTAGCCGGCCTTCTCGGTGTTCAGGGACTGCTGGAGCACGTTGAGGGCGACAACGTCCTGCATGACCACGGTGTGGTTGTTCTCCCGCAGGAAGTCGGTGACCTCCTGGTCGCCGAGGGCGAAGTCGCGAGCCACGGCCCAGAAGTCGTAGGTGGTCGTCTCCGTCGACGGTGTAATGCCGTAGACGACCTCTGTGTGGAAAGCGTGCGGATCGCTGCCGCCAGGGTTCGGGTCAGGTGCGCCGACCGGGGCGATGCGTGAGTGCAGCAGGTAGAGGCCCGGCGCGTGGTACTCAATGTCCTGCCAGCGTGTGATGCGGCCCTCGATGCCGGTGGACTTGGCGTAAAAGGGCGGGCATTCCGCGTCGTCCATGTGCCGGCTGACGTAGACAATTCCGGCGGCGTCGTCGACCTCCGTGGTGATGGGGGTCTCCGCGACCTCAGGGGTGCCGATGTAACCACCGTGCAGGTACGTCTCGTGGGAGAGGTCCATGAGGTTGTCGACCAGCAGTCCGTAGTCGCCGTCGATGGGCTCCATACCGGAGACGACGGTGTAGTCGGGCGAGTCCATCCACGGGGCGCGCGGGGGCACTGTGTCGCCCGGATCACGGTCGCCGACCCACACCCAGACGAAGGAGTCCTGCTCGATCACCGGGTAGGTGTTCAGCCGGGCCGTACGGGGGATGCGCTGCTGCCCGGGAACGTACACGCACCCGCCGTCGTCGCCGTAGGTGAAGCCGTGGTAGCCGCAGACCACCCGGTCGCCGTCCAGGCGGCTGGGCGCCTGCGAGAGCGGGAAGCGGCGGTGCACGCAGCGATCGGACATGGCCACGACTCGACCGTCCTCGGTGCGGTACAGGAGGATCGGCTCGCCCAGGATGGTACGGCCCAGCAGCTCGCGGCCCACTTCACGGCCGTAAGCGGCGACGTACCACTGGTTGCGGACGAAGGCGGTCATCTTCAGTGCTCCTTGCTTTCGGGGGCCTCGGTGTCGCTCTGGGTCCAAGTGACCTGGAGACTGCGGCGGATGGGCAGCATGGCCAGGGGGAGGAAGTCCTGCTTCTGGTCGGGCACGGATCGCAGACCGGGCAGCCGCTCGTAGGCCACGCGCAGTCCAATGGCTCCCTGAGTACGGCCGAGGGGCGCGCCCAGGCAGGTGTGGCGGCCCTTGGTGAAGGCGTAGTGGTCGTGTTCGTCGAGCCCGTCGCGGTGGATGTCGAAGCGCATGGGGTCCACGACCGAGGCCGGGTCGGTGTTGGCACTGGCCAGCGCCAGCCACACAACGTCCCCTTCGGGGATGGTCACTCCGGTTATCTCCACGTCGCGCGTGGCCACGCGGGACGCGAAGGGCGCGGAGGGACGACGCCGTACGGTCTCCTCGAACACCCGGGCCCACAGGGCCGGATCGGCCTGCGCTTCGGCAAGTTGCTCGGGAGTCTCCGACAGGAAGAGGATCGCGTTGGCCATGGCCTGCGCCGTGGTGTCGGTGCCAGCCGCGGCGAACTCCGTGAGGTGCATGGCAATGCGCTCCACGGACAGAGCGGGGTTACCTTCCCGGTCCTTCGCCCTGGCCATCAGGGTGATGATGTCGCCACCGTCACTGTCTCGGCGTTCCTGTGCGAGGTGCCGCAGACGCAGCTGGGCAGCTGCGTAGCGGGCCCAGACCTCGCTGCGCTCGGGTTCCGCCATCGGCTCGCGGCCGCTGGCCAGGACCCGGAAGTGGTCGTCGCGCAGCTGGCGCATCATCGGCTCGTCAGCGGCGGACAGGCCGAGCAGAGCCATCAGCGTCTGGGTCGTCAGCTCCAGGCAGTACGTTTCCATCAGCTCGGTACCGCCGAGGTGGGCGAAGCCGTCGAGGATCCGGTGCGCGCGAGCCTCGATCTCCGGGGCGAGGGCCTCGATGACCGGCTTGAGGAATCCGCGCTGGGCGACCTTGCGGGCCGCCGTGTGCTTCGGCGGATCCATGCCGATCATGATCTCGGCCATCAGCTCCGGCGGCACGACATCGGCGTACTCATCGGGCACGGGAAGCCGTCCGCCGTTGGCCTGGCAGGACCAGGTCTCCCAGTCCATGAGGACGGCGTCGATGTCGGCCCGGCGGGTGACCACCCATGTGCCGAGGGCTTCGAGCCAGAAGACCGGGGCTTCTTCACGGGCCCGGGCGAAGACCGAGGCCGGATCGCGCAGATACGCGTCGCTGAACAGGTCGAACTCTGGCGGTGGGGCCGGGCGGTCGGCGATCTGAGTCATCTGTTGATCACTCCGAGTATGAGGGGAACGAGGGGCTCATCGGCATGGGCGCCGAAATCCCCGGCAGAGGGAGGGTGCCTCCAGCCGACCCGCCGGGAGAGGTCAGCTGGGAGCGGCTGAGTCAGAGCGCGGCGGCCGCGGCCAAGGTCGACAGTCGCTGGAAGCGGAGCACGTTCTCGCTCTCCTCCATGACGCCCGCGGTCAGGCAGGCGAAGGTCAGTTCCCGTTCGGGGTCCACCCAGAACAGCGTGGAGCCAGCGCCGTAGTTGCCATGCGTACGCGGGCTGGTGGTTGAGCCGAAGAAGGACGCGTGCGTGCCGGTTCCGGACAGGGCGAAGCCGAGACCGAAGTTGCCCGGCGGCACATCCCAACCTCGCGCCTGGGCCAGCGCCCGGTAGAGGTCGTTGGGCAGGTCGCCGGTCTGGTTGGTGGTGGCCAGATTCAGGACCGCTGGGGAGAGAACGCGCTTGCCTTCGAACTCGCCGCGACGGCGCAGCATTTCGGCGAAGGAGTGGATGTCATCGACCGTGGACACGGCGCCGACCCAGGGCATCTCGGCTTCCCCGGTGATGATCTCCTCCATCACCTCGACATCCGCGGTGGACAGCCATCCGCCGTCCGGGAAGCTGGCTCGGATGGGCACGTAGCGTTCAGCCCACTTCCGGGGGGCGCCGAGTGCCGTGCTGTCCATGCCCAGGGGCTCGAAGATCTCCCGCTTCATCAGGTCGCGCACGGACTCGGCGCCGGTGGCGCGGCGAACCATCTCGGCGATCAGCGCATGGTTCAGCGCCGGGGAGTAGTTGAGGGTCGTTCCGGGTTCGCCCACGACATCGAGCTGACAGATGGCGTCGATGACTTTGTCCAGTTCGCCCAGTTCATCGTATGGCAGCGGAGTCGGCGTGGTCACGAGGCCCGCACGGTGAGTGAGCAGGTGGGCAAGGTTGACCCTGTCCTTGCGCGCCGTACGGAACCGGTCACGGCCATAGAACTCGGGAATGACATCGACGACCCGGGTAGTGAGTGCCAGTTGTCCACGGTCGATCGCCTGCAGGGCGAGGACGTTGGTGAACGCCTTGGTCATCGAGAAGATCCGGTAGATGTCGTCGGCAGCGGCGGTGCGTCCGGCCTTGCGGTCGGACCAGCCGATCGATGCCTGAAGGCCGATCTCGCCGCGACGCGAGACGATGATGTTCGCGCCGTCGTACCGCCCGTCCTCGACGTCGGTCTCGATGGCGGCCTGGAGCCTGCGCAGGGCTGTGGCATCCAGTCCGTTGTGGTCTTCGTTGATCACAGTTGTGCCTCGTATGTGTGGGAAGTTCAGGACGGCAGGACCGGCTTGGTCACATGTACAGGCCACCGGACGGCGAAATAGTCTGGCCCGTGTAGTAGGCGCCATCGTCGGACGCGAGGAAGAGCAGGGTGCGGGCCAGCTCGTCAGGCGTGGCCGGCCTCTTGATCGGCTGCATCGAAACGATGCCTGCCACAATCTCCGGCGGCTGTGCGTTCAGCAGCGGGGTGTCCACCGCGCCGGGGGCGACCGCGTTGACCCGGATGTTGTGCGGGGCCAGCTCACCGGCCGCAGCCCGGGTGAGCCCCAAGACGCCCGCCTTGGACGCCGGGTAGTAGAGCGGCATGGGCGCGCCCACCAGGGCGGCAACGCTGGCGATGTTGACGATCGATCCGCCACCGCTCCTGCGCATCAGCGGAGC
Source organism: Streptomyces sp. NPDC055955 (assembly GCF_042270245.1). Lineage (NCBI taxonomy): Bacteria > Bacillati > Actinomycetota > Actinomycetes > Kitasatosporales > Streptomycetaceae > Streptomyces > Streptomyces sp. NPDC055955. The sequence continues at coordinate 404,006 of NZ_JBHJYS010000005.1, forward strand.
AGCCGCGCGCAGACAGTAGAACGGCCCGACCAGGTTGACCGACAGGACCTTGGCGAAGTCCTCGTCCGTGGTCTCGCTCAGGAAGTCGGGGTGGTAGGCCTCCCCTCGACCTGCGGCCTCGAACGCCTCCACGTTGATCTCGACCAGACGGTCGTTGGCCTTCTTCGTCGGCGCGTTGATGCCCGCGGCGTTGACCAGGACGTCGAGCCGCCCATGCTCACGTTCCACCGCGGCGAAAGCGGCGTTCACGGCGGCACTGTCGCTGACGTCCAGAGCGATGCCGTGAGCTCCGTCGACACCCTTGAGCCCGTCCTTGACCTTGTCGGCGAACAGGTCCGCTCCGATGACCGTGGCCCCCTCGGCGGCGAACAACCGAGCCGTCGCGGCCCCGATCCCCGAAGCGGCCCCGGTGACAAAAGCGATCTTTCCTTGCAGCTTCATCCGACTCCTCCTTGAGCCCTGCCGGTGAGCGGCAGAACTGGTGTGGTGCGGGCCACCATGCCACTTGACTAGACTCGCGTCTAGTAACAAGACAGAAGTCCAGTGGTAAATTTGCTGTCATGATCGCGACTTCGGTAGGTGGGGCTCCGCCGTGCCCTCGCCGGAGCGGGCAGCCGGCGAACGCAGGGGCGTGACACGAGTGACGGAAGCAAGCGATGCGGGTCAGTCGGCTGGTGAGTCCTTGCGGGAAGCCCAGAAGCGACTCACGCGAGAGCGGCTCGTCGATGCGGCCTTCGAGGCCTTCCGCGACAGGGGCTACGCGGCGGTGACCGCGGCACACATCGCCTCGGCAGCGGGAGCCAGCCGGGCCACGTTCTACCTGCACTTCCCGAGCAAGGCCGAAGTGGTTATCGCCCTGCTGGAGCGCATCGAGCCCACAGTGGTGACGGCCTACCGCCGTCTCGATGAGAACGAGGAGCTTTCCCTGGAGTCGGTCCGCGAGTGGCTTGACGGCGCTGTGGCCTGGTGGGAGCGCGACAGGCTCCGATTCGAAGCCTTCGAGCAGGCCTTGGCCATTGAGCCCAAGGTGGCAGCCCGCTGGTTCGAGAGTGTCCGCCGTGCGGCGGATGCCATGCCAAGGCATTTGGCCGCCTTCACGGAAGGGCCGGAGCGCGATCGGGAGCGTCTGCGTCTCGTCACGCTGATCACTCAGATGGAGAGGATCATGTACTTCACGGCTGTGCGTCAGGCTCCGCACGAGCGTGAGCAGTTGGTGGATGTGCTCGCCGAGCAGTGGTGGGACGTGCTGAAGCCGGCATGACCGGAGGTTCCCGAGGGCCGACACGGATGTGACGTGAGGTTCCACGGGCCAGGTGACGGATCCGAAGTGAACGGTCCCCCGGGGCCGTTCACTTTTTTCGGGCGGCGGCAGCATCCCCTCCACCTTCCGTTATCCGGAAGCGGCGCTGCCTAGGTGTGGTGGCGGACGGCATTCTGAACTCCGAGCGCGCCGCAAGCTGTTCGCCTCGCCTTGTTGGAGGAGCCGTGTCACCATTCCCGCGCAATCAGTGGTACGTCGCCGCGTACGCCCATGAGGTGGGCCGCGAGCTGTTCACCCGCACAGTGTGCGGAGAGTCGGTTCTCCTGTGGCGTACGGAAGCCGGCAAGGTCGCCGCGATGGCCGACCGCTGTGTTCACCGGCGCTTCCCGTTGTCGGAGGCGCCGAGCCGTCTGGTAGGTGACAGCGTCGTCTGCGGCTACCACGGCTTCACCTACGGTGCGGACGGCGTGTGCACAGCAGTTCCAGGCCAGGCCCGCGTGCCGCGCACGGCCCGGTTGAACACCTACCCCGTCAAGGAGCAGGACTCCTTCGTGTGGGTGTGGATCGGTGAGCGCGACAAGGCCGACGAGACCCTGATCCCCCGCAGCCCGTGGCTGGACTCGCCGGGGTACACGACTGTCTGCGGCATGGAGCCTTTGGCAGCCCGGTACGGGCTCCTCGTCGACAATCTGCTGGATCTGTCCCACGAGACGTATCTACACGGCGGCTACATCGGCACCCCTGAGGTGGCAGAGACGCCCATCACCACCGAGGTCGACGAGGCAGCCGGTGTCGTCTACGTCAGCCGGCACATGGACGACGCGGCGTGCCCGCCCTTTTATGCCAAGTCCACTGGGATCACCGGGCGCATCACCCGCTGGCAGGACATCGAGTACCACGCCCCGTGCCTGTATCTGCTGCACTCCCGCATCGCCCCCGTCGGTACGCCCGGCCCGAACCCGGACGGCACCGACCCGCATGCCTTTCACGTCGAGGTCGTCTACGCCATCACCCCCGAGACCGAGCACAGCACGCACGACTTCTGGGCCGTGGCCCGCGACTTCGCCCTGGAGGACCAGGAAGTCTCCGACTTCCTTCGGGAGAACAACCGCACCGTGGTTCTCCAGGACGTAGCAGCCCTGGACAAGCTCGAGCAGGTGACTGCCTCCGAGTCGGCTGGAGCCCAGGAGCTCAGCATCAACATCGACACCGGCGGACTGGCTGCCCGTCGCATCCTCAAGCGCCTGTCCGAGGCCAGTTCGGAAACGAGGGGTACGACCGAGCGGCAAGCCCTGGCTGCGCCATGAGCGTGTCCCGTTCTGCCCCCTTCGCCATGCTGACCGGTGACGCTGTCTACCGCGTCGTCCGGGTCCTCGGTACGAACCGCCTGCGCGATTGGTGCTGGTGCGGCACGTCCTACGAGGCGAGGGCCCGATTGAGTTGTGGGAATGACTGCTCACCCCCCTGACAACCATGTCGAAGGCTCAGCCAGCACAGGGAGCGGCCTCCCTCTGCGACCTGATGGCCGCTCGCCCACACCGGCTCTGAGATCTGAGAGGAGACGAGCCATGAACGGCAACCATGAAGACGCCGAACTCGACCTCGTGGTCACCCGCAGAGTGGCTGAGGCGGACGACGTCATATCGCTGGAACTACGTGATGCGAAAGGCGCAGTCCTCCCCGCTTGGACCCCCGGTGCCCACCTCGACCTGATTCTCGCCCCGGATCTGGTGCGGCAGTACTCTCTGTGCTCCGATCCCGCGGACCGCTCCGTGTGGCGGGTCGCCGTCCTGCGCGAGCCGGACAGCCGCGGCGGTTCCCGGCGGATCCACGACGAGCTGCGAGAAGAGAGCACCGTACGGGTCCGCGGACCGCGCAACCACTTCACGCTGGCCAAGGCCGAGCGCTACCTCTTCATCGCCGGAGGCATCGGCATCACACCGATCATGACCATGGTCGCCGCAGCCGAGGCGGCCGGAGCGGAGTGGGCCCTCACCTATGGCGGCCGCAGCCGAGCCACCATGGCCTTCAGCGGCCACCTGATGGCGACCTACGGAGAGCGCGTGGCGCTCCGCCCTCAGGACGAGTACGGGCTCCTTGATCTCGGAACTCTGCTCGGTACCCCCGACAAGGACACCTTGGTCTACTGCTGTGGGCCCGAACCGTTGCTGAAGGCCATCGACCAGCACTGTGCGGCGTGGCCGACCGGGGCGCTGCATGTCGAGCGCTTCGCGCCCAAAGAACAGAAGGTCCCGGTGCTGGACAAAGCCTTCGAGGTGGAACTCGTCCAAACCGGTGTCACGGTGACGGTGCCTCCGCAGCAGACGATCCTGCAAGCTGTCGAGAAGGCTGGTGTGCACGTGCTGTCCTCCTGTCAGGAAGGCACGTGCGGCACCTGCGAAACCCCCGTCCTGGCCGGGGAGGTCGACCATCGGGACTCTCTCCTGACCACGGCCGAGCAGGCCGCCATGGACACCATGATGATCTGCGTCTCGCGCGCCGCCTGCCCGCGCCTCGTCCTCGACCTCTGACCCCGGGGAGACCACGATATGAACAGCGACACCGTGGCCGACGCCAAGGTGCCCGCCCTGGACGACGACCCCTTCGGGCACGGCATCCTCACCGACCCGTACGACTTCCACGCGCGGTTGCGGGACGCCGGGCCCGTGGTCCGGCTGCCGCGCTACGGCGTGCTCGCCATGGGCCGGTACACCGAGGTCTACGCTTCGTTGCAGAACTGGGCGACCTTTGTCTCCAGCCGAGGGGCGGGGCTGTCCGACTTCAAGAAGGCGAAGCCCTGGCGGGCGCCAAGCCTGTTGCTGGAGGCTGACCCGCCGGAGCACACAATGCCACGCCGAGCGATGGCTGGGGTCATCTCGCCCCGTGCCGTGCGCGAACTGCGCGCTGCCTTCCGACTCTTCGCCGAGGAGCTGACCGATGAGCTGGTAGCGCGCGGCACGTTCGACGCGGTCACCGACCTCGCCGAGGTCTACCCACTGAAGGTGTTCCCCGACGCTGTCGGCCTGCCCGAGCGCGGTCGAGAGAACCTGCTGCCCTATGGCGCGCTGGCGTTCAACGCCTTCGGCCCGCACAACGACCTGCTCGAATCCGCACTGGCCACGGCGGCTCCGGTCCAGGAATGGATCATGAACAGCTGCCGCCGGGAGGCGCTGGCCCCCGGTGGATTCGGTGCCCGGATCTGGCAGGCCGCCGACCGCGGCGAGATCACCCACGAGCAGGCGCCGCTACTCGTGCGGTCCCTGCTGAGCGCCGGTGTCGACACCACCGTGTACGGCATCGCCAACTCCCTGTACGCACTGGCCACTCACCCCGAACAGTGGCAGCGCCTGCACGCCGAACCATCGCTGGCCAAGTTCGCCTTCGACGAGGCACTGCGCTTCGAATCACCGGTGCAGACGTTCTTCCGCACCACCTCGCACGACACCGAGGTCGCCGGGGTACGGATTCCGGAGGGCACCAAGGTGCTGCTCTTCCTCGGGTCGGCCAACCGGGACCCGCGGCATTGGGGAGTGGGCGCGAACACCTTCGACATCACCCACCGGGCAGGTGGTCACGTGGCTTTCGGCATGGGGGTGCACCAGTGCGTCGGCCAGCCCATCGCCCGACTCGAAGCGGACCTTGTGCTCACCGCACTCGCCACCCGGGTCCGCGGGATCGAACTCGCCGGGGAGCCAGTGCCGAAACTCAACAACACCCTCAAGGGCTGGGCGAGCATCCCCGTCCGTGTGACGCCCGCCTAGCGTCCCGAATCGGCCAGCTCGTCGAACGCGTCGCAGGCGGGCTTCTCCAGCTGCTTCCACAGATTCCCGTACATGTCTGCGGACCTCGACGACGGCCAGTCCGCAGGCAGATACCGCGCCGGCAAGCCGGGATCGGCACGAAGCAGATGCAGCCAATCGGCAACCAAGGAGGTCAGTACCGTGGCCGGATTTCCAACTGTCACAGATCCATGGCCCCACCGCCCCAGAAAGCGGTCGTGCTCGGCGCGCAAAGCCACCAGATCCCAGGCCCGGTCCACGAAGGCAGTCATCGGAGTGCCGGGAAGAGGCTGCGCGATGAAGCCGCCCGCCTCCGCCATGGCATCGGCCAGAGCGCTGATGGACACGATGTCGCTGAGATCGGGGCACCCCGGCGCGATCCACAGTCCGTCGCGCAGGCAGCCGAAGCCTGCCCACACAAGGCGTGCCCGGAGCTGGTCACGTACCTCCCGTCGGCTCTCGGGCAAGGAGAAGGTGAACAGTGTCCACGTGTCGTCGGCGTGTGTGAACGGCGACGGCGAACGTACTCGCTTGCCCGCGCCGCGGATCATCTTCTCGGCGTCGGCGGTGAGTCCGTAAACGGCGACCCGCCCCTCCTTCCGCTTGTCCAGCAGCCCTTTGCCGACCATACGGCTCAGCGTGGCACGCGTCGCCATCTCACTGACTCCGAGATCACCGAGCAACTCGATGAAGACGCGGGAGGGCGTCGGCCCCTCCCGACGGTCCAGGACGAACGTACCAAGCAGCGCCAGCAGCAGCTGCTGCGGGCGCCGCCGTGGCCCCGTCCCGCCGCTTGTCCCGGTGCCTTTCATGGTGCCTCCTTGTCGTCCCACAGCAGTGTCCCCCTCCGACACGCTGCCGCATCGAAGACCCCTTGCCGAGATTAAACACTCCATTGACGCCCGTAAGGAAAATACCTAACTTCCCCTGCACCCCCTCCAGGAGCCCACGTGATCTATCGCAGCCGCGTCTCCGGACTCCGCATCCCACACGCTCACCTCTCGGAACACGTCCTCGCCGATGCCGGGCTCCACGGGCAGAAGGAGGCCCTCATCGACGCGGAAACCGGTGAAGTCCTCACCTACGGGGACCTCGTACGAGCTGCGGACCGCGGTGCAGCCGCGCTTGCAGCGGCGGGCGTCCTGCCGGGTGACGTCGTCGCGATCATGAGCCACAACCAGCCCCGCTTCGCCGTAGCGGTGCACGCCACGCTCCGTGCCGGTGCGGCGGTTTCCCCGGTCAATCCGGTGCTGACCCCGGGAGAGATCGTCAAACAGCTCACGGACTCGCGAGCGCGCGTGCTCCTCGTGGCACAGCCCGTCGCCAACAAAGGCTTGGAGGCCGCTCAACGCGCCGGGGTCCGGGAGGTGTTCGTGATCGGGACGCACCCCGATGGCGGCTCCTGGGACGAAGCGGTGGCCAGCGCCCTCCCGACCCCTCCCATGCTCGACATGCACCCGGACCATGCCCTCGCGGCACTGCCGTATTCCAGCGGCACCACGGGTACATCGAAGGGCGTCATGCTGACGCATCGCAACCTGGTCGCCAATCTCGAACAGCTGCGCCTCGCCTGGCAGTTGTCCGAGAAGGACGTGCTGTGTGCCGCACTGCCCTTCTTCCACATCTACGGCCTGACGATCATCCTGAGTGCGGGACTGCTCGCTGGCGCGACCATCGTCACCCTGCCACGCTTCGGGCTGCGCCCCTTCCTCGACGCCGTCCAGCGCTACGGAGTCACCCGCGGTCACCTCGCCCCTCCTGTGGTCCTGGACCTGGCCCTGGCCGCGGAGGTCAACGAGTACGACGTGTCGTCGATGCGCACCGCGGTTTCCGGCGCCGCCCCGCTGGACGAGGAGTTGGCTGTCCGCGCCGAGGAACGCATCGGATGCGTGATCCGCCAGGGGTACGGAATGACCGAGGCCAGTCCCGGCACACACTGCGTCAGCGACGAGGACTTCCCAGTGACGCCGGCGGGCTCGGTCGGGCGGCTGCTGCCGGACACCGAGGCCAGGCTGGTCGACCCGGCCGGCGGCATGGATGTGGAGCCGGGAGAGGCAGGAGAGCTGTGGGTTCGCGGTCCACAGGTGATGGCCGGCTACCTGGCCGATCCGGAGGCCACCGCGGCGACTCTCACCGACGGGTGGCTGCGCACGGGCGACATAGCCAGGGTCGACGACGAGGGCAACTTCTTCATCGTCGACCGGCTGAAAGAACTGATCAAGTACAAGGGCTACCAGGTCGCACCCGCGGAACTCGAGGCCGTGCTGCTGTCCCATCCCGACGTCGCCGACACAGCGGTCGTCGCGGTGCCGCATGCAACGGGCGGTGAGGCGCCGAAGGCCTTCGTCGTGACGCAGCGGGCGGTCGCTCCCCAGGAACTCCTCGACTGGGTGGCCGCCCGGGTCGCGCCGTACAAGCGGATCAGGTCCGTCGAGTTCATCGATGAGATCCCCAAGTCACCGGCAGGGAAGATCCTGCGCCGCAAGCTCAAGGACTCCTGACGCCACCGCACGCGAAACGAGAGAAGAAGGAAGCGAACATGGACCTGACAGGCAAGGTCGCCGTCGTGACCGGAAGCGGGCAGGGGCTCGGGCTGGCGTACGCGTCCGCCCTCTCCCGCGCAGGCGCCCGTGTGGTCGTCAACGACATCAACGCCGACGCGGCCGAACAGGCGGTCAAGACCATCCGCGACGCCGGCGGTCAGGCCGTGGCCGAGGTGGCGGCGGTCGGCAGCAGCGAGACGGCGGACGCGCTGGTCGCCCGCGCTCTGGACGCGTTCGGCCGGCTCGATGTCATGGTGACCAACGCCGGACTGCTGCGCGACCGGGTGCTGTGGAACATGACGGACAAGGACTTCGACGCCGTCGTTGACGTCCATCTGCGCGGCACCTTCACTTGCGCCCGCGCGGCCGTGCGGCACTTCCGTACGGTGGGTGAGGGCGGGCGGCTCATCCTGGCCGGATCGCCCGCCGGACAGCGGGGCAACTTCGGCCAGACGAACTACTCGGCAGCCAAGGCCGGCATCGCGGCGATGGCCCGGACATGGGCCATGGAGTGCGCCAAGGCCCGGGTCACGGTCAACGCCCTGATTCCCAACGCGGCCACCGCCATGACCCGGTCAATTCCCTTCCTCGCACCGTACGTGGACAAGCTCGACCGCGGTGAGCCAATCCCGTCCGAGATCCGGCGAGCGTTGTCCTTCGGCGGGCCGGAGGACTGCGCGGGACTGGTCGTCTTCCTCGCCTCCGACGCCGCGTCCGAGGTCACCGGCCAGTGCATCGGCATCGGCGGCGCCCGCCTCTCGCTGTGGTCGCACCCCGCCGAGATCCGCACCTCCTTCCTGGACGGGGGCTGGGACGCCGATGCGATCGCCGAGTCCTGGGCCTCCGGCGTCGGTGAGCGCATGGAGACCTACGGCATCCCCGTGCCGGCCCTGCCCGACGCGTCCCAGGGGGCCGCGCGATGACCGCCACGCTCGATGTCGACGCGCTCACCGCGATCGACGTCCACGTGCACTGCGAAGTCTCCGAGGACGGACGGCCCTCGCTGCCCCCGGAGTTCCTCGCCGCCTCCGAGAAGCACTTCGGCCCGGGCGGCCAGCGCCTGCCGCAGCTGGCCCAGGTCGCCGACTACTACCGCGAACGCCGGATGGCCTGTGTCGTGTTCACCGTGGACGCCGAGTCCACCACCGGCTATCCGGCCATACCCAACGAAGAGGTCGCCGCGGCCGCAGCCGAACATCCCGATGTGCTCATCCCCTTCGCCAGCATCGACCCGGCCAAGGGGCGGATGGCCGTGCGCGAGGCGCGGCGCCTGGTCGAGCAGCACCAGGTCCGCGGCTTCAAATTCCACCCCACCATGCAGGCGTTCTTCCCGAACGACCGGGCGGTCTACCCGCTCTACGAGGTCCTGGAAGAACTGGGCGTGCCGGCGCTGTTCCACAGCGGCCAGAGCGGCATCGGCGCCGGGCTGCCCGGCGGCGGCGGTCTACGTCTGAAGTACTCCAACCCGCTGAACCTCGACGATGTCGCCGCCGACTTCCCGGACCTCGACATCATCATCGCCCACCCGTCCTTTCCCTGGCAGGACGAAGCCCTCGCAGTTGCCGCGCACAAACCGAAGGTATGGATCGACCTGTCCGGCTGGTCACCGAAGTACTTCCCGCCGCAGCTCATCCAGTACGCCAACACGCTGCTGCGTGACAAGGTCCTCTTCGGCTCCGACTACCCCTTGATCACCCCCGACCGGTGGCTACAGGACTTCGCCGAGCTGCCGCTCAAGGATGAGGTACGCCCTCTCATTCTGAAGGACAACGCCGTACGGCTGTTCGGCCTCGGCGACGGCAAGAACGACACCTCCGGAGCGCAGACATGACTACCAGCACCGATCGCACCACAGTCGCCGCGCCCGCCGATCTCCTGCAGCTCGTCGGCAAGCCGCTCGGCACCAGCGGCTGGCGTATAGTGCCCCAGTCCGACGTCGATCTGTTCGCCAAGGCGACGGGCGACGAGCAGTGGATCCACGTCGACGTCGATCGGGCGAAGGACGGCCCCTTCGGCGGCACGATCGCCCACGGCTACCTGACCCTGAGCCTGATCGCCCCGCTCTTCGAGAACGTCCTCACCGTCGAGCAGGTCAGCATGGGCGTCAATTACGGGCTCAACCGCGTCCGTTTCCCCTCACCCGTGCCCGTCGGAGCCCGAATCCGGCTCTCGGCGTCGCTCGCCGAGGCGGAAGAGATCCGAGGCGGCGTGCAGATCATCGTGGACGTGACGATTGAGCGCGATGGCGGCGAGCGTCCCGTCTGCGCCGCTCAGCTGGTCCTGCGCTACTACACCTGACTGGTCCACAGTCCCCACGCGGTGGCCAGCACCGCCCCGAACCGAGCTCGTGGTCCGGGGCGCGCGGGGGCGTGGCGACTGCTACACCCTGATCGTGACCAACGGAAAGTTCACCAGCAAGACTGCCCATTACCTTCCTCGCAGAGCCCGGTTCAGGCTCGCGGCCTCCGGGGCCGGTATGACTCGCTGCCCCGTCCTTGATGATCCGGGGGCTGTCGCCGTTCCTGGCCGCACCAGATGGTCGCTGATGAAAGCGTCTACGCCGACAGGCAGGGCTGCGTAATGTGGCTGCCGATCTCCGGTGCCTGGTGCGGGTGCTGGTGGTTGTAGGCATGCACCCAGCCCTAGACCGCGTCCTGGGCCGTGGCCCGCGATTCGAACGGCACCCTGCGCGAGGAATTCCTCGCGCAGGGTGCCGTGAAAGCGTCGAACTTGCCTGTGGTGGTGAGTGAGCGCGGCTTGGTCAGCCGCTGCGTGATGCCGTTCTCCCGACAGATCCGCTCGAACAGCACCTCCACCGGCTGCGGTCGGGTGTGGCGGCCGGTGAACTGCTTGCCGTTGTCCGTCAGCACCTCGAAGGGCACCCCGTAGCGACGCATCGCGGCGGTGAAGGCCGAGCACACCGCGCGGGCGCTGGCACCGCGACAGCAGAGGCGATCACGACGAACCGGGAATGGCCGTCGATACCTGTGACCATCTTGCACTCCCGCCCGTCGACCAACGGAACCCCGCCGACCAGGTCCATCTGCCACAGGTGCATGGGCGCCGCGCGCTGCCACCGGCGGTACTTGCACGGATGCTGCTGTTCCTGGGCTCGGACCAGGCCGTTGCGGGACAGCACCCGGTGGACCGTGGCCCGCGACGGCGCCGACTCCCGCCCACGGCCGACGAGTTCGTGGGAAATTCGGCGGCGCCCCACCGAGGAAGCTGGCGTCGCAGCTGGCAGATCTCAGCTTCCACCTCGGCGGACAGACGCGTGGGGCTGTTCCTCGGCCGCCGAGAGCGGTCCAACAGGCCGGGCATGCCCTCCTGCTCGAACCGCCGCCGCCATCTGTGGAGAGTCTGACGCGAGGTGCCGCACCGGGCCGCGACCTCACCAATCGGAGACCCGCCAAGCACCTCACGGACGGCCCGGTAGCGGTACTCGGCCAACTGCTTCACATCCACAACCACCGACGGAACCACCCCTGCCTCGCCGGTGGCTACAAAATGACGGACGTTCAGCCGAACGTGTCAACCATGTCCCGAGCACGAATGGTCAAGTATGTCCTGAGACCTCACACCGACACCGCGTCGCGAGATCGATGCAGGTGTCGCCAGATACAACCCTTCCAGCGTAACGAGTTCGGTCACGTCGTCGACGAGTCGCATCCCGGAGCGGGGTGCGGTTAAGACCCGAACCATCAGGTCGGCGGCGAAGACCGCCCGCTCCGCCTGCCGAGTCAGCCCCCGACATCGGCGGGGTGATCCGGGCGATCCAGTGCTTGCGCATCAGCCACTCGACCTTCTTCAGGTTCATGACCCGCCCGGCTCACCACAGGGCAGCGTGGATCCGCGAGACCCCGTAGGGCTGCGCGCGACCCGGAGTGGAGTACCCGCCGTGGACCGCTGGCTTGTATTGCTCTTGCTCACTACCTGTGACTGCTTTCTCAGGAACCTTCCGTCCCAGGATCAGGCTATCCAGGTCAAAGGGGAGCTTCAGCCTTGAGGTTCTCGACGTGACGGGGTTGCTACCGCATCCGTTTCAGCCGCCTCTTCACCAGCGATGCGCTGGTCGAGGCCGCGTTTGGTGAGGGGTTGAACAGAGCCGCAGGCATCCCCGGAATCCATTCCCGAAGACGCCCACATGCCGCGGCTGGACTGGCTAGTTCGATGTCAGGTGGCCTGTGTTGCGGACGGATCGACCTGGGACGACGTGGTGAGTTCGGCATTCCCGTGCTTCGGCCTGAACATCGGGAGAAAGATGATCGCTGCACCGAGAAGTAGGAGAACAGCCAGGCTGAGGTTGCCGGAGAAGTAGGAGCCGGTCGTGTCCTTGAGTATCCCGAACAAGTACGGGCCAGCGAATCCACCGAGGTTACCGGTCGCGTTGATTGTGGCAATACCCACGGCGACTGCGGGGCCAGCCAGGAAGGTTGGGGGGATCTGGAAGAAGGCACCGGACATGGAGCCGATGCCTGCGGTCGCGAGCATGAGGGCGACGAGGAGGACAATCGGGTTGGTGACGGCAGTCGCCCAGACGATGCCGACTGCCGCGACGCACAGGGGGATCGCGGAGTGCCAGCGGCGCTCTTGATGGCGGTCTGAGCTCGCAGCCCAGGTGACGGCGGTGATCCCAGCGAATACCGCAGGGATGGCCGACAGCAACGAGATCGTCAACGTCGAGTAGTGCGCCCCGCGTTGCACGGTGAGGGTCTGGATGATCTGCGGCATGAAGAAGACGAGGACATATCCACCGGCGTTCTTAGCGAAATATGACAGCGAGAGGAGCAGGACTCGGAGGTCCGCCAGGGCACGCAGCGGGTTGCGACCACCGGCAGACTCCGCTTCAGGGCGGATGTGCTTCGTCAGCCAGGCCTTCTCCGTGCGGGTGAGCCATCGTGCCTTGTCGGGGCTGTCAACGAGCACCATCCAGATGAGCAGGCCTACGACGATCGACGGAATGCCTTCGAGTACGAACAGGGCCCGCCAGCCCTCGAGTCCGAACAAGCCATGCGGCCACAGAGCGAGGATTGTGCCGGCCAGCGGCGGGCCGGCCAGACCCGACACCGTTGCGCCCATGCCGAACAGCGCGAGCATCTTCGCGCGATCACGGGGAACGAACCAGAGAGTGAAGTAGAAGACGACTCCGGGGAACAGCCCCGCTTCGGCAACACCGAGCAGGATCCGCATTACGTACAGGCTCGTAGGCCCTTGCACTGCCGCGGTCGCCGTGGCGACGATCCCCCAGGTGATCGCGATACGTGCCAGCCACTTGCGGGCACCGAAGCGTGCCATCGCGAGGTTGCTGGGCACTTCGCATATGAAGTAGCCGACGAAGTAGAGGCCGGCAGCAAGGCCGTAGGTCGCCGTGGTGAGACTCAGCGATGAGTTCATGCTCAGGGACGCGATACCCAGGTTGGTCCGTTCCAGGTTGGCCATCAGGTAGGCGAACGCAAGGACCGGAATCACGCGCCATGCGACCTTGCGCCGGATGGTCTTACGTATCAGCTCGTCGGCCGGTCCATCGGACGGCGGGGATGACATGTGCGAAGTGAACGCCACGATGCGCCTCTTCTCATATGTGATGTAGCTTCGTTTGCATGAAGATTGGGCGGGTGGGTGTCCCACAGGACGATCAGTCGGCGGGAGTGACGGAGGCCCGGGGGGCCGCGCAGCAGAAACGGGCGGCGAAAGAGTTCTCCCCGGTGAAGTCTGCTGACCGGGTCATGGCTGTCATGGAGGCTCTGGGAAGTCGCCAGGAACGGCCCACATTGACTCAGCTCAGCGCCGAACTGGGGATTCCCCTGAGCAGTTTGCACGGGCTGTTGCGCACCATGGAGCAGCGGGGTTGGGTCGAGACCGATGCCACGGGGTCGCTCTATCGCATCGGGGTCCGCGCCCTGATGATCGGCTCAAGCTATGCGCGGGCGGACGAGGCCGTGCTCGCCACCCGTCCGGTCCTCGACTGGCTCAGTGAGGAGACCGGCGAGACGGTCCATTATGGTCGGCTGCTCGGTTCCGAAATCATCTATCTCGCGAAGCGGGAGTCACGCTTCCTCGTGCGGGTCCATTCGTCCGTCGGCCAGCGGATCCCTGCGCACGCAGCATCGCTCGGTAAAGCGATTCTCGCCATGGAGAACGACGACTGGGTGGTCGACCGCCTGCGTTGGCCACTTGTCGCATTGGCCCCTAATACGATCACCGACAGCGAGGCACTGCTGCAGGACCTGGCGGCGGTCCGCGACCGCGGCTACGCCTCCGAATGCCAGGAATCCGATATCGGCCTCAGCTGTGTCGCGGTGAGCATTCCCGGTCCGGGGTCCGTCCGCGACGCGATCTCGCTGGCGGTACCGGTCGGTCGACTCGAGGGCGATCGTCTGGCTGAGCTCGCGAACTTGTTGCTTGAGGCTCGCGCGATGCTGATCGGCGGACGTGCGCCGGCACCACCCGGCCGGTCTGCGGAGTTCCTCGGCAACCTCAACCGCTTGGAGGGGCCATAGGCCGGCGGTCATCCTGCCGTCACCAGGTCAACCCTGGCTTCGATGCGCTCCTCGGCGAATTCGATGCCGAAGCCTGGGCTGGTTGGCAGGGCGATCGTGCCCCCCTTCGGGGCTGGCGGGTCAGCCTCGAAGTGGTGGCGTTCGGGCATGTGGTGGACCAGATACTCCACGCGGGGACACACCTCGGGCGACTGGCTGGCGACCACGTGCAGGGCGGCGTGAATGCCGTGGCCGTGGGGGATCACCGCCACGCCGAAGGGTTCCGCCATGGCGCACATGCGGAGCAAGTCCGTTACCCCGCCGCACCATTCAGGATCAGCTTGCAGCACGCTGATCAGCCCTTGCTGGAGATACGGCAGGACGTCGTGACGGTCGTAGAGATGCTCCCCCGTGGCGAGAGGGATGGCGGTGGAGCTGCGAAGCTGCGCGTACGCGGGCACAGCGCCGGGCGGGAAGGGCTCTTCGAGCCAGTCCGGCCGCAGTCGCTCCACGCGGCGACACCATTGGCGGGCATACGCGAGATCCCAGCTCATGAATGCGTCAAACATGAGTGCACAGTGGTCACCGACTGCTGACCGCGCTTGTTCCGCCAACGCGACATTGCGATCCATGCCATCGGCCCCCTGCCCAGGCCCGTCCGCGAAGAACCACTTCTGCGCCGTGTAGCCCTCGTCCATCAGTTCCGCAGCGGTGCGTTCGACTTCGCCGTCGTCGTGGAAGGTGCCGAGGGTGCTTGCGTATGCCGGAATGCGCGCGCGCCCCGAGCCGCCAAGCAGTTGCCAGACCGGCGCGCCGAACATCCGGCCGCGGACGTCCCACAGCGCGTTGTCCACCGCGCTGATGGCGATCTTGTGCTGACCATGCCGGGAGTGACGGTTCCCGCGCTGCAGCAGGTCCCAGATGTAGCTGTGGGCCAAGGTGTCCAGCCCCAGCAGGGACGCCGCCATTCCATCGGCCAGTGGCGCGACGGCCTCTCGGTCTATCGGCCCGTAGCGACCGGTCACGCCCGCTGTCGTCCCGATCTCCAGGTACAGCGATGTCTTCCTGCGGGACCCACCTGGTGTGGGCCTGCCTTCCGGTCCGAGGTGGCAGGACTCGTAGACGCTTGCGGGGCGCGATTGCCGTGGGAAGCCGCGCGGAAAGGGGTCTTCGGGCAGTGTGGTTATCAGTTCAAGCACGCGAACCGATGAGATCCGGGCGTCGATCATGCGACGTCCTTTCGCTCAGTTGATGGTTGCCGGAGTGCGGCCCATGCGGCCGCCGCGTCGAGCACGGACTCTTCTGGGCCGGCGTCGAGCCGCCAGTTCGCGCGCGGGATCCGGCCGAGCGCCGCGGCCGCCGCCTTGAGTCCAGGAATCGCCGGAGTGCTGAGGCCGTACATGTCGAAATCGGCCATCACCGAGCGATGGAGCTCGGTCGAGTCGGGCCGGCGCTCCTTGACCGAGGCGACCAGCATGACGAGTTCGTCGGGGATCACGTTGGCCATGCCGCTGATGGCGCCGTCCGCGCCGGCCCACATCGCCGCCGGGATGAGATCCTCGAAACCCGTGACGATCGAGAAGTCAGACCGGTGTGGCCGGGTCGCATCGAGTGCGGCGGTTACGGTCATGACGTCGCGCACGGTGAGTTTGGCGCCGATGACTCGGGGCTCCTCGGCGGCAAGCCTCGCCAGCAGTGCCGTCGTAAGAGGCTGTGCGGTCAGTCCGGGAAAGTCGTAGACGACGACGGGTAGGTCGGCGGCGTCTGCCACGGACACGAAATGATCGAAAATCCGGTCGTCGGAAACCTTCCAGTACACCGGCGGAAGGACGAGCACGGCGTCAACACCTGCCTCCGCGGCGATCCTGCCGTGGTCGCACGTCTCGGCCGTGGACAAGCCGCTCACCCCGGCCAGGATCGGCACGCGGTGGTCTGCGGCAGTCACCACGGTTTCCAGGATGGCTCGGCGTTCCTGAACGTTGAACTCGGTGAACTCGCCGGTCGATCCCAGCGGAACGAGACCGTCGATCCCACGCAGGACCAGATCCTCGACCAAGGTCGTCAATGCGAGGTGATCAACGGCGCCGTCCTGGGTGAGCGGAGTCAGTAAGGCGGGCCAGAGTCCAGAGATCTTCATAGAGCTCCTTCATGTATATGAAGTCACTTCTTCATTGTGATGTCGTGAAGCGTAGGTCGATGGCGGCTCGTGCCAAGACGTGGAACGACAGCGATATGGAAACCTGGCACGCGCCACTGCCGGCGGCACGCAGGCACAAGCAAGCCGGGTTGTCGGCTCATCAGGAAGACGTCGGCACAGGACAGTTGAGCCGCGACCTACGGTCGGTGCTCGCTGGATAGGCCTGAACCGTCAGTGGCCGGGATCCGCTCGCCTCCCGTTCGCGGCGCCCCAGACAACGTCGGCTTCGTCCAATAGGTGCAGGACACGTCGTGCGGCCGAGCGCGGCTCCCGCGCTCGATCAGACGACGTCGGAACTCGGCGCCAGCCCTGTCCGGTACAGCTTCGTGATGAGAGCCCTCGACTTGGTGACGCGTCCACGAATGGAGGCCGTGCCAGCCTGAACATCGCCGTTCAGGACGGCTTGCGTGGACGGCAGTTGAGGGTTGGTCACCGGTCACGGCCTCGATCGCTTCGAGGTGATTGTCCGTCACCGAGAGACGACGGAGCGGGTGAGAAACGAGGAGGGCTTACAGTCGGGGGCGGCGTGGCAGGCGGTGAGGCGGAGTTTGGTGAACGCGTGCGAATCTTTGCGCCGTCGAGGCTGGCCGGGGAATCCGAGGTCGGCGATCGCGCCAAGAGCGGCAGTCCCGCCGGCTGGTGGCGATTCTGACGTGTCAGATGACCGACCAGTCCACACATCAGTGCCGGTCATCGACGACGGCCAGGCACACTGCTTGCTGTTCGGCCTCGGAGCTGGGCCGCAACTATGGCGTCACCGTCACCACGGTCCTTCTTCGTCCGGTCTCGGTGCTCATGTCAGGGGGTAACTTCATCCCGAGCCGAAAGGCAGGATGTGCCTTACGCATAGAGGCACGAACAGCTTCCTAGACCATGGAGTTGGGAGCAAATGACCCGATCAGAAGGCTGGCAAGTGCGATGCGCATTGTGCGACAAGGCCGCTGAGCCCACCGGGCGTGGAACGGTAGACATCGACCACGACCCAAAGAACCATGAGCGGTACGCCTCCCCCAGGATGAACGACACGAACGCCGAAGACCCACCTCCCGCGGCCCGACGCCCCCGGACCGGAGCATCCAGCTGAACAGATTTGTCTGCCAGCGCCTTGACGCTAGGCGTGGTCGTCAGGCTGGGTCGTGTTGGTGGACGATCGTCGGCCGCAGACGCCACGTGCGCCGCGACACCCTCGGCCTGCCGTTGTCTTCCGGGTTCCAGACCTCGCCAGCTGGTGCGACCACATCGGCTGTCGCGCTCCTCCTCCAAGGCTCAGAGATCCGCAATCCGCAACAACTCGTAGCGGGTGGCCCCGCCTTCTACTGGTTGTTGAAGGCGGCGTCGAAGGATGCCTCGGGTAGTTTCCACAGCAAGGATCGGATGTACCGCACAGCCTCGGCCGCGCCGTGCAGGCGATCCATGCCGGCGTCTTCCCACTCGATCGAGATGGGGCCGTCGTAGTCGATGGACGCGAGCGCCCGGAAGGCGTCCTCCCATGGGATGTCGCCGTGCCCGGTCGAGACGAAGTCCCAACCGCGACGTGGGTCGCCCCACGGCAGATGCGAGCTGAGGATGCCTTGGCGGCCGTTGGCCCTGCGGATGCGGGTGTCCTTGCAGTCCACGTGATAGATGCGGTCTGAGAAGTCGGTGATGAACGACACCACGTCGATGCCCTGCCACGCCATGTGCGAGGGGTCCCAGTTGAACCCGAAGGCCTCGCGGCGGTCGATCGCTTCAAGGGTGCGCACGCTCGTCCAGTAGTCGTACGCGATCTCGCTGGGGTGCACTTCGTGAGCAAAGCGCACGCCCTCGGCATCGAAGACGTCGAGGATGGGGTTCCACCGGTTCGCAAAGTCCTCGTAACCGCGGTCGATGACCTCGCCGGGCACGGGCGGGAACATGGCGACGTACGGCCAGATCGACGATCCCGTGAAGCCGACGACCACGTCTACACCGAGCTTGCGGGCCACGCGAGCGGCCCGCTTCATGTCCACGGCGGCGCGCTGCCGCACGCCCTCGGCGTCACCGTCGCCCCACACGTAGTCACGCAGGATCGCCTGGTGGCGGAAGTCGATCGGATCGTCGCACACGGCCTGGCCGGCCAAGTGATTCGAGATCGCCCACACCTTCAGCCCGTAGCGGTCGAGGATGTCGAGCCGGGAGCGCACGTACGCGTCGTCCACGTCGGCGCGGGCGAGATCGAGGTGATCGCCGTTGGCGGCGATCTCCAGGCCGTCGTAGCCCCACTCGGCGGCGCGGCGCGCCAGCTCCTCGAAGGGCATGTCGGCCCACTGGCCGGTGAAGAGTGTCACCGGATGGCGAGCCTGCTCTGTCACGACTTCTCCGTTTCCGTGGTGAGCGCTGCGTCAGTGGCTCCGATCCCGGTCCAGTCGCCGGTGGCGGCGCTGTGCAGGAGTGCGTCGATTATCTCGACGGATCGCAGACCGTCGTCGACCGTGGGAAGCCCGGTGCGCTGTTCGCCCCGGACGGCGGCGTAGGTGTCGGCGCAGAACGCTGCGAAGGCGTCGGGCCATCCCTGTGGGTGGCCGGGGGGTACACGGTTCAGTCGTTTCTGGTCGTCCGCTACCCCACCTTCGCCGCGGCGGACGACCGTGGCACCCTGCTCGCTTCCGAACCAGACGGATTCGGGTTGCTCCTGGTCGAACACGGCCGACCCGAGTGAGCCGTCGAGCTCTAGCCACAGCCGGTTCTTGCGGCCGGCAGAGACCTGTGAGATGACGGTGTTCGCAAGCACGCCCCGTTCGGTGCGGAACGTTGCGACCGCGATGTCCTCGGTCTCGACGAGCACGCGCTCGCCGTACACGTCGCCGCTGAAGGAGGGACCGGAGGCGACGGGTCTCGTGGGATGGACGATGGAGGTACTGGCGGTCACGGCGGTGAACCGCTCGCCGGAGACGAATTCGGCCAGATCCGCCCAGTGCGATCCGATGTCCGCGAAGGCGCGCGACGCGCCGCCGGTTCTGGGGTCGATCCTCCAGGTCGAGGCGTCGGGGGATACGAGCCAGTCCTGCAGGTAGGAACCGTGCACGAGCAGCGGTTCGCCCAGGTCGCCCGACTGTCGACGGCTGCGGATCTCCCGCACCAGCGGATGGTAGCGGTATACGTACGGCACGGTAGCCACCGTGCCGGCGGCATGGACTGCGGCCGCCAGCTCGCGCGCTTCGGTCAGGCCTGTCGCGATCGGTTTCTCGACGACCATGTGGAGCCCGGCCTCGACCACGGCGTGCGCGAAGTCGATGTGGGTGTCGTTGGGAGTGCAGATGTGCACGACCTCCGGTCGTGCCTCCAGCAGTTCGCGCAGACTCGGGTAACCGGTCGTGACGCCCCACTGCTCGGCGGCCTCGAGGGACCGTTCGGGGCGGGAGCCCAGCACCCCAACGACCGCAGCACCGGCATCTCGGGCCGCGCGGAGATGCGCCGCCGCGATCATGCCGGTCCCGATGATCGCCACTCGGAGCGACCCCGGTCGCGCGCTCACTCGGCCCCTCCTGCCGTGGTCGTGAAGTAGGGGTGCTGTCGCAGGAACGCCAGCGATGCGGCGCTGCTCTCCGCGGGGGTGCCGATGTTCGGCACGTCCACCTCAATGACGAACCAGCCGTCGAAGGCAGCGGGGAGCGCGGCGAGGACGGCATCGAAGTCGATCGCGCCGCGTCCGGGTTCCGTCCACACCTTCGAGTCGCCGGTCGCCGTCCGGTAGTCCTCGCGGCGCTGCCGTGCGCCGTCCGCCGCCTGGGCGTCGACGTCCTTGAGGTGGACGTTCAGTACGCGGTCGGCGTAGTCCGCGACGAGCTTCTCGGATACGGCACCGGCCCAGCGCAGATGGCCCGTGTCCGGACCGAACCAGAGCGCACTGCCCGCGGTGGAATCCAGCACCGTACGGACCTCTTGCTCGATTTCGACTGCGGAGCCGACGTGGGGGTGCAGTCCGTACCGCACGCCCTCTGCGGCCGCCGCTTCGGCCGCGGCGGCGAGTCCTTCGGCTACCACCCACGTCCGGTCCGCGTCGTGTCCCGCGCCGACGGCTGGTCGTGCCATGCGTTCGGGCAGCAGGTCGGCGGCGATGAAGGCGCTGTCGACACCGAGTTGAAGGTGGGCGTTTGCGTGACGTTTGATCGCCTCGACGGCCTCGTGGTGACGGTCGCGCTCGTGGAACGGGGCGGAGAAGTATCCAGGCGCCGCCGCGAGCGCATGCCCGGCCAGGAGCGAGCCGTACTCCGTCGGGCCGGTCCCCGGGGGCAGCTCGATGGTGCAGTGTGTGTAGCCGATGGTGGACAGGGATGACATGGCGTCGTCCAGGACGGCCCGGTCGAGCCGGTATCCGCCGTCGCCCAGGATCCAGGGCAGCGGGTTGATCGCCGTGCGGCGTGTGAGGGTCATGGGTGTCCCTTTCCTGGTCACTGGCCGTCGGTGTCGGTGTGCTGGTCGACGGGATAGTCGACGAACGCGAACCCCGAGCCGTCCGGGGACCAACTGGGGACGTTGATCGTTCCCTGTCCGCCGTCGAGAGCGACGAGCGTCATGGGCTTCTGCCAGGCATCGACCGACACGAGGCGCAGCTCGACGGGCAGGTCGGCCGGGTGGCCGGTCGTGCCGGGCGGGTAGCTGAGGTAGACGGCGACGTCGCCGGTCGGGGCGATGTGCGGGAACCAGTTGACGCGCTCGTCGAAGGTGAGTTGCTCCAACTCGCTGCCGTCAGGCCTGACTCGGGCGAGCTGGGCGTGGCCGGGCTTGTCGGAGAACTGCTCGGTGTTGAAGAGGATCCAGGCTCCGTCGGGTGTCCACTCGCATCCGTCCGCCGGGCCGGGGTCGGTGGTGACGGCGACGTCGTCGCGTCCGTCGACATCGATGGTGTGGATGGTGGCCGAGGCCCACCAGTTATCGCCCTCGGGTTTCAGCCGCACGTATCCGAGGCGGCGTCCGTCGGGGCTGACGCCGTGCAGGAAGTGCAGCGTGCCGTCGTCGGCCGTGACCCTGCGGGCGGTGCCTCCGGCGAGGGAGACCTCCCAGATGTGCCAGTCGTTGGCCGACGCGTACACCGTGGTTCCGTCGGGAGACAAGACGTGGTCATTGTTGACGTCGGGCAGCCCCGCGACCGGCACTGCCTGGGGCGTTGCCGATGCGTCGGTGGGGAGGGTCCAGAGAAGTCCGTCGCCGTTGACGAGCAGGCGTCCGTCGGGTGCCCAGTTGGGGGCCTCGTAGAGTCGTTCGCGCGACTCGTACACGGTGCGAATGGTTCTGGCGGCACGGTCCCAGACGCGGATGCGGGTGCGCTGACCGGCCTGCAGCTGCCGCAGGGGAGTCTTCTCGCTCATCGGATGCCTCCGTGCGCCAGGTGGGCGCGGATGCCTTCGACGATGAGGTCGTGGTCCTCCTGCGAGGACAGGCCGGAGGCGGTCACGGCCGCGACGACGCCGACATCCCGGACCCGGACGGGGAACGAGCCGCCCGTGACCGCGTAGTCGGAGCCCAGCCATCCGACCGCGGCGGGGTCGACCCCCATCGCGGACAGCCGCGCGTCCACGAGCGCGCTGCTGGCTTCCATGCGCAGCACGACGGCGGCCTTGCGGGCGATCCACGTGTCCTGATCGGGAGTGATGCCTGGCAGGGCGGCACGGAAAAGGATCAGCCCGGGGCGTCGTATGTCGATGCCGACCGCGTGGCCGGCTTGCTGGGCGAGCGCGGTGATGCACGAGCCCAGCCGCCAGGCGTCCGCGTGGTCGAATGAGTCGAAGACCAGCTCCTTTTCCTGGTGTTCTAGGGTGGTGACGAGATCCGACATGGGGTCTCTCCTTCGAGTCGCGCGGGTCAGGACGCGGCAATCTGGGCGCGTGCCTCGTCGATGGTGGAGAGGATCGCGATGCTCTCGTCGAGCGTGTGTACGGGAGATTCGGTGCGGCCTTCGCCGACAAAGCGCGCCAGGGCGGTGGCCTCCCACGAGAGCCCGTCGAAGAGCTTCAAGTTGGTCGGATCGCTCCAGGTGAGGACCGGGCCGCCGCGGTCGGCCGAGGAGAGCGTGAACGAGGTCGGTGTGTAGAAGCTGCCGTCGATGCTGAGCGTCGCCTCGGAGCCGGCAATCACGGCGGTCATCGGCGTGCGGGCCAGGATCGAGGTGTAGAGCGTCGCCTGCGCTTCGCGTTCGTGGGTGAGCACGAGGGTCGAATAGGCGTCGACGCCTGTCTTGGTCAGGCCTCCGACGGCGGTCAGCCGGGTGGGGGCACCGAGCACCATGGATGCGAACTGCACGGGATAGATGCCGAGGTCCAGCAGGGCTCCGCCACCGAGTTCGGGACGGTAGAGGCGGTGCTGAGGATCCGCCGTAATCGCCTGTCCGTGATCGGCGAGGACGGTACGGATCTCGCCGAGCACGCCGTCGGCGAGGAGGCTGCGGATGACCGAGGTCTGCGGCAGGTAGCGGCTCCACATCGCCTCCATCACCAGCACTCCGGCGGCGCGAGCCGCATCGGCCAGGGTCTGCGCCTCCTCCGCGCTCACAGTGATCGGCTTCTCGATGAGCACATGCTTTCCGGCGGCGATCGCCGCCAGCCCGATGGAGAGGTGCTCGCTCTGCGGGGTCGCGACGTAGACCACGTCGACGTCCGGGTGGGTGAGGAGTTGCTCCGTGGAGCCCAGCGCGAGGTCGATGCCGTGGGTGGCCGCGAACGCCGAGGCGCGGTCGAGGGAACGGGAGGCAACCGCCACGACCTGTTGAGCGGTGTGCGCGCGGACGGATTTCACGAACTCGCCCGCGATCCAGCCGGGGCCGACGACGCCCCATCGAAGCGATGGCTCTCCGGTGCCAGGCAGATACAGGTCGGGTTCCGGCAGGCGGGACGGCAGCATGTCACGCTCCTCGACGTCGCTATAGGCAAACCAGTTGGCACGAGCTAAAGTCGGCCAGGCGCCAGGTTAGCACGTGCCAAATTGCGGTCATCGATGACCTGCTCTGCCGGGCGCTTCGGACATCACTCTTGGAGGCGTCGATGGCGACGAAATCTCCCGCACATCCGGTCACGACCCAGATCCCCACGCGGCCCCTCAGCAACTGGTACATCGCCGCGATCGGAATCGCCCAGTTCGGAATCTTTGTCGCGATCCTTTCACCCGTGTTCGTGAGCATGCAGCTGAAGGCTCAGGAGCTGAACCCCAGCAATCCGGCAGCCGTGGTGGCCGTGGTACTGCCGATCGGCTCGATCGGCGCGATCCTTGGCAATCCGGTGTTCGGGGCGCTCAGCGACCGGACCCGGACGCGGTGGGGACGGCGGCGGCCCTGGCTGCTCGGCGGCATCGTGTGCCTACTACTCGGCCTCACCGCCGTGGCCCTGTCAACGAACGTACTGATGCTGACGCTGTCATGGCTGCTCTGTCAGCTCGCGTCCAACGCTGCGTTCGCCGCACTCGTGGCCAGCTTCGCCGACAACGTGCCCGAACTGCAGCGCGGCCGGGCCTCCAGCGTCCTCGGCCTCGCGCAGAACATCGCGATCATGGCAGGCATATACGCGGCCGCGCTCCTCGTTTCGAACCTGCCGCTGCTGTTCATCCTGCCCGGTGCCGTCGGTGTCGCCTGCGTGATCGTCTACGTGATCGTCACGCCCGACCGCATCCCTGACACCCCTGTCGAGCGCTTCTCCTTGATGACCATCGTCCGCACGTTCTGGACCAACCCCGTGAAGCATCCCGACTTCGGGCTGGCCTGGGCATCACGATTCATGATCATCCTCGCGACGTTCCTGTTCACGGCCTTCCGGCTCTTCTACATGGAGGACCACCTCGGCCTCAGCGAGAAGCGGGCCGTCTCAGCTGTCGCGACCGGCGTGCTCCTCTACACGATCGCCCTGATGGCGAGCGCCGCCGCCTCCGGCTGGCTGTCCGACAGGCTCGCCCGCCGCAAGATCTTCGTCGGCGGCTCAACGCTGTTCGTGGGCATCGGGCTCGTCGCCCTCGCCTACGCCAACAGCGTGCCCCTCTTCTACGTCGCCGAGATCATCATGGGCTTCGCCTACGGCGTGTACACCGCGGTCGACAACGCACTCGTGGTCGATGTGCTGCCCGACCCGGAAAAGCCGGGCAAGGATCTGGGCGTCCTGAACATCGCCAACTCGCTGCCGCAGTCCTTCGCGCCGGCGCTCGGCGCTCTCCTTCTCGGCATCGGCGGCGGAGACAACTACCCGGCGCTGCTCTGGGGGGCGGGTATCGCCGCCGCCATCGGCGCCGCCGTCATTATCCCCATCCGTGGGGTGCGCTGAGCCCCGGCAGCCGACCCGACCGGGACGTGGCAGCAGGCGCTCGTCACGACCCGGTCCGCGCTGGACCTGTCGACTCGCGAACCACAAGCGTGGTCACCGTGGGCACGACGCGGCGAGGACCGTCGTCACCTTCGATCCGATCAAGCACGGAGTCCAACGTCGCCTCGACCGTGGCCTCGACGTCCTGCCGCACCGACGTCAGCCGGTGATACGACAACGACGAGAGATAGCTGTCGTCGAACCCGACGACGGAGACGTCCTCGGGCACCTGAACACCCGACCGCGCGAAGACCGCCAGCACTCCCGCCGCGCACTGATCCCCGCAGCACACCACGGCGGTCGGGCGCTGAACGCGCGCGGCGATCTCCCTCGCCGCCGCGGCGCCGTCCTCTTCCGAGAACCCGCCGGGCAACACCTCGATCCCGTCGGACAGCCCGAACGTCGTCATCGCAGCGCGATACGCGTCGGCACGATCCCGTCCCACGTTCCCGCCCAACCCGCCGACGTAGACGATGTCGCGGTGCCCCAGCCCAACGAGGTGCTCGATCGCGAGACGAAGCCCCTCGACCTCATCCACATGCACGTTGTCGACTCCGGGCCTCCGCACCCATTCGCCCAACCAGACGACGGGAACGAGATCGCGCGCCTCGGCGAGCGCGGCCGACGCCGGGTCCGGGTTGAACGCGACAAGTGCTTCCACACGCTCCTCCATCAGCTCGGCGACAACGACATCAGTGGGCCTCTCGACCGTCCTGGGACCGAGCGCCAAACCGAATCCCTTCTCGGCCGCCCGGACGAACAGTCTCTCCACAAAGCGCACCTGGAAGGGGTGGCGCATCTCGAACACCACCCCGATCAGACGGGTGCGGTTCTGCCGCAGCAGACGCGCGGACGCGTTCGGCCGATACCCCAGCTCGCTCGCGGCGGCAAGGATGCGATCCCTCGACTCCGCACTGGGCCCCGGTACGCCTCTCAACACCAGCGAGACAAGCTGACGGGACACACCGACATGGTCGGCGATGTCCCGCATCGTAGGCAGCCGGCCAGAGCCCCTGCTTCCCCTCGTCCGAGAACCCCCCTCGCCGGTCATCATGCGCAACAGTCTTACACGGGCCACGTCGGCCACAGAAAGAGCGGTCCTGATCCATTGAGCCATTTCCAACCTCACGCCGCCGCGCAATGAGGAGACGAGAACGGCCTGGACGATCGCTGTGATGCGGCTACTGATGTTGAACTCGTGGAGTCGTAGGGGCTGACGACTCGTCGCCTGTGCGGTATCACCGGGACATGCGGTATCCACAAGGGGGCGGGCTGACCGCCGAACGGCAGCAGTTCCGCGAGGAGTTTCGGCTCAAGGCGGCCGAGGGGTTCGCCCGGGGCGAGGCGAGCTCGGTGATTGCCAAGGACCTGCGGGTCAGCGTCCGCTCGGTGCAGCGGTGGCGGCAGATGTGGGACGAGGGCGGTCCGCGGGCTCTGCGATCACAGGGGCCGGCGTCACTGCCGAGGCTGAGCGAGAAGCAGTTCGCCCAGCTGGAGGCAGAGCTGGCCAAGGGCCCGGCCGCACACGGCTGGGAGGATCAGCGCTGGGTCCTGAGCCGCGTGAAGACGGTGATCGGCCGGCGCTTCCACCTGACCTACACCATCCAGGGCGTGCGCAAGCTCCTGGTGCGAAACGGCTGGTCCTGCCAGGTCCCGGCTCGACGTGCCATCGAGCGGGACGACGAGGCAGTGGCCGGGTGGGTCAAGGAGGTGTGGCCCTGCGCGGAAGGCTCGCGGCGGCCCGTGGAGCCTGGCTCGTCTTTGAGGACGAAGCCGGATTCTCCATGACGCCGCCGCAGGCGAAGACCTGGTCGCAGCGCGGCCGGACCCCGGTGGTTCGGGTCCGTGGCCGTTCCCGCAGACGGATATCCATCGCCGCGCTGACCTGCTACAAGCCCGGCCACCGGTCGAGGCTGATCTACCGGCCGCGCCGAGACGACGGTCGACGAGATGGCCGCAAGAGCTTCTCCTGGCGCGGCTGCCGGACCTGCTGATCGCAGCCCACCAGCAGCTCGGCGGGCCGATCGTGCTCATCTGGGACAACCTCAACGTCCACAAGGCTGCCGACCTACGGGAGTTCGCCGCCTGCCGGCACTGGCTCACCATCTACTATCTGCCGCCCTACGCACCCGACCTCAATCCCGTCGAAGGGATCTGGTCACTGCTGCGACGCGGATGGCTATCCAACGTCGCCTTCAGCACCCCCGAACACCTCGTCCAGCGCATCCGACGCGGCCTACGGCAGATCCAGTACCACAGCGACCTCATAGACGGCTGCCTCGCCGAGACCGGCCTGACCATCAGACCCACCTGAACAACCCAACGACATCACGAGTTCAACTTCAGTATCTACCAACTTCCGGCATACGCACCCGACTTCAATCCGGTCGATGGCACCTGGTCACACCTGAAGCGATCGCTGGCCAACCTCACCAAACACAGCCTCGACCAGCTCACCGCGCTGGTGAAGACCCGCCTCAAACGGATGCAGTACCGGCCCAGCCTCATCGACGGCCCCATCGCCAAGACCGGCCTCGACTTCCAACCGCCGTAACCAGATGGGCCTCCAGGATGACGGGCTCGGCACCTCGTGTGCTCCGGGCGGCGACTACACCCATCTCTGATCGCCTTCGAGAATACCTTCCAATCGAGATCAACTACCCTAGCCCGAGCCGCATAGGCGTGTTCAAGATCCGGGGTCAAGGCCCAGCACGACCTCACCCACTCATGCCACCCCCTTGACCTGCACATTCAAGATGCATACAACTCAATCGGGTAGATGGTCCTCCCGCGCCCTGCGCCGACAAAGGGCAAGCCGCAGCAGCCGAGGGCTGCTGCGGCTTGCCCTGAGGAAGGACGAACCGAGGCGTCAGCGCACGGTGGCGACGATCCTCAGGTACCTCGTGAAGGGCTTGTCGGCGCGGTCCTTGACCTCCAGGATCATATGGATGGTCTGGCCGCGCTTGGCGTTGCGCGGGACGGTGAAGGTGGTCTTGGCACTGCTGGGGCGAGCGATGTCGATGACGCCGGGGTACGTGCCCGCCTCGCGGTACTGCCACCAGGTGGTCGTCACCTTGTCGCCGTCGGGGTCGGAGACGTGACCCTGCAGCTTGACCTGCTGGCCTGGCCGGACCGTGATGTCTGTACGCCCACCGGCCGCGTCAACCGTCGGAGGGTGGTTAGCGTCGGCGTAGGACTTGCTCTGCCACTCCGACTTCGCCGCGAGCTCCTCCTGCAACGCAGGGATCCACCGGGCTTGCGGGTAGGCCACGTCGTAGCTGTCGGAGTACGGGCTGGTGTCGCGCACCCGGTCCGGCTCCTGGTTGTAGTTGCGCGCGTCGTACTTCTGCGAGGTGTTGCGGAGGTATGACGGGAAGTCCGTCCACGTGTTCGCAGAGTGCTTCGTGAAGCGTCCGCCCCACCCGCCCCACGTTGGGTCCTCCCAACTCCGGAGGCCGTTGGGCACAAGGCCCAGGTAGCTCGGCGAGTCTCCTTCCGAGAGGAACTCGGAGGTGTCCGGGTAGCCTGCAGCTCCGAGCGCGGCGGCGTCCGAGGACACAGGATAGGTCTTCATCAGCGGACCGACACGCAGACGGTCCACGAACGCGGGGCCGAAGTAGGCGTCCTCGATCGGCTGCGGCACCCGGGCGTCGCCCCGGCCTCCGGTGTACCGGTAGTTCCGGTAGGCGATGGTCCAGAACTGGTCGCGGTTCACGACGACGTTGAGCTTGGGCCAATGAGGAGCGATGTAGTCCTTGTACGTCTCATCCTGGTCCAGGATGATGTTCAGACGGGCCTTGGCGATGACGCGATTCTGCACCGCCTTCCACTGCTTCGTACCCTTGTACTCGTTCTCGATCGAGCGCAGAGCAGCCGCGATGGTGTTCGTTCCGCCCCACACCGGAAGGTAGAGCGGCCGGGGGTCGTTGTCGAGCAAGGCCGCCTTGATGAGGTTCGAGCCTTCTGTGTCCTTCTGCATCTCCCCGCGGTAGGCAATATTGCCGACCTTGATGAGGCTGTCGAGATGCTTGACGGACGGGTAGCGCCGGTCGTTCTTGCGCAGGTTGTCGACGACGGCAGCGTAACCGCCCCCGGCACCCTGCGGACCCGTGCCGTTGATGATGTTCTGGAAGACGTCGTTGCCGGCCCAGTTGGACGCGGGGACGGGCGGGTTCGCGGTGGGGTCGCCTGCCCAGTGGAACGTCGAACTCGAGTAGATGACCGCTTCGAGGCTGCCAGCAAGCTCGTTCGAGTCAAGCAGGAGCCGGTGGAACGACGCGATGTCGTCGATCTCGGCGTCACTCGTGATCATGATTCGGTACGGAGTTGCCGAGGACTGCGGCGTCTTCGTCGGCGCGAGGGACATCGGTGCAGCGGAAGCCGGCTGGCTACCCGACCACGGAGCCAGCAGCGCCAGCCCCATACTTGCCGCGACACTGGCCGGGACCCATCGGGCGTGACCGGTCGGGCGCCGGAGGCGAGACTTTCTACTCATGATCATTCCTTTCTGGTGTGCCGCTACCTCTGCGGCACTGCGGGTTGCGATGTGGCACCCCTTCGGTGCCTCACACGGATGGCGCGGGACGGGACTGCGTGGCGGTGCGCGGTCCCATGGCGTGAAGTCGGGGCATGCCGAGCTCGGCAGGACGGTCAGCGGGTTGCGAGTTGCGGTGACGACCCCGCGCCTCTCGACTTCGTCGCCCTTGATCTGCCGGTCCAGGGGGTGCAGGCCGGCCGGCGGGTCACGGACCATGTCCCTGCCGGCAGGCACCGGTGGCCGTCGTGGAGCGGATGCTCTTCACGGTGGCAGCGGCCTCGTTGGTGGACGGGCCGGTGGATACGCCGCCGGGCAGGAGGTCGCACAGGATGGAGTGGAGCCGGCTGAGGAGGTGGGTGCTCCCGCCGAATACTTCCCCCGCTACACGCCTGCGGGGACACCAGTCACACCGCGTCGCTTTTGATGGGGATGTCCTCACCCCTCACAGCCGACGAGCAGTAAGGGCTGTGCGACCACCTCTGTCGCTTGACGGTGATGACGACTCTTTGGTTCGGGGACAGGGCGTGCGGTCCGTTCTGCGTCACCTGAAAGATGATGTGAATGGTCTTGGCGGGGCGCGTGTCAGCCGGCACGGTCACCTTGGTCTTGATGGCGCTCGGGGCTGGTGGATGGTGGCCAGGCCGGTGCCCCGGACGAACGGTTCATGCTCGGGGTGACCCCACACCGCAGACGGTTGGCGAAGTCGAGCTGCTGGGTGACTGACCACAGGCTTCAGTCGTACCTGGCCTTCTGTATGCCGTCGGTGCAGGTGACCGGCCGGCCGAGGCAGGTCCGGTTCCGGCGACGGCGAGCGCGGTCGTTGCGGCGAAGACGTCTGTGGCGGTCAGGAGCCTGTGGGCACTCAACCGCGTACGTTGCGGGCGCAGTCCTGCGGACGAGGTCAGGGCTTTGCTTTGAGACTGGCAGTCCAAGCGACACCTCTCCGAATAAAAATTCACTGGCGCCTAGATGTGCATCGACGACTGCCGCAAGATTTACTCCGCCGACATATGGTCGTCAACGGTTCGGGACGAACCTTCTGCCCCGACGCGCCCATCCCGTCAACATCACCAACGCGAGTCCCGACCTTGGGCCAGGGGTCCGATCTCGGTGACCGACCTCGGATCTTCGAGCGGTGGGGCACCCGCTCGCCGCAGCAAAGGCGTATGTCTATTCATTTCCGAGTAGGAATGCATGGAGTGTGCGGGTGAGGCGGTGATCCCGTCAACCAGGTGGAGGGAAAGCGTCCACTGGGCGCCATCCTCGTCGGCGGCGCCGGCGTCCCGTGAGTCGCCACCTCGCCATGTCGAAGGCATTGACACACCGGACACTCGTTCTTAACTTGGTCTGCATGTCGAGTCAGCAACGCATAGACATTCATGACCGTGTCGCCGATGAACCCGTGTACGGGGCCGGTATCTGGCACTTCGCCACCTACGTCGATCGCTACGCCACGGACGGATACGGTGATCCGCGCACCATTCTTGATGCCATCAAGCTCGCGGGGGCTGTCGAGGACCTCTCCGTCGTCGACCTGAACTGGCCCTTCCCGCCCGGGGACATCAGCACAGCCGAGGTCCAGCAGGCGCTGGCCGAGCAGAACCTCCGCGCCATCGCCGTGACACCCGAGTTCTACACGGGGAAGTTCGCCAAGGGCGGCTTCACTAACCCCGACCCCGCCATTCGCCGCCAGGCCATCGACCTGGTCGCCGGAGCGGCCGAGGTCGGCCGCGAGCTCGGCGTGGACTACGTCAAACTCTGGCCGGGGCAGGACGGCTACGACTACCCGTTCCAGGCCGACTACACCGACCTGTGGGGCAAGTCGGTGGGGGCGGTGCGCGAGCTCGCCGAGGCTTTCCCCGACCTGAAGTTCGCCATCGAGTACAAGCCGCGTGAGCCGCGCAACCGGATGGTCTTCTCGTCCGTCGCCCGCACGCTCCTCGCGATCCAGGACATGGGTGTGGACAACGTCGGTGTCCTTCTCGACTTCGGCCACTCCCTCTACGGGGGCGAGACACCCGCCGAGGCGGCACGGCTGGCGATCGCCCGCGACAGACTCTTCGCGATCGACGTCAACGACAACTTCCGCGGCTGGGACGACGACATGGTCGTCGGCTCCGTGCACCTGATAGAGACCTTTGAGTTCTTCTTCGCGCTGCGCGACGCGGGCTGGCAGGGGGTCTGGCAGCTGGACCAGTTCCCCTTCCGCGAGGACCCGGTCGAGGCCGCGCGCAACGGGATCCGCACGATGCGTGCCTTCCACCACGCACTGGGTTACCTCGACCGCGAGGAACTCGCCGCCGCCCAGTCGGCACAGGACGCCCTCGGCGCCCAGCGCATCGCGAAGCGGGCGCTGTTCCGTGCGCTCGCGGAAAGTGAGTCCGTGTGACCGCCACTGTGGAGACCACAGCTCCGTTGCGGGCCGACGATGCCGCCGCCGACGCATACCACCGGCGCAGCGCACTGCTGCGCGAGGCGCCACCGGCCGAGGCCGCAGCGGAACTTGCCGCGATCTCCACCGCCGTCCGGCGTGACATCCTGACCACGATCCAGGCGGCCGGCATGGGGCACGTCGGTGGCGACCTGTCGGTGACCGATCTGTTGGTCACTGCCCTGTGGGGCACTCTGAGGATGGAACCGACCGCGCCCGGCCACGCTCAGCGGGACCGCTTTGTGCTCAGCAAGGGGCACTGCGCCGCGGCCCTGTACTCGGCGCTCGCTTCGTGCGGTTTCTTTCCGCGGGCACGGCTGAGCGAGTTCATGGCACCGCTGTCGCCGCTCAACGGCCATCCCGCCCGGCTCAAGGTTCCGGGCGTGGAGACCAACACCGGTCCCCTCGGCCACGGCTTCCCTGTCGCCACCGGCATCGCGCTCGGAGCGCGGCTGCGAGATGAGAACTGGCGGACCATCGTTGTGCTCGGCGACGGGGAAATGCAGGAGGGCAGCAACTGGGAGGCGGCCATGACTGCCGCGCACTACGGGCTGGCCAACCTGACGGCTGTGGTGGACCGCAACCGGCTGCAGCAAGGTGCCCGCACGGAGGACACTACATCCCTGGACCCCCTGGACAAGAAGTGGGCGAGCTTCGGGTGGGAGGTGCGCGTCATCGACGGCCACGACCACCGGGCGATCATGGAGGCGTACGCCCCGTCGACAACGGGCCGCCCCGTCGCGGTGGTCGCCAACACCGTCAAGGGTAAGGGTGTTTCGTTCATAGAGGACCGTGTCGAGTGGCATCACAAGGTGCCCACTGACGAACAGGTCATTCTCGCGCTCGAGGAGCTGAACCGATGACCGTCGTGGCCTCGGAGGTCCCCACGTTCGACTGCCGGGCGGACTTCGCCGACGAACTGTCCCGGCTGGCCCGCACCGATGAACGGATCGTCGCGGTGTGCAACGACTCGGTCGGCTCCAGCAACCTCGTCAAGTTTCGCGAGGAGTTCCCCACTCGTCTGGTCAACGTCGGCATCGCCGAACAGGACATGGTCGGCGTCGCCGCCGGCCTTGCCAACGCCGGGTTCATTCCCTTCGTGTCCGCCGCGGCCCCCTTTCTGACCGGCCGTGCCCTGGAGCAGATCAAGGCCGACGTCGCCTACAGCTACCGGCATGTCGTCCTCTGTGGGCAGAGCCCCGGCGTGGCCTACGGGGAACTGGGCCCTACCCACCACTCCATCGAGGACCTGTCGTGGATGCGGGCGGTCCCCGGACTGGAGATCATCGTTCCCGCGGATCCGGCGGAGACCCGCAGTGCCGTGCGCTGGGCGGTGGAGTCGGGGAAGCCGACCTACCTCCGTATCCCGCGGTTCAAGGTCCCCGCCGTCACACCCGAGGGCTCCCCCTTCGAAGCCGGCAGGGCCACTCGTCTCGTGGACGGAACCGACGTCACTCTGATCGCGGTGGGAACGATGGTCTCGCGCGCCGTGGAAGCGAGCGAAGTCCTCGGCCGGCAGGGCGTTTCGGCCCGGGTCCTCAACATGACGTTCGTCGAGCCTCTGGACGTAGCGGCCGTTCTGGCCGCGGCCCGGGAGACTGGAGCTGTCGTCACCGCGGAGGAGGGACTCCTCTCCGGCGGTCTGGGCGCCGCCGTCGCCAGGGTCGTCGCCGAACACCACCCCGTCCCCGTGCGCATGGTGGGGGTGCCCTCTTTCGCTCCGACCGGCAGCGCGTCCTTCCTGCTCGACCACTTCGGCCTCAGCGCCGAAGGCATCGCCCGTGTCGCGCTCGAAGCCCTGGGACGGCCCTGATGGAGCCGTACGTCCTCGCCGTCGATCAGGGCACCAGCTCCACCAAGTCCCTGCTGCTGGACGCCTTCGGCAACGTCGTGGCCCGGGCCAGCGTGTCCCTGTCACAGACCCACCCGGGCCCAGGACTGGTGGAACAGGACGCCCTCGCGATCCTCGCAAGTGTCCGCGAGGCGGTCACCGACTGTCTGAAGGGCATCGACCCTCGCGTCGTGGCCGGAGTCGCGCTCAGCACCCAACGCGAGTCCGTCGTCCTGTGGGACGCACAGACCGGCACACCCGTCGCCCCGCTCGTCAGCTGGCAGGACCAGCGCGGCACCGAGCACGCCGAACGGCTGCGCCGAGCGGGCATGAGCGGGGAGATCCGGCGACGCACCGGCCTCCCGCTGGACCCGATGTTCTCCGCGCTGAAGATGGCCGCGCTCCTCGACCGGCACGATCCCTCACGCACCCGGAGCGGCACCGGCGCACTGCGCCTCGGCACGGTGGACGCCTTTCTCCTCCACGCGCTCACCGGGAACCTGGTCACCGAGATCGGCAACGCCTCCAGGACCCAGCTGCTGAATCTGGCGACGGGTGACTGGGACGACGACCTGCTCAACCTTTTCGGCATCCCGCGCGCGGCGTTGAGCGAGATCGTCGCGTCGAACGGACCCTTCGGCGGCCTGCGGGCACTTGCCCCCCTGGCCGACGGCACCCCGGTGCTGGCGGTGATGGGCGACTCGCACGCCGCGCTGTTCTCGCACGCGGGTTGGCGGGCGGGAATCGTCAAGGCCACCTACGGCAGCGGATCGTCCGTCATGACGGTGGCGGACTCTCCCACACCGGCTGACCATGTCTGCAGCACGATCGCCTGGTCCACCGACCGGACCACCTTTGCCCATGAGGCCAATATCCGTTCCACCGGCCGGACCATCACCTGGCTGGCCGAGCTGCTGCGGACCTCGCCGGACGAACTCGTAGCCCTCGCCGCCGGCTCGGACGCCGGCGGCGTGACACTCGTCCCGGCCTTCGGCGGCATCGGAGCACCATGGTGGGACAGTCAGGCCGTACCCGTTCTGGCCGGCTTCGACCTGGGCACCGGGCGTGACCAACTGGCCCGTGCCGCACTGGAATCGGTCGCCTACCAGGTGGGAGACGTCCTTGCGGCACTGCCCGGCCTGCACCAGGTCGTCGCCGACGGCGGCCTGAGCCGCAGCGACGCTCTCATGCAACTGCAGGCCGACGTCAACGACATCACGGTGGCCCGTACCGCCCACCATGACCTGTCCGCTGCCGGGGCCGCGCAGTTGGCCGGCCTGGGCCTCGGCCTGTGGACAACCGCCGAGCTGGAAAGGCGTGCCGACACCCAGCTGCAGGCCTTCACACCCAGCTGGCACAAAGAAGCGCGCCACACCGCCGTCGAGCGATGGCACCGGCGTCTCACGGCCGCCCGCGACCTCGGGGCACGAGAAATGCAGAGGACGACATGACAACAGTGGAACCTGCGCACACGAGGAGGGGGGCGATCGGTCGCCGCAACCGGCTGACGCTTGGCCGCTGCAGCCTCCTCGCCCTCGCGCTCCTCGTCGTCGCCATGGCGGTGACGACGACCTACCGCTCGGACAGCGAAGCCGCCAGTGGTGCGAAGCCCAAGTTCGTCGCCGCGGAATATGGGGCCGACACCTACGGGGCGAAGGTCGTTCCGGCGATCAAGAAGAACGCCGTGCAGATCACCACACTTCACAAGGCGATGGCAGCCGACTCCGAGGCGGCCGGCCGCACATACGGACACCGGGCGGGCACCGGCCCCTACAGCTACGCCGTCACCCTGACCGGAACCGCCGGTGCGGCCCGCGGAGGCCTCATGCAGGTGAGTGTGCCCGGTCTGGACAAGATCCGCGTCTCCGTGCAGATCGGCCCCGCGGTCAACGGCACCGCGCTGCGTGACGCCCCGGGATTCATCACCTTCGGCCAGTTCACCAACCAGGTCGACTACGCCGACGCGGCGACCGCCCTGAACACCGAGATGAAGACCAAGCTGCTCAAAACCTTCGACCCCGTAGCGGTCAAGGGCAAGGAGGTCACCGTGACAGGAGCCATGACACCACTGACCGCCGACCTGCTGACCATCACGCCGATCTCGATCGAGGCAGCGTCGTGACCGCGGTGACGCACGAGCCCGTCACGGCTGAAACCCCGGTTCCGCCCGTCCTGCGCGCTGCGGAGGTCACCAAGGTGTACGGCGGGACGCAAGCCCTCAAAGGTGTTTCCCTGGACATCGCGGCAGGGCACACCACGGTACTGTTCGGCGAGAACGGGGCAGGCAAGTCGACCCTGATGAAAATCCTCAGCGCCGTCGAGTCCCCCAGCACCGGACACATCGAACTCGACGGCCGCGCCGTGCGGTTCGCCAGTGCGCGGGACGCGGCCGACCACGGCATCTCTATCATCCACCAGGAACTCAGTCTCTGCACCAACCTGAGCATCCAGGACAATCTGTTCCTCGGCCGCGAGCACACACGGCAGGGCGGGACCCTGCTCGACCGCACCGCCCAACGAACGCTGGCCCGGAAGGTACTGAGCCGGCTCGACGAGACACTCGATCCCGCACAGCCGGTCAGCGAACTACGCCTGGGACAGCAGCAACTGGTCGAGATCGCCCGCGCCCTGCTGCAGGACGCCCGTGTGCTCATCATGGACGAGCCGACGTCGGCACTCAGTGCGCCAGAGGTGGACGTCCTCTTCCACGTGATCCGCGAGCTCAGGGCCGAGGGCGTCGCGATCGTCTACATCTCGCACCACCTGGAAGAAGCGCTCTCCATCGCCGACTACGTGGCCGTCCTGCGCGACGGCAGCATGGTCGCCACCGCGCGCGCCGACAACGTCGATCTGGCATGGATCGTTCGCATGATGGTCGGCCGCGACCAGGACGATCTCTTCCCGGCCCGCGAGCCCCGACTGGGGCCCACCGCACTGGAGATCAGGGCACTCTCCGTCGCCGACCCCGCCAACCCGGGCCGACTCGCCGTCGACAATCTCTCCATGATCGTACGAGCCGGTGAGACCGTCGGCATCTACGGGCTGATGGGAAGCGGCCGCACCGAACTACTGGAGTGCCTGGCCGGCCGGCTGCCCGTCGCCTCGGGGGAATCCCTCCTGCACGGTGATCCGCTCGTCGGCAGCATCCGTCGGCGTATCCGCACCGGGCTTGTGCTCGTCCCCGAGGACCGCCAACGCGACGGTCTGGTGCAGTCCATGAGCGTGGGACAAAATATGTCGCTGGCAGCGGTGACCACGTTCGTACGCCGACTGTTCGTCGACCGTCGGGCGGAGAACAAGGCCGTCACTTCGATGATCGCCGATGTCACGGTCAAGGCCTCCGGTCCCGACCAGCTCATCGGCTCACTCAGTGGCGGCAACCAGCAGAAGGTCGTCATCGGCAAGGCCCTGATGACCGGCCCCCGTGTCCTGTTGCTGGACGAGCCGTCGCGCGGCGTGGACGTCGGCGCCAAGGCCGATGTCTTCCAGATGATGGCGCAGCAGGCGGAGCGCGGTCTGGCCGTGCTCTTCACCACTTCCGAGGCCGAGGAAGCGCTGCACATTCCGGACCGCCTCCTGATCCTGGTCCGGGGCAAGCTGGTCGCCGACCTGCGGGCGGGCGAGATCACCCGTGACCGTCTGATGAGCCTGGCCGACGGCGCCGACACCACCGAGGAAGCCCCCAATGAGTGACACCCTGACCAAGGACCACGAGGTAGTGGTGCAACAGCGCCGTGCGGCAGCGGCACGGGCCCGGCGCCTCAAGACGCTCGACTCCGTCTTCGAACTGCGCGCCTTCATCGCGCTCGGGGTCCTGATCGTCGTCTTCAGCCTGCTGTCCGACTCCTTCCTCACGGTCGACAACGTCATCACCATGACCAAGCACGTGGCCATCAACGCTGTCCTCGCGCTGGGCATGCTGCTGGTCATCCTCAAAGGCGGTATTGACCTCTCGGTCGGATCCACAGTCGGACTGTCGGGGGTGGTCGCCGGTGAACTGCTCCAGGGGCTGAACCTGAGCTTCGCCGATGCCGTCGTCTTCCCGCAGGTCTGGGCCGTGGTGGTCATCTGCGTCGCGGTGGGAGCCCTGGTCGGCACCGTCAACGGTGTTCTCATCACCCGCCTCAACGTGGCACCGTTCATCGCCACACTCGGCATGCTCTACGTGGCACGGGCCGCTGCCCTCCTCATCTCCGACGGCACCACCTACCCCGACCTGGCCGGCGACCCCGCCATGCACAACACCGGCTTCGGCTGGCTCGGCCAGGGGCGTCCCCTGGGCCTCCCGGTGGCAGTCTGGATCATGATCGTGCTGGCCGGCCTCGTCACGGTTCTTCTCCGTTCGACTCCCTTCGGCCGCTGGCTCTACGCCACCGGGGGCAACGAGCGCGCCACGGAACTTAGCGGCGTTCCCGTCCACCGCGTCAAGATGACCGTCTACATGATCTCGGGCGCGTGCGCTGCCATGGCCGGACTCATCATCGCCTCCGAGCTCACCTCCGCCGCACCGCAGGCCGGAGAGTCCTTCGAGCTCAACGCCATCGCCGCGGTCGTCATCGGCGGCGCCGCCCTTTCCGGCGGACGAGGCACCGTACGCGGGACACTCGTCGGCGCCTTCGTCATCGGCTTCCTCGCCGATGGCCTGGTGATCCTCGGCATCTCGACGTTCTGGCAGATGCTCATCAAGGGCGCGGTCATCATCGTGGCCGTCATCCTCGACCAGAGCCAGCAGCGCTTCCAACGTCGCAGGGCCGCCGCATCCGCCGTCGCGGTGGAACCCGGCAACGAACCGGCGAATGCGGATGCTGCGCCGCGGGCCGCATCCGACGCCTGAACACCCGCCGAACCGCCCTGTCGCCCCTGTCCACTCCTACCCACGCTGATCCGCAGCCCCCTCATCACCCCTCCATTGGAGAGCCGCATGTCTCACCGCAACACCACTCGCGTGGTCACGAGCGCAGCCGCCCTGACCGCAGGACTCCTGGTGCTGACCGCGTGCGGGTCGTCCGACGATTCGTCCGACTCCGCATCGTCGAAGGGCTCGCCGAAGAGCAACCTGATCGCCGTCATCACGCCCTCCCCCGACAACCCGTTCTTCAAGGCCGAAGCCGACGCGGCGGACAAGAAGGCCAAGACCCTCGGCTACCAGACCTCGGTCGCCTCGCACGACGACGACCCCAACAAGCAGAGCGAACTGATCGATGCCGCCATCTCCCGCAAGGCCGCGGCCATCATCCTCGACAACGCCGGCGCCGACGCGTCGATCGGCCCCGTCCGCAAGGCCACCAAGGCGGGAATCCCCGTCTTCCTGATCGACCGGGAGATCAACCAGACCGGTATCGCCAAGGCCCAGATCGTGTCGAACAACTCCCAAGGAGCCCAGCTCGCCGCGCAGGAGTTCGTCAAGGCGATGGGAGAGAAGGGTGACTACGTCGAACTCACCGGCAAGGAGTCCGACACCAACGCCGGCGTTCGCTCCAAGGGATACGCAGATGTCATCTCCCAGTACCCCGACATGAAGAGAGTGACCCAGC
This sequence comes from Streptomyces sp. NPDC055955, assembly GCF_042270245.1. Lineage (NCBI taxonomy): Bacteria > Bacillati > Actinomycetota > Actinomycetes > Kitasatosporales > Streptomycetaceae > Streptomyces > Streptomyces sp. NPDC055955. The sequence continues at coordinate 442,895 of NZ_JBHJYS010000005.1, forward strand.
AGACGGCGAACTGGGATCAGCAGGAGGCTTTCAGCAAGATGGAGACCATCCTGCAGCGCTATCCCAAGCTCAAGGGTGTCATCGCCGGCAACGACACCATGGCACTCGGCGCGGTCGCCGCTCTGAAGTCGGCCAAGCGGACCGGTGTCGAGGTGGTCGGCTTCGACGGAAGCCCGGACGCCATCGCTCAGATCAAGGCCGGGACCATGCGGGCGACCGCACTTCAGCCGGCCGCCCTCGGCGCCGAGCTGGCGATCGAGCAGGCGGACAAGTTCATCAAGACCGGCAAGACCGGACAACCCGAGAAGCAGGCGATCGACTGCGAACTGATCAACAAAGCGAATTCTGACGAATTCGGCGTTTTCGCCAAGCTCTGATCAACATCGCCGATGCCTCTGGGCGGAAAGCCCGTGCGAGACCGGGCGCTTTTGGGAAACCACGCGCGATCAGCGCCGGTGCATGTGCAGCGATAGCGTGTCATTCGACGGTGACGTGGGGGGCGCCCCCCGCCCCCCCCCCCCCCGCCCCGCGGGGGGGGGGGGGGGGCCGGCCACCACCCCCCCCCCCCCCGACCCACTGCGGCGCGTGGGGCAAGTGGCCCCCCAGTACCCCCAAA